>JBBRGS010000078.1:0-15152 GCA_038240635.1 Armatimonadota bacterium
GGGTCGTAAGCGACGGCGCGCACGTCGTTCAGCGCGGCGGGCATGGTGGCGGGCTGGTCGAGGCGCACCCCGGCCACGAGGTCAATCCCGGCGGGCACGAAGCCGCGCGCGTTGTTGGCGTTGGTGTTCGCGTTGGCGCCCTGGGTGGGCTGGGCGGTGTTGACGCCGGGGGGCGGCGGAATAAAGCCAGGGCGTCGTCCACGGCGTCCCTGCCCCTGCTGAGAGTTGGGTGGAATCGCCTGCGTCCATGAGACGGATGACGCGGCGAGCAGGCTGAAGCCGCATAGCGCAAGCGTGACCTGTCGAACATAACGCGCTGCAGACCGATGACTCATGAGTGTCGCCTTTCTCTCAAACGCTTGAGGTTGATTCAAACAGGGTAAAACCATGGGTAGAGGCGATCAGCGCGGGGAATGAAGGAGGACGCTCGGTGCGAAGCAGGAAGACCCCGGCCAGGGGTTGAAGAAGGAGGATCGTGGCGCCTGTCGAAACCTGAGTGAGACGGGTTAAACAGCCGATCCTTATCCCGGAGAGCCGACACTCCACCGAAGCGCTTCGTCGGCGCCCAGAGATTCTATCCGTAAGACGAGGAATAACCGCTCCGGGTTTCGCTCGGTTTCCGCACCACTCCTGCAATCGGCGCCCGCGGGGTGGAAGGAGGGTATCGCCGGAAGGCGGTCCCGATCCGGGAGCGAAAAGGCCTCGTTCACTGTCCTTGTATCTGGTGGAGCGCTGGAAACTCGCGGCGTTCGGGAGAAGACTCGACGAGGCGACGCCTGAAGCGGCCCCGGTTTATCGTAACGGCCACGGGAACGCTTGAAGCTTTCAGCCAGGCGTAGTACCATCTATCCTGTAATCCAGGAAAGGGCAGGTCCACTGTCCTTTACATTGAGGAGAAGACGTTGATGAGACGCTGCCAAAGTGGGTTCACTTTGGTGGAATTGCTGGTCGTGATGGCGATTGTGGCGGTCCTGGGGAGTCTCCTCATGCCGGCCCTCCACAACGCCCGCGACAGCGCCCGCGAAGCGCAGTGCGCCTCCAATCAACGACAACTCGCCGCCGCGTTCCAAAACTATTCCGCCGACTGGGACGGCATTCTCCCTCGCTCATGGACCCCCGATGGCGGCCCCTCCATCAGCACGCTTGGCCTGCGCGCCGGGGAACGCGACTGGGCGGTGGATACCCTCCCCTACGTGCAGAATGAACTGCTCTACGTCTGCCCCAGCAAACGGCTGATTCGCGGTTACGGCTTCAATCTTTGGCTCGCATGGAACGACGGGATGAACGTGGAGGACATCGCCTACCCGTCTCGCACGGTGATGTTCGCGGAGATTCTCGGCAAGGCGCCCACGCTCTCCGTGTACGATTTCACGCCGTTTTGCACCCCGGAAGCCTGGCCGGTGGACGCCCGGTTCCAGTTTGAGCCAAGGCACCACGGCGGCGGTAACATCGCCTTTGCCGACGGCCATGTGAAGTGGGTTCCCAGCAGTCGCTACACTCAATGGAGCGTCGCATTCGGCTCACACCTTGCGGAGACCCCTGTCAGCACCGGGGCGCGCGGCACGCCGGTGGGCACGTACTGGTGGCCCACCAAGTCGAACCCGCCGGGATGATCCAAAAGCCGGGCGATTCCGTCAGGCGATCTTCTTCCCCTGGGGCGAGGGAAGCCGTGATGCGGGGAAAGCGGGGAGCGCGGTGATTCGCGGATTGATTTTCGATTTTGACGGCCTGATCGTGGACACTGAAGGGCCGGAGTTTGAGGTGTGGGAAGGATTCTACCGCGAATACGGCTGCGAGCTGCCGTTCGAGGTCTGGGCGGCGTGCATCGGAACTTCCGCCGACGTGTTCGACCCGTACGCGCATCTCGAAAGCCTGGCGGCCATCCCTGTTCCGCGCGAGGCGCTGACCCGCCGCCGCCACGAGACGTATTTGCGGCTGCTGGAAGCGCAGCCGCTCCTCCCCGGCGTCCTTGAGATGTTGCGCGAGGCTCGTCGGCTGAACCTGAAGGTGGCCATCGCCTCCAGCTCCTCCCGCGAATGGGTGACGGGGCACCTCCATCAGCGCGGCGCGCAGGACTGGTTCCACGCCATGCGCTGCTCCGACGACGTGGACCAGGTGAAGCCCCATCCGGCCCTCTACCTCGCCGCCCTCGACGCGCTGGGCCTCGCCCCGGAGGAGGCCATCGCCTTTGAGGACTCCCCCAACGGCGTGAAGGCCGCGCGCGCGGCGGGCCTCTTCACCGTCGCCGTCCCCAACATCGTGACCGCTCGCCTGCCGCTGGACGAAGCGAATCTGCGCGTCGCTTCCCTCGCGGACCTGTCACTCCCCGCTCTGCTGGAAGAAGTGGAACAGGCCCGCACTGCTGGATGAAGTGGAACAGGCCCGCGAGGCGGCGGGACGTATTGAACCGTAGGACGGATGAGAGAGGAGTGGCGCAGAAGGAGACCCCTGGGCGCTCCGTCCCCCTCCGCGCGACTTTTGGCGCCTCAGATCGTCGGGATGATCGCCTCGACCTCCCGGCCCTCCTTCGAGCTGCGGTAGATGCCGTCTATGATGACGTTCACCAGCAGCACGCCCCAGGGGTCCACCGGCGACGGTTCGTCGTGTTCGATGGCGTGGACGAAGGCGCGGATTTCGCCGAGGAAGCCTTCGGGGCCGGGCAGGCTTTGCGGCGTGACGTTGGTCATGACGCCGAACTCGTCGCGGAACAGGGTGAGCGGCCCGAACTGAAGGCCGCCCTTCGTGCCGAGGATGACGCTCGGCCCCAGGGTGTCGGCGTGCGCGGCCCAGAAGTTGACGAAGTGGAGGACGAGGCCGTTCTCGAAGCGAACCATCGCCGTGCCGAAGTCTTCCAGTTCCACCCCGCTCGGATCGTGGCCCCAGTCGCCGGGGACGTTCGGGTTGTTCTGGTTGAACTTTTGGGAGACCATCGCGGAGATGCGCGTGGGCGTGGGGTGATCGGTGACGAAGAGGAAGCGATCCAGATCGTAGCAGCCGATGTCGGCGATGGAGCCGCTTCCGGCGGTGGCCTGCTTCACGAAGGTGCCGCCGGGGATGCGCCGTCGCCCGCCGCCGACGGTCTGCGCGTAGTACAGTTCGCCCAGGGCGCCGGAGCGGATCATCTCGCGGGCGGTGAGCTGCTCATAGCCGAAGCGGGGCCAGAAGCCGGTCTGGAGGATTTTGCCCGTGCGTTTGGCGGCGCGGACCATCTCGGTGGCGTCGTCGAGGGTGGCGGCGAGTGGCTTTTCGACGAGGACGTGCTTCCCGGCTTCCAGGGCGGCGATGACCGGCTCGCGGTGGGCCTGATTGAAGGTGCAGATGCTGACGCCGTGCAGGTCGGGCATGGCGAGGAGTTCGTTATAATCGGTGAACCATTTGTCGGCGCCCCATTTTTCGGCGGCTTTCTGAGCGCGGTCGGGCATGAGATCGGCGACGCCGACGAGATGGACATTGGGGAGTTTGCTGTAGGCGTCGAAGTGGCCGCCGGAGATACCGCCGGTTCCGATGACGCCGATGTTGATCTGAGCCATGAGAGACCTCGATTGGAAGATTTGGAATGGGTAAGAGAGGACAGAGAGCTGAGTGGATTATCTTTGTGGCGCCGCATGGGGCGCTTGCCTCCCCCTTCGGCGCTGGATTTGCCCCTCCTGCATTGTCTCCTCAGAGCCAACTTTGAAAGCGGTATACTTTCAACGAACGCCTCTCGCGCTCTTCATTCCCTGCCTGGTTGAGTAACCTCATGCATCTCCCTCTAACTCAAAATCACCTGATTGATGAAGCATACCGCTTCGCCACGCTGGTCTCCGCACAGCCCGAACTCTCTCTTTACGGAGTCACAGACGGTAAAGCGATTGGAACGTTCCTCGAACACCGATTCAAAGCCGATCTCGCGTTGCGCTTCACCTTTTTATCAGGAAGATCTGCGCTGGGCATCGATTTCCCTGAGTTGGCTGTAGATATGAAGGTGACGAGTATCGCTCAGCCACAGTCCTCCTGCCCTTACAAATCGGCGCGACAGAAGATATTCGGGCTGGGCTACTCCCTTCTGGTCTTTGTCTACTCCAAAGTGGATGACCCCTCCACTCTTACCGGCGTCCTAACGATCAATCATGCTGTTTTCATTCCGGCGAATCTGACAGCCGATTATCAACTGACAACGGCGATGAATGAAATCCTTGAGAACGATGCCAACGAGGAGGAGTTAGTGGCATTAATGCGGGATCGTTTCCTGCCGGTGGACGAGATCGAATCGTCACGCATCGCCCATGAGATTCTGGAGAGAGGACGCCAGAACGTCGGTTATCTGACGATCTCCAACGCCCTTCAATGGCGACTGCAGTACCGTCGCGCGCTCACACAGGCCGGAAAGGTTGAAGGACTGGTGAGAATCCTATGAAAACCCTGCCTCCCCCCTCAGTAGCGAATCGTCATGAGGCGTTTGGTGACCATCAAACGCCTGTATCGCTGGCGCAGCGCATCACCGCTCTGCTGCAACGGCTGAACACGCGGCCGTGTTCCCTGTTGGAGCCGACCTGTGGCGTCGGGAATTTGTTGTTTTCGGCGATGCGAGCGTTTCCAAACCTTACTCGCGCCGTGGGCGTGGAGTTGGATGCAGAGTATGTCGCCACCGCGCAGGCACGGCTCTCTAAGCATGCGGCGGCGGTGTCATCCGCCATCGTGCAGGGCGATATTTTCCGAATGGATTGGAACCCCCTCTTCTCAGAATTGCCGGACCCCGTGCTGATCCTGGGCAACCCGCCATGGGTCACCAACTCCCGGATGGGGACCCTGCAGGGAGAGAATCTACCTAAAAAAAGTAACTATCAGCGGCAGCGTGGACTGGATGCGATCACCGGCAAAAGTAACTTCGATATTTCTGAATGGCTGCTGACTCGGCTGATGGATCGAATGAACGGTCGCACAGGCCGCCTGGCGATGCTGTGCAAGACGGCCGTGGCGCGCAAAGCGCTGACTTACGCCTGGCGAACGGCGATCCTTCTCAGCGCCGCCGCCATCTACCGGATTGATGCTCAGCAGGAGTTTGGGGCGGCGGTGGACGCCTGCCTGTTGGTGTGCGGGTTCGCGCCCTCGTCGAGCGTCACGGAATGTGCCGTGTATCCCACCCTTGAGGCTATCGAGCCGGAGCGGCGGATCGGTTATGAGAATCACCAACTGATCGCGGACCTGCCCCGGTATCGGCAATGGGGTCGGCTTCAGGGGGCTTCCGGTTATCAGTGGCGGTCCGGCGTGAAGCATGACTGCTCCAAAGTCATGGAACTGCGGCGGGTCGAAAACCGCCTCGTCAACGGTTTAGGGGAAAATGTGGATATAGAAGACACCTTCCTGTATCCCATGCTGAAAACTTCTGAAGTCGCTCAGCGCGCCCTGGACGCTCGGCGCCGGGTCATGCTGGTCACTCAGCGACACGTCGGCGAAGAGACCGCTGTGATCCAACAGATGGCGCCCCGGACCTGGCGCTACCTGCAAGCGCATGGGGCGGCGCTCGACGGGCGTGGGAGCGTCATCTACCAGAAACGACCTCGGTTCTCCGTTTTTGGCGTCGGAGACTACTCCTTTGCGCCCTGGAAAGTCGCCATCTCCGGCTTTTACAAGCATCTTACCTTCAGGACGATTGGAGAGTCCCACGGGAAACCCGTGATGCTCGATGACGCCTCCTATTTTCTGCCTTGTCAGTCTCAGGAAGAAGCCGAACTGCTTACTACGATGCTGAACTCCGCTCCGGCTCAGGAGTTCTTTTGCGCGTTTATCTTTTGGGACAATAAGCGTCCCATTACCGTGGAACTCCTCCGTCGGATCAACATGGTGGCGCTGGCGCGTGAGTTGGGTCTGGAAGATTGCCTCCTGAAGTATCCCCGTTGGAGCAGCCTCACCTCATGGGACTCTCATGGCGCTCAGAATCAGGCGTTTCAGATTCCTCTGCTCTGATTATCTTCACTTGTTTATTCAAGGATCTTTTTTTCGTGTTGTGATGTAATTATCCTCTGAAAGGCGAGGCCCCCCTGACTCCGTCAAACCTAATAGTTCCTGAATCCCTCTTCGCCGGGCTGGACGCGGGCGGCACCCACGTCACCTGCGCCCTCGCCACGGCGCGCGGGGAGGTGGTGGCGCGCGGGAGCGGCGGCCCCGGCAACATCTGCACCCATCCCCTTACGGCGCCCGGCGCCATGCGGGACTCCCTGGATGAGGCCCTCAGCGCCGCCCATGCCCACGCGAGCGCGCTTGCCGGACTCTGCGTCGGCGCGGCGGGTTACTTCGCGTGCGGCATCCCCGGCGGCCCCGAAGCGGCGCTGGATGCTCTCGGCATGGACGCTCCCCGCGAGATCGTCTCCGACATCGAAATCGCTCTCTCCGGCGCCGCGCTCGGCGAGGATGCGGTGGTCCTCATCGCCGGGACGGGTTCCGTGGCGTACGGCGGGACCCCGGACGGGCGACGGGCGCGCGCCGGGGGCTGGGGCTACCTCCTCTCGGACGAAGGCAGCGCGTTCTGGATTGGATTGCAGGCCGTCCGCCACGCCCTGCGCGCTCACGATGGACGCGGCCCGGCCACCACGCTGACCGAGCGCCTCCCCGCCGCCCTGGGCGTCCCCGACGTGGCGGCCCTCGAAGGCGCGGTTTACGGCATGACCAACGTGAACACGGAAGTGGCGCGCCTCGCGGAAGGCGTGATGGACGCCGCCGCGTCGGGCGATGCGGTCGCGGAAGCCATCGCGGAGGAGGCGGGCGCCGGGCTGGCGGAGGCCGTCATCGCGGTCCTCGCGCGCCTGGGCCGGATGGAAGCGCCGATCCCCGTGGCGACCGTCGGGGGGGTCCTTCAAAACCCGCGCAGCCCCGTCCGCGCCGCCCTCGTCGCCCGGCTGGTTCAGGACGCCCCCCTCGCCCTCGTGATATATCCCCGCCTGCCGCCCGTGGGAGGGGCGCTCCTCCGCGCGTTCGCCCTCGCAAATGTGACCCTCACCGCCGACGCCCTGGACCGGCTCGCGGCCCAACTCGCGCGACCGGAGGGGTAGCCGTGATCCCCGCCCCGGCGACGCTGCCCGAACTCCTCCGCGTGATCGCCCGCCTCTCCGAGAAGAGGCCCGTCTGGCTCGTCGGCGGCGCCGTGCGCGACCTCCTGCTCGGTCGCCCTGTGAAGGACCTTGATCTCGTGGCGCCGGGTCCCATTCGGCCCTTCGGCGTGCGCCTCTCCCACGCGCTGGGCGGCGCCTTTTTCTACCTGCGGCAGGCGCAGGACACCGCGCGAATCCTTCTTCGCGACGATGCGCCCGGCGCCGTGCGACAGCTCGATCTCGTCGCCCTGCACGGTGGAACCCTCGACGCCGATCTCCGCAGGCGCGACTTCACCGTGAACGCCCTCGGCCTCGACCTCCTGCGGCTCCCATCCTCGCTCGACCCGGAGACGCTCCGGCGAGCGGTCTCCGACCCCACCGGCGGCCTCGCCGATCTTGCCGAAGGACGGGTGCGGCGCTGTTCCTCCAACAGCCTCACGGATGATCCCCTGCGCCTCATGCGCGCGATCCGCCTCGCCGCCGCGCTGGAGTGGCGCGTGGAAGCCGAAACGTGGGACCAGATGCGCCGCCTGGCCCCGACGCTCTCCCGCGCCTCAACGGAACGGGTGCGCGATGAACTCTTCCTCATGCTCTCCCTGAGCGCGAACGGGTTGGAACGGGCGCTTACCCTGCTGGCCGACGCCGACCTGCTGGAGGAAGCGACGCGCGGCCCGACCCTCCCGAACGGCGTGGCGCGCGCCCTCGCGCTGGAGCCATGGCTGGAACCCGGCGCGTGGCCGGAAGACCTGCGAGCGCCTCTCGCCGATGACCTGGAGGGATGTGTAACGCCGCCCCGCGACCTCCGCGCGCTCCTCCGGTACGCCGCGCTCGTCCTCCCCGCTCCCGATAGCGATCCAGTGGACCTGCCGGGAATGGAGGGGCTGCGGTCGCGGCTGGAGTTCAGTACCGAGGAGGCGCGGCTGCTCCGCCATATCGTCCTGGGCGCCCTCGAGGCGCTTCACCGCTCATCGGAAGCGTGGAGCGACTCGACACGGCGGTTCCGAACGTTCCAGCGGCGGGGGGACGCGGTTCCCGGCGCGATGCTGCTCTCGATGGCCGCTTCGGAGCCGTCTGAGGCGCTGCGGGCGCACGCCGATGACGAGTTGCGCACATGGTTCCACGAGCGGGAGCGGTACCTGCCCGCCCCGCTGCTGGATGGCCGCGACCTGATGAGCGCCTTTCAACGGCCCGGCGGCCCGTGGCTGGCCGAGCTCCTCGATGCGCTGCGGGAGGCGCAGGTGAACGGCGCCGTCACATCGCGGGCCGAGGCTGAGACCTTTGCCAGGGAATGGGCGCGCGCTCATGAGATTCCCCTACCCGATGAAGCGGCCGCCAATCCGCCCTCCGGCGATCAGGCGTAAACCCCGCCTGAAACGCGCCGCTTCACCCTGAAGAAAACCCGTTCGCGCGCCAACATTGGTTGTGGACTTCGGTTCACCCTCCCAGAGCCGAAGCATCCTCCCTATCACCGGGGGGGTAACGCTCCCTCCCAGCGTCCCCCCGGTGAGAATTGAGGATTTCGCGGCCCCCCGGACTTCGTTTCCAGGGGGGCCGTTCCACGTACTCCACCACAGACTCGGCGGGCAGAGTGGGCTATTCAGAGTCGCTGTCGCTTCCGGCCATAATGGGGATATGCCTGACTCTTCTCCCCCGGCCCTCGGCCTGGTGTACCTCGTCGGCGCGGGTCCCGGTGACCCCGGCTTGCTGACGCTCCACGGGCGCGACGCCCTCGCCGCCTGCGATGGGGTGGTGTACGACCGCCTCGTCCATCCCCGACTGCTGCGCCACTGCCGCCCCGACGCCGAGCGCATCTACGTCGGCAAGCAGGCCGCGCGGCACACCATGCGCCAGGACGAAATCAACGCACTGCTGGTGGAACGCGGCCTCGCCGGGCAAACGATCTGTCGCCTGAAGGGAGGCGATCCGTTCGTGTTTGGGCGCGGCGGCGAGGAGGCCGAAGCCCTCGCGGCGGCGGGGGTCCCGTTCGTTGTGGTGCCTGGCGTCACCTCCGGCATTGCGGCCCCGGCGTACGCGGGGATTCCCGTCACCCATCGCCGCCTCTGTTCCGCGTTCGGCATCATTACCGGTCACGAGGACCCCGCCAAGCCCGAATCGTCCCTGCGATGGGCGGCGCTGGCGCAGGGGCTGGACACCTTCGCATTCTACATGGGCGTGGAGCGCCTCGCCGCCGTCACCGAAGCTCTCATGGCGCACGGGAAGGACCCGCAGACCCCCGCCGCCCTCATCCGCTGGGGCACATGGGCGAAGCAGGAGGTCCTGACCGGCGTATTGGGAACGCTCGCGCGGCAGGCGGAGGAGGCCGGGTTTCAGCCGCCCGCCATGATTGTTGTGGGCGAGGTGGTCCGCCTGCGCGACCAACTCCGCTGGTTCGACAATCGGCCGCTCTCCGGGAAAACGGTGGTCGTGACGCGCGCCCGCGAGCAGGCGAGTGACCTTGTGACGCTGCTCGAACGAGCCGGAGCCGACGCCTGGGAGTTTCCCGCCATCCGCACCGAGCCGCTCGACGCCGTAATCCCCTGGGACTCGCTCCCCTCCTTCCACTGGCTGCTGTTCACCAGCCCGAACACCGTCCGCATCTTCCTCGACTGCCTTCGCCGCGACGGGAGGGACCTCCGCGAGATCGGCGCCGCCTCCCTCGCCAGCGTGGGACCCGCCACCACCGCCGCCCTCGAAGCCGTGGGGCTGCGGGTCGCCTTCCAGCCGCAGCGGGAGACTTCGGAGGCGATGCTGGAGGAGTTCCCCGTCAACCCGTCCGGCCTGCGGGTCTTCCTCGCGCGGGCGCAGGAGGCTCCGAACGCGCTGCCGGACGGCCTGCGGGCGCGCGGGGCGGAAGTAACCGTCCTGCCGCTCTACCGCACAGTGGCCGCCGGGGAGGACGCCGAGCCGCTCCGGGAGGCCCTCCTCGCCGGGGAGGTGGACGCGGTGACGTTCACTAGTTCCTCCACCGTGCGCTACTTCTTCGAGGCGCTGGGTGTAACAGCGGGCGCCTCAGACGCGACTAATGAACGTTCCGCCGCTGTGAAGGCCGCCCTGGGCCGCGTGACGGTGGCCGCGTTCGGCCCGAAGACCGCCGGGACGTGCCGGGAGCACGGTCTGACGGTGGACGTGATGCCCGAAGCCCGAACCCTTCCCGCCTTCGTGGACGCGCTGGCGCGGCGACTCACCGCGTGAGAGAAGCCTCATGACCTGGCCGCATCACCGCGTGAGGAACACCGGATGAACTGGCCGCATCACCTCCTCAGCCTGGAGGACGCCACCCGCATCCAAAACGAGTTGCGGCAGCAGACGCGGCTGAAGGACGACTTCCCCCGGCCTCCTCGATATGTGGCGGGGCTGGACGTGTCGCACTCCCGTTTCTCCACGCGCGTCTTCGCCATCGCCGTCCTGCTTGAAGGGGAGACCATGACCGTGGTGGAGGAGGCGTGGACGGAGGGCGAGGCGGAGTTTCCGTATCTGCCGGGCTATCTGGCGTTTCGGGAGGCGCCGTTCGTGCGGGAGGCGCTGCGCCAACTGAGTCGCCGTCCCGATCTCGTCTTCGTGGACGGGCAGGGCATCGCGCACCCGCGCGGCTGCGGCATCGCCACGCAAATCGGCGTTCTGGAAGACCTGCCAAGCATCGGGTGCGCCAAGTCCGTATTATATGGCCGTCACGGGGTGGTGGGGCCGAGCGTCGGCGACCGCTCGGCGGTGCGGGGCCGCTGGAACGGCGAGACGATCACGCTGGGGTACGCGGTTCGGACGCGCCCGCGCGCCAAGCCGATGATTCTCTCGCCGGGGCACCGGATCAGCCCGGAATCGGCGGTGGAGGAGGTCCTGCGGTGGAGCGCCGGGTATCGTCTGCCGGAGCCGACTCGCCAGGCGCACAACGCCGCGAACCGGATTCGCGTTCAGCGGGAAGCCGAAGCCGAGGGGAATCCCACTGAAGGCGAAGGGACCGAGTCGGGGCGGAGCGTTGCGACCCCTCCGGCGCAACCGGGCCTTCGTTATGAGGAGTAACGACGCGAGGCGAGTTCACTGATAACTGGGTGAATCCCGGACGGGAATGAACCCAACCGCAACGGGCGGCTCTACCCGGCTTCTCCTCGCCTATCGGTCGCGGGTGCGCCAGACGACACCGTGGAGGTCGCACACGAGGCCCTTCGCCTCCTCGCCAACCGGCGCCCAGCGCAACCGGGCGTGGCAATCGGCGTGGGGACACGTCTGACGCTTGAGGTGTTCAGCGGTCTCCCCAATGGCGAGCATGGCGAGAGGGAATTCGACGCGGGGGGACGCCGCAGGGCGTGGTTGCAGGCGGATCATGGGGGTACCTCCTCCGAGGGTGACGGAGGCGTCGCCAATGGGCGACGGGAAAAGCGGATAGACGCGAGTCGCGCGGGGTGGAACACCGGCGGCGCACTCAGCGACAGGGGAGAAGAGGGGCGTCAGACCCGCGATGCGGAGAAATCCCCGCAAGGCAGACTCCAGGGCGGGACGCCTAAAACACGATAACGAAGCGGTGAAGCGGCTCGACGCGACGATACGTCCCTGGGATGATTGGCGCAGGGACCGGGGCACTGCTGTGCGCCCAAAAACGGTTCTGAGGGAATCCTAGGATAGCAGAGACCTGCAGGGGATAGCAACCGGACAGGCGTTCGGGGGCGCCACAGGCTTTTCCATAAGGCGATCTCTCCGGGCGATCTCGCCGCCGGTCCACTAAATCGTTATCATGCGGTGAAGTGCCCCCGGTTCGGCTCAGCAGGTCGTCTTCACTCCCTGACGCGAGACAGGGCCGCTTCCCTTCCCCGCCATGATGAGGTTCCGGCGTTGCTGACCCCCGACAGCGTGATCGTTCCCACTCTCGGCGAGCGCCAAATCCCGTCTCCGCTCACCCGCGTCGAGGCGATGAGATTTGTGGACGACGCCGCGCGGGTGCGATACCGCGTGGAACTCCTCCCCGGCCACGACGAAGGCGAAGGCATCACATTTGAGAAGGCCGGCCCCCGCGAGCGCCTCTTCTTCGAGCCGGGCCGGACGCGCGCCGCCATCGCCACGTGCGGCGGCCTCTGCCCTGGCCTCAACAACGTGATCCGCTCCGTTACGCTGGAACTGATCCACCACTACGGCGTGAGCGACATCCTCGGCATCCGATACGGCTACGCGGGGCTGAACCCGGCGCACGGAGAACCGCCGCTCCGCCTCACCCGTGAGGTCGTCAAAACCATCCACTCGGACAGCGGCACGATTCTCGGAACGTCGCGGGGCGCGGAGGACCCGGCGTTGATGGTGGACACCCTGGCGCGCGAACAGGTGAATCTCCTCTTCCTCGTGGGTGGCGACGGCACCCTGCGCGGCGCGCATCAGATTCATGCGGAGGCGGAGCGGCGCGGAATGCCACTGTCGGTTATCGGCGTCCCCAAGACGATAGACAACGATATCCTCTACGTCTATCGCTCGTTCGGCTACTCCACCTCGCTGGAACGCGCCCGTGAAGTCATCGCGTGCGCCCACACCGAAGCCGAGGGAGCGCCCAACGGCATCGGTCTCGTCAAACTCATGGGTCGGGACGCCGGGTTCATCGCCGCCGGGGCGACCATCGCCAGCCAGGAGGTCAACGCCACCCTCATCCCGGAAATCCCGTTCGCGCTGGACGGCGACAAAGGGCTGCTGACCTACCTTGAACGCCGCATGCGGGAGCGAGGCCACGCTGTCGTCGTCGTGGCGGAAGGCGCCGGGCAGGACCTCTTCGCCGGGGAAGACCTGGGCCGTGACGCTTCCGGCAACGCCCGCTACGGGGACATCGGCGCCTTCCTGCGGGAACGCATCCCGGCGGGTCTCGCCGAGCGGGGCATCGCCGTCAACCTGAAGTACTTCGACCCCAGCTACACCATCCGCAGCGTTCCCGCCAACAGCGAAGACCGCCTCTTCTGCGACCAGCTGGCCCGCTACGCCGTTCACGCCGCAATGGCGGGCAAAACCGATACCGTCATCGGCTTGTGGCACAACGTCTTCATCCATGTGCCGATCTCGCTCACCCTCAGCGGCAAGAAGCGCGTCTCCCCCGCCAGCGGCCTCTGGAGCGCCGTGTTGGAGTCCACTGGCCAGCCCGCGCGGTTCACCTGAGATGCCGGGCGATTGAAATCGCGGCAACAAGGACACGAAGTCGGCCTACGCCGACTCCAGTAACATCCGCAACAGATGAAGGACCGCCGCTGCTTCACACTCATCTCGTGTACGCGCATCATCCGGGCAGTAGGCCAGGGAGAATCCCACCGATTGCCGGGCGATTGAAATCGCGGCAACGACGACACGAAGTCGGCCTACGCCGACTCCAGTAACAGATTCAAGGCGAACCTCCACCGACTCACACTCATCCGGGCAGATGGAGAGGGAACGCCCCTGTCATAATCTTCAGGTGAGAAACAGAACAATCCGGCCCTCTCCTCAAACTGAGCGGACAGGCTTCTCTCCCAGTCGGCGAAGGCCGACTTTGTGTCCTTGTTGCCGCGATTTCAATCGCCCGGCAATTAGAAGCCAATCCGCTCATGGGTTAATCACACGGCATCCACCCGTGACGCGCCCGTGACACCCGGCGGTTGTCCCCCGCGCCCGTCCGTTACACAATGGAACCCGGAGGTGAACCCGTGGCGCTGGATGTTATGGAACGACCGCTTCAAACGGAACTGAACGACCTCGCGGCGAAGGTGGAGGCGGGCGAGCGCCTCTCGTTTGAGGACGGCGTGCGGCTCTACCACGCCGATCTGACGGCGGTGGGCGCGCTCGCCAACCGGGTGCGGGAGCGAAAGAACGGCGACAACGCGTACTTTGTGCGTAACCAGCACATCAACTACACCAACATCTGCAACAAGTTTTGCAAATTCTGCTCCTTTTACGCCCTCCCCCGCGACGAGAACGCCTACTCTCTCTCGCCCGAACAGATTCAGGACCGCGTGCGCGAACACCTGAACCTGCACGTGCAGGAAATCCACATGGTCGGCGGCATCAACCCCCGGCTGCCGTACGGCTACTACCTCGACGTGCTGCGCGGGATCAAGGCCGTCCGGCCCGACGTTCACATCCGCGCCTTCACGATGGTGGAGATCGCGCACCTCGTCCGCATCGCCAAGCAGCCGTTCGAGGAGGTCATGGCGGAACTGAAGGCGGCGGGCCTCGACTCCCTGCCAGGGGGCGGCTCGGAAGTCTTCAGCCGCCGCGTACACGACGCCCTCTTCCGCCAGAAGCAGACCGGCGAGGAGTGGATTGACCTCGTGAAACGGTGCCACCGCGCGGGCCTGCGCTCCAACGCCACCATGCTTTACGGCCACATCGAGACGGTGGAGGAGAAAGTGGACCACCTCACCCGGCTCCGCGAGGCGCAGGACGAGACGAGCGGCTTCCTCACCTACCTCCCCCTGCGCTTCCACCCGGAGCGCACCGAACTCGCGCACCTGCCGGTCGCCACCCGCGAACAGAGCCTCCGTGAAGTGGCGGTCGGGCGCCTCATGCTCGATAACTTCGACCACGTGAAGGCGTTCTGGATGATGATGACCCCGCCGGTCGCGCAGGAAGCGCTCAACTACGGCGCCGACGACATGGACGGCACCATCGTGGATTACGAGATTGTGCTGGCCGACGGTGAGACGACGCCGTTCCGCATGACGCGCGACACGCTCATCCGGCTCATCACCGAGGCGGGCCGCGTCCCCGTGGAGCGCGATTCGGACTATCGGCCCCGCGTCGTCGCCGCCTGATTCCCGCTGATCCCCCGCGCCCAATCCTCCTCGGCGCTACTCCGGGACCCTTCAGCCGGGCCGGTTGCCTTCCGGGCGGATGTGATACACCGCGAAATCCGCGAACAGGTTGGGGAAGACGTGAATTCGGCTTGTGGCGCGGCGGGACTGCGTCCGCAGGGGAATCTCCTGCATGATTCGCATCCCCTCCGAGCGGCAGAAGTCCCGGAAGTCGGCGAGGGTGGTGAGGTGGATGTTGGGGCTGTTGTACCACTCGTAAGGCAGCCGGTGATTCTTGGGCATTCGGCCCTTCATCAGCAGGTGGAGGCGCACCGACCGATGCGCGAAGTTGGGGAAG
>JBBRGS010000079.1:0-14967 GCA_038240635.1 Armatimonadota bacterium
TGGCCGAGGGTTTTACCTGTGTCGATTGGGCCGAAGAGTGGGCGGAGGAACTGGAGGCGGGCCGTTCACCAGACGCAGGAGTTTTCGGCGTGAATCGCTCGCCCCGCAGCGGCGCGATCTTCGGCTTCTTCGCCTTGTGGCTCTTCGACGCCCCCATCCCTCGCCGGGTCGCCTCTCCCGCCGCGCGAGCCGATCCACCCGCCCCGGTCTCCCGGCGCACCTGTTCCAAAAGCGTTTCCGCCGAGCGCAGCACGTCGGCCCCGGCCGGCAGCGCCACTTCGATATGATCCACCTCCGCGTGCCAGCCGCGATGCCGGTTCCCCAGCGCGATCATCTGATGCCGGTCCAGGCCGCGCTTCAGGTTGAACCGGACTTTCCGCGCGTCGCCCTTGATGCTGGACACGCCCGCCGTCACGCACTCGAGCCGCAGTTTCACCAGGTGGAGCATATTCCAAACGGCCGGCGGCGGGTCGCCAAAGCGGTCCTCCAGTTCGGCCTGCGCGTCGGCGAGTTCGATGTCGTCACGCACGCCCGCCAGTTTCTTGTAGAAGGCCATCCGCAGCCCTTCCGTGGGGATGTACTCCTGCGGGAAGTAAGCGTCCACCGGGATGTCGGCGGGCGGCAGGTAGAAGGTCTCCTCCTCCACGCCCTGCAACTCCTGCACGGCCTCCTGGATCATCTGGCAGTACAGCTCGAACCCCACGCTCGTGACGTAGCCGCTCTGCTCCGACCCCAGCAGGTTGCCCGCCCCCCGTATCTCCAGGTCTCGCATGGCCACCTTGAACCCGCTGCCGAGGTCCGTGAAGTCCCGGATCGCCTCCAGCCGCTTCATCGCCGCCTCGGTGAGCGCCCGCTGCGCCCGGTAGAACATGTAGCAGTACGCCTGCCGGGTGCTGCGTCCCACGCGACCTCGCAACTGATACAGCGTGGACAGCCCCAGCCGATCCGAATCGATGATGAGGATCGTGTTGACGTTGGGAATGTCAATCCCGCTCTCGATGATGGTGGAGCAGACCAGCACATCGAACTTCTTGTGATAGAAGTCCCACATCACCTGTTCGAGCTGACGCTCCGGCATCTGGCCGTGCCCCACGCCGACTCGCGCCTGCGGGCACAGTTTCTCCACTCGGCTGGCGACGTGCTCGATCCGCTCCACCCGGTTGTACAGCACGAACGCCTGGCCGCCCCGATCCAGTTCGCGGAGGAGGGCGCGCCGCAGGGTGTCGTCGTTGTACTCCGTGACGAGGGTTTTCACCGGCGTGCGGCCTTCCGGCGGGTTGTTGATGAGCGACATATCGCGCAGGCCCGACAGCGACATGTGCAGCGTGCGCGGAATCGGCGTCGCCGTGAGCGTCAGCACGTCCACGCTCTTGCGCATCTCCTTGATGCGCTCCTTGTGCCGCACGCCGAACCGCTGCTCCTCGTCCACCACCAGCAGCCCCAGGTCGTGAAAATGGACCTCCTTACCGAGCATCATGTGCGTCCCGATGAGGATGTCCACCTCGCCGGACTTCACGCCCGCCAGCGCCTCCCGCTTCTCCGCCGCCGTGCTGAAGCGCGACAGCATGGCGATCTTCACCGGGAACGCCGCCATCCGCTCGGAGAAGGTTCCGTAATGCTGCTGCGCGAGAACCGTTGTCGGCGCCAGCACGGCGACCTGTCGGCCTTCGGTCGCCACCTTGAACGCCGCACGCACCGCCACCTCGGTCTTCCCGAAGCCCACGTCGCCGCACACGAGGCGGTCCATCGGGGTCTCCTTTTGCAGGTCCTCTTTCACATCATCGAGGGCGGTGAGCTGGTCGTGGGTTTCGCGGTACGGGAAGGCTTCCTCCATCTCGGCCTGCCACACGGTATCGGGTCCGTAGGCCGGGCGCTCCACGGCGTGGCGCGAGGCGTACAGGATCAGCAGCTCCTGGGCCATCTCCTGCGCCCGCGCCTTCGCCTTCGTTTTGGAGCGCTGCCACGTCGCCGTGCCGAGTTTGTTCACCTCCGGCGGGCGGTCCTCCCCCGCGCCGATGTACTTCTGCACGCGGTCGAGCTGGTCCGTGGGCACGAAGATTTTATCCTGCCCCTGATAGTCCACCCGCAGAAACTCCTTCTGCGCGCCTTCGACCGACAGTTTGGTGACGCCTCGATAGACGCCGATGCCGTGGTTGATGTGAACGACGTAATCCCCGACATGGAGGTCCACCAGGCTGACGATGGGCGAGCCGACCTTGAAGTACCGGCGCTGAGGCGCGATCCGCCGCTCCCCGAACACCTCCAGGTCGGAGTAGAGCCACGCCTTCGCGTCCGGCAGCCCAAATCCCGATGAAATCCGGCCCCGCGCCACGTGAACCGCCCCGTCCGCCAGGGCGTCGGTGGAGACGGAGACCCCTTCCTCGCCGAGGAGTTCCGCCAGGCGATGGTTCTGCTCTGTGAGGATGACCACCGTATCGCCGTCATCGAGGCGGCGCTTCACCTCCGCCGCAAACTCCGGGATGCGCCCGCTGAACCGCTCCGGCGTCACGCCCCCGGTCTCCACTGTTACCGGCTCGCGTTCCCAGGCGACTTCACGGGGAAACTGCTGGAGATACGCGCGGAGAGAACGGGTGAGTGCCCGCTTCATCGTATCCCAGTCGGCGTACGCCTCCGCCGGGGGCACGGGGTCGAGATGCACCACGTCGGTTTCCTCGGCGTTGTCGCGCTCCCGGTTCAGGCGGCGCGTGTGGAAGTCCTCCAGAAAGTCGGTGAAATGGCCTTTCACCGTGTTCGCTTCATCGAGGAGGAGCAGGGCGCGCTCCGGTAGCCGGTCGAGCAGCGTTGGAGATTCGGGGCTGACTTCTTCCTCGCGGGCGGGGAGGACTTCCAGCCGCTCGCACCGCTCCACGGACCGCTGCGACTCCACATCGAAGACGCGGATGCTGTCCACCTCGTCGCCGAAGAATTCGATGCGAACCGGCTGCTCCAGCGTGGAGGGAAACAGGTCGAGGATGCCGCCACGCACAGCCATCTGCCCCGGACGTTCAACGGTCGTCACGCGCTCGTACCCCATCCGCGCGAGCAGTTCGAGGAGCGGCGACAGCGGTCGCGTGTCGTTGACGCGCAGTTCCACGATGTCAAGCCGGGCGGCGGAGCGCTGCAGCATCGCCTGCGCCGCGCCGATGACGACTCCCCCTTCGCCTTTCCGCACGGCGTCGAGGGCGAGGACGCGCAGGGCCGCCGATTCCGCGTCGGAGTCGGGCGTCCAGAGTTCGGAGGCGGGAAACCAGTACGTGGAGTTCGGCAGGAGGGTGTACACGTCATCGAAGAGGGCGCGGGCCGTCTCATCGGTGGGCGTGACGACCACAACGCAGGCGAAATCGGGGGCGACGGCGGCAATCGCGTGCGCTTTGGCGGCGGGATTGACCCCTTCCAGGAGGGGAACGCGGCTCTCTGCGAGGCGCGCGCGGAATTCGGCGAACGGCTTCAGTTCACGGCTGCGGAGCAACCAGGGGGCAGGGGAACTCATGCCGCGTCTCCTTCGGGGTACGGGGGCGTACGAGCGGACAGGGCCTGCGGCTCGGCGCCGAGACCCTTCTCCACCGTGTGGCGCGGGTTGTGATGGAACGGCTGGCGTGTCGTCGAAGCGCCCGTTTCGTCGTGGAACCGCTTACTTCTTTGTGAGTTGCTTCATCACGTCATCGGTGATGTCGGCGCCTCCGGAGAGGATGGCTTTCTTGTCCATCACTACGCTGATGTTCTTCTCTTTGGCGACAGTGGTGATGGCTTCGGAGACGGTGGCGGTCAGTTTCTGGCTCAGTTCCTCAGCTTTGGTTTGAAGGTCCTGATCGAGTTTTGGCCCCATCGCTTCGAGATCGTCGTCGGTTTTCTGGCTCAGTTTGGTGAGGCGGTCCACTTCGGCCTTCTCGGTGTCATTCTTATTTGGGTTTTGCTGAAGGGCGCGCAGTTGCGTGTCGCGGGCCTTGCTGGACGCCAGCAGGTTGTCCAGCTGCTTCTTTTGGTCCGGGGTAAGGGTGGCGACCGTCCGCAGTTGCGTCACCTGGGCGCGTTCGGCGTCATCGAGGAAGCGCATGTCCTCACGGTCATCGAGTTGCTTCTTCAGGGTCTGCTGAAAGGTGTCGAGCTGCCCCTGGCTCGCCTTGGTACCGTCGTACTCTTTGCTCACCCGTTCGAGGTTGACGAAACCGAGCGTGAACGGGGCGCTCTCCGCCGTGGCCGCCTGAACGATCCAGGACCCGCCCGTGATGAGCGCGAAGACCGCCACCGCGATCAGAACTGTGCGTTGCGACATGAACCCTCCCCAACTGAGATAATCGTCCAATCATCCTGGCCGCCCGGTCAAGGCGAGACAGGCTCCCGCTCCACGGACTCCGGCGGAACTCAGTGTATCATGAACATTTTTCCGCCGGAAGGGTTGCGCGTTCTCGAAGCAGGGATTTTTTACTCCTGCGCCGACTCCCTGGTTTGACTTTCACTCCAGTCCACGAAGGCGGACTTTGTGTCTTTGTTCCCCCGTCTTCAGTCGCCAGGGTCCTTCATAGGGTCTCACCGCCCAGGTTTCAGCGGTTCAGGGCGCGGGGGTGCGCCTGAACATACACTTCCTTCAGCACGTCCCGGCTCACATGGGTGTACACCTCCGTGGTGGCGATGGAGGCGTGACCCAGCAACTCCTGGATGACGCGGAGATCGGCGCCGCCCTCCAGCAGGTGCGTGGCGAATGAGTGACGCAGGACGTGCGGGCTGGGCAGAGTGGTCAAACCCGCCTCCGCCGCCCGTTTCTTTAGGGTCTTCCAGATCGAAACGCGGTCCAGCGCCTTTCCCCGCGAGGACAGAAAGAGCGCCTTCAGGGGAGAGAGGGGCCGTGCGCCGGAGGTGGGTCCGCCCGCCGCGAGGAGGGGGCGGCTCCGCTCCAGGTACGCCGCCAGCGACCGCCGGGCCGCTGTCCCCACCGGCGTGACGCGCTCTTTGGAGCCTTTGCCGAAACAGCGGAGATAGCCGTCGGTGAGGTCCAAATCGCTCAGTTCGAGGGTGGCGAGTTCGGTGACGCGCAGCCCGCAGGCGTACATCACCTCGAACATAGCGCGGTCTCGCAGGGTGATCGGTTCGTTGCCGGAGGTGTCGGGGAAGGTGAGGAGGCGTTCCATTTCCTGCACCGTGAGGACTTTGGGGAGGCGGCGCGGCAGTTTGGGCGCGCGAAGGTCGGCGCCGTAGTCGTGAGGGAGGTACCCTTCCCGGCAGGCGAAGCGCAGCAGCATCCGCAGGGCGGAGACTTTGCGGGCGACGCTCCGAGGCTTGAGGTCCCCGGCGCCGAGGCGCAGGCGGTACTGTTCCACGGCCTCGCGCGTGAGCGGCGTGGCGCCCAGGGCGTCGGCGAAGTCGCGGAGGTCGGCGGCGTAGGCGGCCAGGGTGTTGTCGGCGAGGCCGCGTTCCACCTGGAGGGAGTGGAGGAACTCCTCCACCAGCGATTCGATCACGAGAGCGCTCATAACGTCATCATCGGTCAAACCGAGCGGGAGGAGGAGAGTCGCGCGGCAGCCGAAGGACACCGAGCCGAAGAACGTGGACCCGAAGGACGCCGAGCCGAACGCGCCGGACCGACCCTCCCGATCCATCGCTTGCGACTTGCGGATCGTTTCGGTTTTGACGAGCCGCCGCCGCCGTGCTAAGATAGTTAGGCCCTCAAGTTTGACACACGCCCCACCCGTTGGAGGAAGACCCCCATGCCGTTGGTGAAAGAACGGAAGACCGAGATCATCAGCCAGAATATGCAGCACGAAGGCGATACCGGTTCTCCCGAAGTCCAAATTGCGCTGTTATCGGCCCGCATCAACCAGTTGACGGACCATTTCCGCATTCATAAGAAAGACCATCACTCCCGCCGGGGCCTGTTCATGCTCGTCGGCCAGCGGGATAGCCTGCTCCGCTACCTCCGCAACAAAGATGTCGAGCGCTACCGAGAGATCACCGCTCGCCTGAACATCCGCCGCAAATTCTAACCGCACCCCTCGGCTTCCGTCCGCCGGACCCTTGCGCTCCTGAAGACGCCGCAGCCCCTCAGGCCCCGCTCATGTCATGGGGAAGGGGCGCCCCCCGCGCCACCGACGGCTTCCGCGCAAACGACGGCCCCCGGCGCCTCCTCCGCGAGGACCGCGATGCCCTTCCGCTCCCCGCGTCGCCTTCAACGGGCGCACGCCGGAACCTCTGCGAAGGCGCACGTTCCCCCTGGCCGGTTAGAGTACAGGATGAGTCATGAACGCGAGTGAGATGAACCCCGCGCCCCCTGGCGGTCGCGGACAATCCCTTCCTCCCACCCTGTGGCGAAGTCGAAGCGCCCTCGGCCCAACCGGCCGACGCGCATCGCTTCGCCTTGCCGCGTTCCCCCAGCGCTCTTCCGGCTCGCCTCGCCTGTAAGTCTCGCGGAGTCTTCTCTCGCGTCCGCACCCCCCGCGCCGAGTCTCTCGCCAACGCGCCGAGTCCCTCGCGCCCGCTCCCGGCTTCCCGGAAGCCTCCCGGAACCCCGCCCCCGCGCCGCGCCGCGCTCCCGTCCCTGAGCCGTTTCCGACATCGGGAACTCCTGGACCGAGGAGGCTGAGCGGCTCCCGCGTCCGCTTTGGGCCATCCCGGATTCTCGCACACTGAAGGAAATCTTATGGAACACACTGTCAGTTACGACCTCGGTGACGGTCGTAGTATCATCCTCTCCACGGGGAAGCTGGCCAAACAGGCCGGTGGCTCCGTCACCGTACGCCTGGGCGACACTCTCGTCCTTTGCACCGCCACGATGGGCCGCGAACCGCGCTCCGGCATGGAGTTCTTCCCGCTCACCAGCGACTACGAAGAGCGGATGTACGCCGCCGGTAAAATCCCCGGTGGATTTCCCCGTCGCGAAGGCCGCCCCACCGAAAAAGCGATCCTCACCGCCCGTCTGGTGGACCGCCCGATCCGCCCGCTCTTCCCCGAAGGTATGCGCAACGACGTGCAGGTCATCGGGATGCCCCTCTCTGTGGACATGGAGAACCAGCCCGACATCCTCGCCGTCATCGGCGCCTCCACGGCCCTCACCCTCTCCGATATTCCGTTCAACGGCCCCGTCGGCGCCGTGCGGATCGCCCTCGTGGATGGTGACTTCATCGCGTTTCCCACCTCCTCCCAACTGGAGGAGAGCGATATGGACCTCGTCATCGCCGGGACTCGCGACGGCGTGACCACCGTGGAGGCCACCGCCAACGAAGTCCACGAATCCGAAATCGTCGAAGCCGTGGAATGGGGCCAGAAGTTCATCGAAGACCTGTGCAACCTTCAGGAGGAGCTGCAACGCCTCTGCGGCAAGCCGAAAACCGAAGTGAAGACGCAAAAAGTGGACCCCGACATCTATCAGGCCGTCGCCGATAAGTATGGCGCCACCATCGCCGAAACCATTCAGGACCCCGACAAGGCCAGCCGCGAGAACGCGATTGACCTCGTGAAGAAGGAGATTGCGGCGGGCGTCAACGAGATGTTCCCCGACCGCGCCTCCGATGTGGCCCTCGCCATTGACAAGGCGGTCAAGGCTGAAGTCCGCAAACTGGTGCTGGACAAGGGTCTCCGCCCCGATGGCCGCAAGCCCGGCGAAGTGCGCCCGATTACGGTGGATGTCGGCCTGGTGCCGCGCGTCCATGGGTCCGGCCTCTTCACGCGGGGGCAGACGCAGGCCCTCACGATCTGCACCCTCGGCTCGCTGGACGATGCGCAAAAACTCGACAGCATCAGCAACGAGACCGAGAAGCGATTCATGCACCATTACAACTTCCCGCCCTACTCCGTGGGTGAAGCGCGCATGATGCGCGGCGCGGGACGACGCGAGATCGGGCACGGCGCGCTGGCGGAGAAGGCCCTCAAGCCGATGCTTCCCACCATCGAAGACTTTCCCTACGCCATCCGCCTCGTCTCCGACATCCTGGAATCGAACGGCTCCAGCTCCATGGCGAGCGTCTGCGGCAGCGCCCTCGCCCTGATGGACGCCGGGGTGCCGATCAAGTCCCCCGTCGCGGGCGTGGCGATGGGCATGATGAGTGAAGGCGACCGTCACACCATCCTCACCGACATTCAGGGGATGGAGGACTTCGGCGGCGATATGGACTTCAAGGTGGCCGGAACGAAGGAAGGCGTCACCGCCATCCAGATGGACACCAAGCTCCAGGGGCTGCCGTTCCACGTCTTTGAGGAGATTTTTGAGCAGGCCCGGCAGGGGCGGCTGCACATCCTCGACACCATGCTCGCGGTGATCCCGGAAGTGCGCGAAGACCTTTCGGAGTACGCGCCGCGCGTGCTGTCGCTGCAGATCAACCCGGAGAAGATCGGCGACGTGATCGGGCCTGGCGGCAAGGTCATCAAGAAGATTCAGGCCGAGACCACCGCCAAGATTGACATCGAGCAGGATGGCCGCGTCTACATCACCTGCCTCGACGCCGCCGGGGGCGAACGCGCCATGAAGATGGTGCAGGACCTGACCCGCGAGGTGAAGGCTGGCGAGGTGTTTGAGGGCAAAGTCACCCGCCTCATGCAGTTTGGCGCCTTCGTCGAGATTCTGCCGGGCAAGGAAGGCCTGGTCCACATCTCGCAACTCTCCCCCGAACGGGTGGAGAAGGTGCAGGACGTGGTGAATATCGGCGACACTCTCACCGTCAAGGTGTACGAGATTGACAACCAGGGCCGCATCAACCTGACGACGCGCGGCATCAACGGCGACGATGACGGCGCGCCTCCTCCCTCCCGCGACCGGGGCGACCGACCGGGTGGACGCGGCGGAGGAGGTGGTGGCTCGCGGGGCGGCGGCGACCGAGGTGGCTCGCGGGGCGGCGGTTACGGCGGCGGAGGTTCCCGGGGCGGTGATCGCGGCGGCGACCGTGGCGGTGATCGCGGCCCGCGCGCGGAAAGCCGGGACGACGCGGCCCCTCGCGCCAGCGCTGACAGCGACGCTGAGGCCCCTCGCGACGCCGAACCGGCTCCTCGCAGCGCGCCGCGCGAGCGAAGCGCTTCTCCCCGCGAGGAGCGGTTCGTGGATCAGCCCATCGGCGTCTCGTTCCGGCCTCGCGGCGGGGGTGGCTCCGGCTCGCGCGGCGGTCGCTCCTAACGCCTTGCGCGTCCAAACGGCTCACAGACATCCGGGCCGGTCCCGGAGGAGGACACTTGTACCGTCGTGACGTGTTAGACAACGGCATCACGGTTCTCAGCGAGGCGGCGCCGCACGTTGGCTCCGCCTCGCTCGGTTTCTGGATCCATTCCGGAAGCCGATGGGAAACCGAAGCGGAAGCGGGAATCTCGCACTGCCTGGAGCACATGGTGTTCAAGGGCACCGAGCGCCGCTCCGCCCGCGACATCGCCGAACAACTCGACTCGGTGGGCGGCCACCTTAACGCCTTCACCGATAAGGAAGCGACCTGTTACTACGCCCGCGTGCTTGGCGAACATCTCCCGCTCGCCTTCGACGTGCTGAGCGATATGCTTCTCCACTCTGTCTTCGCGCCGGAGGAGCTGGAACTGGAGAAGAACGTCATCCTCGAAGAGATCAAGCAGCACGAGGATGACCCCGAAGGTCTCGTGCATGACCTCTTCGCGCGGGAACTCTGGCCGGACCATCCCCTCGGTCGCCCGGTGATCGGCTCGCCGGAGACGGTGGCGGCCCTCACCCGCGACATGCTGCTGCGCTACACCCAGGACTGGTACGCTCCGAACCGCATTGTCGTGGCGGCGGCGGGCAACCTCCATTCTGACCAGATTCTGGAACTCGTGGGAATCGCCTTCGGTGAACTCAAGCCGGGCGACCAGGAGTCGCATTTGTCACCGCCCGTTGTCGCCGGGGGGACCGTGCGCCAGAGCCGCGAGATCGAGCAGATGAATCTCTGCTACGGGTTCGCAGGGCTGCCGCAAACTTCGCCCCGGCGGTATGCCCTCGCATGCATGGATGTGGCGTTCGGCGGCGGGATGAGCAGTCGCCTCTTTCAGGAAATCCGGGAGAAGCGAGGACTCGCCTACTCCATCGGCTCCTACTTCATGGGGTACCACGACAGCGGCCAGTACACGATCTACGCGGGGACCAGCCCGGAGACGGAGGAGGAGGTTCTCGCCGTGCTGCGGGAGGAGGCTGAGCGGCTCTGCCAGGATGGCCTCACCGCCGAGGAACTGCGGCGCGCGCAGAATCAGATCAAAGGCTCCATGCTGATGGATTTGGAGAGCATGAGCAGCCGGATGAGCCGCCTCGGCAAGACGGAGTTGTACTTCGGGCGCGTAGTGGACGTGGACGAAGTGGTGGCGGAGATTGAAGCCGTCACGCTGGACGCTGTGACCGCCGTGGCGCGCCAGGTTCTCCACGGCGAGGCGGTTCTGGCCGCCATCGGCCCCCCCGAAGAGTCGGAGTTCGAGGAGTCGGCGCCGAACGGATAGCGTCGCGTTACTGGAGAGCGTCCGCCGCCGGAGCCGCCAAAGTCGGAGCTGGAACCGCCACCGCCCGCCCGAACCAGCGCGGGTCCGCCACGCCGATCCACTCCCCGCCCCGCGTCCGCATCACCGCGTGAAGCCGCCCCACCGCCGCGCTCTCCGGCAGCCAGCCCACCAGGACGCCGCGCGCCTTCAATCCCGCCGCCCACTCATGCCAGGACGGCAAGGGATTCGCCTCCATCCGCAGCTGGTTGGGCAGCCGCTTCCCGCGCGCGCTCTCGCGGTGGACGGTCGCGCGGGGGGCCGCGATGGCATCGGGCAGGCTTCGGCCTTCATTGAGCGCGTGTCGCAGCGCCTGAAGGATTGCTTCCGGGATTTGGTCCGACCCCGCGCCGCCCAGCGCCATCACGGGACGCCCCGCAAGGTCATACACCAGGGTGGGCGCGATGGATGACTCCGGGGGCAGCGACGGGTCCTTTGCGTCCGCGTCGAGGTATCCCATGGTGGATGCGAAGGTGACGCCATACCTGGGCAGCGCGACCTTCGGCCCGAAGTACGGTCCCAGCGACTGCGTGAGCGAGACGACCATGCCACGCCGGTCCACCACGGCGAGGTGCGTCGTGTGCGTCATCGGCGCCGGGGAAGGGGAGTGGGCGAGGCCGGTCGTGCGCGTCTGAACATGCGATTCGACTGCGCGGACGCTCGCGGCGTAGCTATCGCCGTTGAGCAGGCGGCGGCGGTTCTCGGCGTCGGATTCGCCGGGGGGGCCTTCGGGCGGATCGAGGTTGAGGAGCTCCACCAGCGCGTGGAAGTCGTCCAGTGGCTCGTCATAACGGGGGAGCTGGCCGAGCGTGCGGAGCTTCCAGAGCAGCAGGCGGCCTTTAGCGGGCCGGTCCATCGCAAAGACACGATGATCGCCGTAGAGGAGGACATCGGCCTTCACCGGATGGGCGCGGAACCCGGCGAGATCGGCGGCGGAGACGTAGCCTCCGTGGCGCTTCATCTCCTGGACTATGGCGCGGGCGATCTCCCCGTGATAGAAGACGCCTGGCCCCTCGCGCGCAATCAGTCTCAGGGTCCGCGCGAGTTCCGGCTGGCGCAGCCGCTCCCCCGCCTGATACGGCGACCGGTCCGCGTGGAAGTAGATGCGCCGCAGGGCGGGATCGGCGCGGAGGGCGACCGCGTCCTTCGCCATCATGCGCGCCTGAATGGCGGAGACCCGGAAGCCGTCGCGGGCGAGGTGAATGGCCGGGCGCATGAGAGTCGCGAGCGGGCGCGTCCCCCAGCGGCGCGCGGCGTCGGCCAGCCCGGCCAGCGTTCCCGGCGTGGCGATCTGGCCCCAGCCTGTCGGTGCGCGCGGCGCCTTCCCGTTCAGTTTCAACGCCGACCACCGCGCGGGCCACTGGGTCGCCGCGTCGAGGCCGTCCACCCGATTGTTCTCGCGGCCCACGAGCATGACGGTGCGTCCGCCGAGGCCGCACATCCCCGGCTCGGTGACGATGAGGGCGAAGGCCGTCGCCACCGCCGCGTCCACCGCGTTGCCGCCGTGTTCCAGCGTGGATGCCCCAACCGCCGCCGCATCGGGGGACCCCGCTGCGACCACGCCCCACCGGGAGGTCGCCGAGGAGACCGGAGCGGCCTCCAACCCGTGGCAGGGGAGGAGCGCGAGGAGCGCCAGGAGAGCCATCCGTCGCGTGCGCAGTTTCACAATCGGGCGATGGATCGCAGGGCGGCTCATGGCGCGGCGAAGGCGGGGGCGTCGCCCACCACCGGCAGTGTCAGGCGGGAGGACCGCTTCCCGTCCACATAGAGTGTATTGCGCGCCGTGCGCTGCTTCTTATCCTTCCCGAACGGGACGCCGGTGTTTGGGTTGGGGTCATACGCCGGGAAGTTGCTGGAGGAGACCTGCGCCCGGATGCAGTGCCCTTTCGGAAATATATAACTCGTGGACCAAAGGTCTACGCTGAGCGAGACGCGCTTGCCGGGTTCCAGCGGCTTCGGCTGGGAGAGCGACTCGCGGAAACGGGCGCGCTGGATTCCGTCGCACAGGTTAAACGAGTTCCCTTTGGCGTCCACGTCGCACAATTTGACGGTGAAATCGGTGTCCGGCGCATCACTGGAAATCCAGAGGTTGGCGGTGATGCGGCCGGTCACTTCGAGCGGGCGGGTGAGCGGCGCGCTGGTGAAGACGAGGACATCGGGCCGCGCCTCCACCTTCTTCTGCTCAAAGGCTCCGGCGGGCAGCATGAGGTGATTGCCGCCGACGGTGGGGACCGGGTTGTGCGGGTCATACCCATAGGTGAACGGCTGGGCGTCGGCGGAGGAGGGGACGGCTTCCGCGAGGGCTTTCTCCGCCGTGAGGTACAGCGGCGTATCGTGGGCGGGGATCGGCCAGCGGTCGGCGGTGCGCCACTCCTTGCCGGGCGCGGAGGGGTCGTTCGGGTCCCCCATCACGTAGTAGACGACCGCCGGGTCCTTCTCCGCGCCGTTATCGGCCCCTTTGAGCCAATGGTCGAGCCAGCGGCCCTGATTGCCCCAGGGACTCGGTGCGAAGGCCGCATCTTTTGGGAAGCGCCAGTCGCCCACTTTCACGTCGCTGACCGAGTGCGTCCACGGCCCCATGATCAGCTGCTGTTTGCCGCGCGCGCCGGGTCCGCCCTTCGTTTGGGCGCCCGTGAAGGCGTCCAGCGTGCCCTGGGTGAAGAGGTCGTACCAGCCGCCGATGTGAAGGGCCGGTGTGTTCACCTGGTTCCATCGGGCGGAGAGGGCGCGGTCGTTCCAGTAAGCGTCTTTGTTGGGATGGGCGGTCCAGAGTCCTTCGGCCTTCTTGTCGAACTGGGAGACCTGGAGCCAGGCGTCCACAAGCGCGAAACGGAAGGCGCCCCCGCGATAGACGAGGTCGTATTGATCCGGCGTCGCCACCACGATGTATTGCGCGTCGAGGTGAGGCGGCGCGGTCCCCGCCATCATCAGCTGGGTAATGCCGAGGGCGGACGGCCCCCACGTCCCAATTTCGCCGTCGCACCAGGGCTGCCGGGCGATCCACTCCACGGCGTCGTAGCCGTCCTGGTGGGCGTCAAACCAGCCGTCGGCGGCGAAGGGAAGATTGTCGCCTTCGGAGCCGAAGCGGCCGCGTGTGGCCTGCAACACGAAGGCGTATCCGTGCTCCAGCAGCGGCGCCGCCACCGCCTGACCCTGCTGCCGCGAGTACGGCGACCGAGCCAGGACCACCGGGAACGGCCCCTTGCCGGGCGGGAGATAGATGTCGGTGGCGAGTTTCACCCCGTCCTTCATCGCCACCATCGCTGTTTGAGTGGGAGCCGCTCCCTGAGGGGACTGAGGGGACTGAGGGGAGGCGTTCGGCTTTGTAGGCGCTTCCGCAGGGGCGGACAGGGCCGGATGAGGCGCCGGAAAAGCGCCACTGATCGCCATCAGGGCCAGCAGCGTTAGCGATAAGCGCGGAGAAGGCTTCAGCCTGAACGATGAGTGAAGGATCATAAGCGTTGGGAAGCCTCTCGCGTGAGTGGCGTCAGCGGTGCGGGAGTAGTGCGGGAGTAGTGCGGAAACGATGAAGAGGGGGCGGGCGCCGACCACGTCCGATCCGGCGGTGGCGGGCCGGTTACTCCGACGATTTTACGGCGGAGGCGTTCTCCCGGAGCCAGGCGTCGAGGTTTTCCGGCGCCGAGAAGTCGAGCAGCGCGTCGGCCAACGCCTCCAGACGTTCCACCGGCAGACTCCGAACCGCCGCCTCCTGGTCCTCCCGCACTCCCCCCAGCTTCCGGCGCAACTGCCGAAGGCTCAGGCTCAGCGCCGTGTCCTGCCGCCCCTCCTGCCGCCCCTCCTGCCGCCCTTCCTGGCGTCCCTCCTGCCGCCCCTCAAGTCGCCCCCGCTTCAGACCTTTGCGAATCCCGATCCGCTCGAAACTCGTGACGTAAGGCATCTTCCTCTCCTCCTCATACGCGGTCAGCTCGCTCCGAAACGCCCGATTCTCCTCTGCCGACAGCCCGATCATCCACTCCAGAAACCGAAACCGCTCCCGCACTTCCTCCTCATTCAGCCCCATCTCATACAGCCGCTTCGCCAGGGCGAACTTCACCCGCCGCCGCTCGTTCCCCTTCGTCCCCTGAGACGCCCGGTGCGCCGCCACCACCATCGAAAACAGGTTCGTCGGCGCCGTCGTCAGCAGCGCCTCCACGTCCAGATCGAGCAACTTCACCACCGGGAACTCAAACAACGTTCTGCACCCGAACTGCTCCATGTAAAACTGATCGGGCCGCCACTCGCGGTGAGGGTCCCCCAGCACGGCGAGGCTGGTGATCGGGCGACGGTACCGATCCCAGATACGCGCATGATACCCGAACATCCTCTCCTCGAACGAAGGGTCCTTCTGGGACTGGACCTCGATGTGGATGTAGACCCAGCGCTCTCCGCCGGAGAGCGCCTTCACAGAGACGAGGCGGTCGGCGTGGAGCGGGCCAACGAGGGCATCGAAGGCGACCTGCTTCAGTTCGGTGTCGAGGAAGCGCGGCGGCACGGAGAAGTCGAGATGGGCGCCGATGTCAGGGAAGA
>JBBRGS010000080.1:0-14921 GCA_038240635.1 Armatimonadota bacterium
GGCACGACAGAATGATCCGGCACGGCCGCCCCGCCGCAAGCGCCCCCTGCACGCGCGCCAGCAGGGCGAACGCAGTGGAGTAACTCTTGCCGGTGCCGGGAGGCCCCTGAACCAGCAGCATGGCGGCGTCGCCGCGCTCGCTGATGTACTCCCGCTTGCTCCGTTCCAGGTCGTGGAATGCGCCCTGTTCCCGCAGCGCGTCCAGCCCCGCGAGGAAGCGCGCCTGACCCGCCGCCGCCTGTGGAGACGGTTGCGCCTGCGGCCCCGGCGGATGCGCCAGCCGGTCGTACAGCGTGAGGCTCGCCGTGGCGCGGCCTTCCTCCAGCGCGATCAGGCCTTCAATCGTCTTTCCCGACCAGTACCCCATGTAATTGTCAGGGTTCTTGTCCAGCGTGTACCGCTCTCCGGGCAGGAAGGGGCGGTCAAAGGTGTTGAAGACAAAGGCTCGATTCTCAAACTGCGCCGAAAAATCCGCCATCTGGACTTCCGCCACCGCCGACACGATCCGCCCATCCCCGTCTCGCTCCGGATGAATTCCCACCAGGGCGCAGCGCGGTCCCTTCAGCAACTGCCTGGGAGTTGACGGGAAGAAGGTCCGGTCGGCTTCCGGCAGTCGGGAATCGAAGGAGAGCAGAGGATACACCACAAGCGACTTCCCCGGCTCAAGATCGCAGATGCCCAGCGCGTTCTCCAGGTCGCCGTCCACGTCGGTCATGTCCACCCGCAGGCGGTACCGCACGCCGCCGTGGTCCCACTTCAGGGCGGCTTTTTCGGCCTTGTCGAGTTCAATTCCCGCGTCTTTCCGGCGCTGTTTCTCCTCGTGTTTGCGAAGGTTCTCGCGGTTCGCCTCGGCGACGCCCGGCTCCTGGTCCTCCTCCAGGTATCGCACGATCAGGGTGTGGCCGGAGAGGACGCGCTGTTCGGGGGCGGCGAGGCGGATCGTCCTCCACTCCGCGAGTTCCATGTGCCGTTCCAGCGTCAGGAATTCATCGAGCGCGTGGGCGAGGGAGCCAGCCGTCCCCTGAAACGTCGCCAGGTCGGGGAGGCGAAAGGCCGATTTCTGTGTCTTGTCATTCCTGTCGAGCTTGCCGGCCACGAATTCGAGGGCGCGCAGCCGATGCGCGTGGAACGCCACGAGATCGTCGCGCGTCACGCTCCGGTACGGCTTGTAATTGTCCCGGCCGGACGTCGGGGCGGGAGGGAGCGCGCCCCAGGCGGAGTAGGCGTATTCGAGCGGAATGAGCGAACTGAACCGGGACCGCCGGGTGTAATAATAGTCGCCCTCTTTGCCGAGGTGATCGAACAGCCGCTCCTTAAACTTCTCTTTGAACGCGCAGCCGCCGTTCCAGTCGAAGCCCATGTTCTGCGCGACGGCCTGGAGGGAGTGGCACAGCATATTGAAGTTGCGCTGCTCCCGAATCTCTTCATTGAGGAACGTGGTGAGGGGGGAGTCGAAGGCGGCGATCTGCGTCACAAAGTCGTAGACGGCGGGGGCGGCGGCGACGAGGCCGGTCATGTGGCGCCCCAGGCCCTCCAGCAGCGCCTTCTGCTCCTGGCCGTTCCAGAAGACCAGGTGGATGGGCGCCTGCCGCTGCCCCGTTCCATCCGGCTCGGCCAGTTCCACCACGGCCTTCAGTGTGTCCCGAATCCAGTCGGCGAAGAGGGTCGCTTCGGCGGCGGCGGTGTCGGGCGGGCCATCGGCGAGATGAACCACGTCGCGTTCGCGGGCCACCACACCGTCCACGCAGGCCGTCACACGGGCGCCGATCATGTAGACGCGGTCCTGCGTCGCGTCGTGCTGGGCGTCAATGTAGAGCGTGACCAGATTGGGGTGCAGGTCCGGCGAGGCGACGGGCAGCGAGCTGTGACGCCTGTTACCGATATTAAAGCGCGACCTGTAACCCATCTTTCGGATCGGCTCCACGCCGCGCGCGCGGAAGATGAGCTCATCGAGGCGGGGGCCGACGCAGGAGCCAGCCAGGGTGGCGACGGTTTTCTCGGTGTCCGGCGTGAGGATGAGGTTTTCCTTATACGGGTCCGTCGGGTCGCCGGTGAGTTCGGAGGGGAACCGCTTGAGGCGGGCCAGCGCCTCCACGTCGGCGATTCCCGCGTCCAGCAGCGTCTTCTTCTCCCGGCCGGAGAGATACGGGACGAGGGAGAGGTCGCGGCGCTCGAAGGTGTCCTTGAGGCAGAACTCCTGATAGAGGCACGAGTCGCACCGGGCGGCGAGGCAGTGGAATAAATCGTGGAACGGCGCGTCCCGCACGGCGTCGGCGCGGGATTGATCGCCGGTGACGAAATCGGCCACCTGCGCCCGAAACGCCTCGTTCTCCTCCACGATGTCGAGCTGGGCGTCCGCCACGCCGAACACCGCCTCCGCCTCGTCCTTTCGGGCCTGCGCCACGACGGGGTCCTCTTCCTCGGAGCCGCGGTACAGGATGGCGGTTTTCATGCGCTCCACAGGGAGATCGGCGTCGGCGAAGACGCGCTCCAGCATCGCTTCGTAGAAGGCGATCTGAAGCTTGTGCTCCACGCGCGGCGTCGGGGAGTTCTTCATGTCGGTGATGAGGACGCTCAGGCGCCCGTCAGCGTCGCGCTCCAGTTTGAGCAGGTCGGTCACGCCCCGGAGGAGCCAGCCGCCCAGTTCCACCTCCAGGCACGCCTGAAAGACGCAGAGGACCTCGCCGGGCGCCAGGTCGCGGGCCATCGTCGCCAGTTCGTCGTTGTTGACCTCCGTGGGAGGGCGGGGGTCGCCAGGGCGCGCGGCGGCGCTCTCGTTAAACATCTGAACGGAGTAGCGGCTTTTGACCGCCGCCTCCACGCGCGCCTCAAACTCGAAGCCGGACTGCGGGATGAGCGGCGGGGCGAACTGAGGCGCCACATCAAACTCGCGGATGAAGCCGCTGCCGCGCGTGCGTTCCAGCATCACGAGGCGCAAGTACCGGTCGCACTGCTCCAGCCGCACGTACTGCGAGATGTCGGTGGGAGAGAGTCGGGACTGGGGAACGTTGAAATCGGGCATAAGGACCTGATGGAGGGAAGGGCTGGGGGAAGAAGAGACGCGGAAACTCAGAAGAGCGCCGGCGGCCATGCGACGGCCATAGGGTGGAGAACCGGGCGAAAGGAAGATCGTCCGTTCCCCTCGTCTCTATTCTCGGTCCCCTGCCCGCTTCGCGCAAGGCCCTTATCGAAATCGGCCCCGCTTCCGTTAATCGGCTCATCGGCTGAAACCACGCCTGACGCGGCGTGAAGTCCCCGTCAGAAGCCCCGGCGGTTGAAACCGCAGCAACACCCACACGAAACCCGCCTGCGCGGGTTAGGAAGTCGCTCGCGGGTTAGGAAGTCGCTCGTTCGCGGAATCTTTCGACGGGAGGGAGTCGGCGAAGGCCGACTTTGCGTGGTCGTTGCAGCGGTTTCAACCGCCCGGACACTCTGGAACCAGAATGAAAAGTCTCGTTGCGCGGACGAAATTTGTGTTGACTCGGCGGCGTCTTTCTCGTAGAATGTGAGTGCTTCGCCGGGAGGCCGCGCGGCCCTTCGTTGAAGCGTTATGCCTCAGAAGTCATGGTCCAGTAGCGCAGCCGGTTAGCGCGCCGCCCTGTCAAGGCGGAGGTCGCGGGTTCGATCCCCGTCTGGACCGCTCCACGCGTTCCTGTCCCGCCGCCCGGTCCGCCCTCACAGGCCGGTTCATCGGTCTGAAGACGGAACCGCGCGGCGCCGGGATAGCTCAGTTGGTAGAGCACTGCACTGAAAATGCAGGTGTCCACAGTTCAAATCTGTGTCCCGGCATCCGTTTCCTCCAATGATACCCTAACTGTCCGTTGTCGTCCGTCTCCGTCGCGCCCTTTCCGGCGCGGCGTTTTTCTGTACCGCGCTCGTCGCCACGCGTCGCGTTCCTGTCGTCCGAGGTTTCTCCTGTGTCCGCCCCTTCGCCCCGCCCGGCCCCGCCTTCCCCGAAACCGTCCCCTTCGCCTGAACCGTCCCCTTCCGGCGCAGGCGGGCGCTTTACCCCGCTCGGTGTCTCCGGCATTGCCCTCACCACCTTCATGCTGGGCCTGTATATGGGGAGCGCCTTCCTCGGCGGCGCGCCGACGACCGCTCCGCCCCCGGCGATGGAAGGCCTGCCCGCCGGTCATCCCGCTGTGGACCCCCGCCGCCCCGTGCCCGCCCCGCCCCTGCCCTCCGGCTCCGGCGGCATCGATGCAAGCGGAATGGGCGACGTTCGCGCTTCCGCCGGTCAGACCTCCGGCGCGGCTTTGGGAAACGCCCCTGCGGGGGCCGCCGCGCCGAACGCGCCCAGTGGAACAACGACTCCTACCGCCTCCAGTACCGGAACCGCTCCCCCTCCCGGAACCCCGCCGGAACAGGGCGGCTACGACCTCGCCTTCGATGACCCCGCCATCCGCGCCGCCATCGCCCGCTCCTCCAATTACGAGGAACTGGTGCGGGTGGGCAATCAGCAGTTCGACGCCCGACACCCGCAGCTCGCCGTCGCCGCCTACGAAAAGGCCCTCAAACTGCACCCCTTCGATCCCAACGCGCAGACCGACCTCGGCGTGATGTATCGCGCCCTCCACCGCCACGACGACGCCCTCACCGCCTTCCGCCGCGCCGCCAACATGGACCCCCAACACGCCGAAAGCCGCTACAACATCGGCGTCGTCCTCGCCTCGGATGAGAACGATCCCAAAGGCGCCATTGCCGCGTGGAACGAGTACCTGCGCATCTCCCCCAACGACGCCCGCGCTCCGGCCATCCGCCGACAGATCGCCGACATGAAGGCCGCCCTCGCGCGCGCTCCCAAAGGGTAAACTCCGGCTCCGAACCGCCATGACCCTTCAGGATGAGGAACTTTCATCCGAAAGACTGGAAAGACACTCCTGATGAGCGTCTTCGTGTCACGACTCCGGCACATGGGTCGCGCGTTCGTGATATAAGGTTCATGATGGCGATGCAGAGCGTCGGTCGCCTCACCAGGGTGGCTGGACGCCGCTTTCCTCAGGCGGTCCGACGCTTCAGTCCTGAGGCGTTTCTCTCCTCGCCGACGCGGTTCTTATGCCTTCCTTCTCGCTTCGCACGCGCGTCTTTCATCGTTGTGAAGACCTTCGCGCCCTGACTCCCGCCTGGGAGACTCTACGGCGGCGCCTGCCCGCTTCTCATATCCAGCACTGCCCGGAGTGGCTGGCGCTGGAAGTCGCCGCCTGCCAAAGCCGCCACGGGGCGCCGTTGGTCGCCACCGCCTGGGACGGGAACGCCCTCGTGGGGGTCGCCCCGTTTCTCCTCCAGGACCGCTCCATCCCGTGCCGCACCGGCTACACCGCCGTCGCCCGCTTCACCCTGCGCGTGGCCGACCTGTGCGGCGAGTCGCTGCTGGCGCCGGAAGACCGGGGGATCCAGAGCGCGCTGCTGCAAGCCGTCGCCGAGACCGACGTTCCTTACGACCTGCTCCACCTGGAGAGCATTCCCAAAGGCTCCATGTTGTGGAAGCTGGCGCACGACACTCCCGCCGTCCGGCGCCATTACTGGACCTATTGCCCGGAGGGGATCACCGCGCATCGGACGATCACGATGCCTGCTACCGGGGAGGAGTACTGGAACAGGTTTGGTAAGGAATCGCGCCGAAAGTTGAACCAGTTTATACGCAAGCTGGAGAAGAACTGCGACGGGATGCGGCTTCAGCGCGTGACCGCCCCGGAAGACACGCCGGAACTGCTCGCGGCGGTGGCGCGCGTCTACGCCGAAAGCTGGCAGGGAAAACGTATGGGCGGCGCCGACTGGCTCTCCGACGACGAACGAGTCCGGTACCGAGGCTTTGCGGAACGCGGCTGGCTCCGGGCGTACCTCCTTTGGAGCGGCGATCAACCCATCGCGTTCGGCATCGGCCTCCAAAACGACGGCGTCTTCTATTACGACACCATCGGCTTCGATCAGCGCTGGTTCTCCTTCGCCCCCGGCAAGGTCCTCTTCCGCCTCCTCATGGACGACCTGTTCGCCGACACTCCCCCGCAACGGTTCGACTGGGGCTACGGCGACAATCACTTCAAGCGCCAGTACGGAACCGACGCCTACGACGACGCGACCCTCCTTCTGCTGCGCCGGTCGCTGCCGATGGCGCGCGTGCTGGCGACCCACGCCACATGCGCCAAAGCGTCGGAACTGGGCGCCAAAGCGCTGGAGCGGCTGAATCTGGGCAACCGGGCGCGGCGCTATCGGCGCGGCTGTGGTTCCGCTCCGGCGGACACTTCGGCGCCCTCGCCTGAAGCGACAACTCCCTTGCCCGAAGCAACTCCAGCCCCGCCTGTCGTCACCCTGCAGAGCAAGGCTCCATGCGGCGCCCCAGCCTTCAGCCCCTCTGAATCGGAGCCGTCGCGGGAACTTGTCGAGGCCGCGCGCTGAGCGCTTTGCAGCGAGTACACTCAGGAGAGCGCATCCCCTGTATGAAGGAGGCTCCCCGATGTGGGTCCGACGCCTGAACGACTGCCCCGAAATCGTCGCCGGGGACGCCACCCTCCTCCGTGAACTGCTCAATCCCCGCCATGACGACGTGGAAGCGCGCTACAGCCTCGCGGTGGCGCGCCTCGGCCCAGGGAAGCGCTCGACGCCGCACGCCCTGCAAACCACCGAGGTGTATACCCTCCTCCAGGGCCGGGGGGTGATGACGATCAACGGCGAATCACGCGACATCGCCGCCGGGGACGCGGTGTACATCCCGCCACGCGCCACGCAGTCGCTCGCAAACACCGGCGACGAGGAGATCGTCTTCCTCTGCATCGTGGACCCCGCCTGGCGCGCGGAGGACGAGATCGTCTTCCCCGCTTCCGAACCCGTCCCGTAACAGATGTAACAGCCGCTCCGTTGCCCTCTCTTGACCTTCCCGCCACTTCAGGAGCGGGCTTCGGCTACACTGTACGGGTCGCTTCGTGGAGGAAGGAGGGAATTCATGCCGTCATCGCTGCGCTCTCCGTTGCCCGCCGAACCCCGGCGTCCGCTGGTTGATCTCGCGCTGCTGCTTCTCCGCCTCACGCTGGGACTTTCGTTCATGGCGCACGGGTCACAGAAATTGTTCGGTGCCTTTGGCGGGCGCGGCCTGGAAGCGTTCACAGCGTCGGTGGCGGGAATGGGGTTCCATCCGCCCCAATTGTTCGCGCTGCTCGCGGCCCTGAGCGAATTCGGCGGGGGCCTGCTGGTGACGCTGGGCGCGGCCACGGGATTGGGCGCGTTCGCCATCCTCTTCACGATGATCATCGCCATCTGGAAAGTGACGTTCACGAACGGGTACTTCACTCAAAACAAAGGCTTTGAGTACAACCTGCTCATCCTCGTGGTCTGCGCGGCGCTGATCCTCACCGGCCCCGGTCGCTGGGCGGTGTGGCCCTGGCGCCGACCCCGATACTTCTGACGCCAGGCGACATGACTTCTGACGCTTGCCGTCCCCTCAGGTCTGACCTCTTGGGAAAGGCGACGGAGTTCCGGCGGCGCGTCGGCCTAAAAGAGGCGGAGTTCCGTCACCGCAATGCGGCCCCCGAAGCAGACATCCACGTCAGAGCCGGGCTGTCGGCGGCGGTCGTGATAGACGCCGGTGTAGGCGAGACGGATGTCGTCGCAGGCGAGGCGCTCGCAGCCTGGCTCGAACTCCAACCCTTCCTCGCCCTCCAGCTCGCGGACCTCCCGAAAACTGAGCGGCAGCGGCGCGGGGTCCAGCGGGCAACGGGCGATCTCCGGCATTCGCGCGGGCGATTCGGGGTAGTGCGGCAGGTTGACGTTCCAGAAGACGCCCGCGTCCGGCTTCCGTTCGAGGAGTGGCTTCATCGCCCCCCTCGCCCACTTCGTGACCTCCTCCCAGCGAATGGCGGCTCCCTTCCGACGATACTGCGACACCGCGACGCCGGGCGTCCCGTGAAGCACGCCTTCGCGGACGGCGGCGACCGTGCCGGAGAGATAGACATCGGCGCCGAGGTTGCCGCCCTCGTTGACGCCGGATAGAATCCAGTCCACATCCGGGACGAGGCGGCTGAGGCCGACCCGCGCGCAGTCCGCCGGGGAGCCGTCCACCGCGTACCAGTCCTCGGCGCGGCGGAGAACGCGAAACGGCCGCTCCGTGGTGACGCGGTGGCTGCACCCCGACTGCGGCTCCAGCGGCGCGACGACGATGCGCTCGCCCCATCCTTCCACGGCCCGGTACAGGGCGGCCAGCCCCGGCGCGTCGATGCCGTCGTCGTTGGTGAGGAGGAACTTCATGGAGGCGACCGCCTGACGGAGAGAAGGTTGAACTGTTTAGTGAACGATACGTTTTTAGTGAACCCGGATAACAGAAGCGAATACCGCTTAGCGACGAAGAGGCGAACGGCGCGGACCTCTCGTTTCAACCGTCTGGAGGTAAATCCGTTTAGAGGTTGTAAATCTCGGTATATTTCCGTTTCAGGTAGCGCAGGTACGGCGCGGAGTCGAGCGGAGCGCCGTTAACTTTCAACGCCAGTTCGCGAGGAGTAAACTTGCGTCCGTGGCGATAAATCGCTTCCGTGAGCCAGTCGCGGAGGCCGCTAAACTCGCCGCGACCGATCTCCTCCTCCAGCGCCGGCCGTTGGCGAGTGACCGTTTCGTAAATCTGCGCGGCCATCACGTTCCCCAGCGCGTACGTCGGGAAGTAGCCGATGGAGCCGCCGGACCAGTGCGAGTCCTGCATCACGCCGTCGCGGTCGTCGGGCGGGGTCACGCCAAGGTACTCCTCCATTTTGGCGCGCCAGGCGTTGGGCAGGTCCGCCACGGAGAGTCTTCCCTCCACCAGCGCCCTCTCCAAATCGAAGCGGAGCATGACGTGGAGGTTGTAGGTCACTTCGTCGGCCTCCACGCGGATGAGACTGGGCCGCACGCGGTTGACGCCGCGATACCAGTCGTCGGGCGTCACGTCGGCGAGCGCGTCGGGAAAGGCGTCCTGGAGGAGCGGGAAGGCGTACTCGCAGAAGCCCCGGCTTCGCCCAACGATGTTCTCCCACATCCGCGATTGCGACTCGTGGAAGACGAGGCTGCACCCGCCGCTCAGAGGCGTGCGGGCCAGTTCCGGCGCGATGTTCTGCTCATAGAGGGCGTGGCCGGTCTCGTGCCAGGTGGCGTAGAGCGACTCGGTCGGCTCATCCAGGCTGTAGCGCGTGGTGATCCGCACGTCGTCGCGCCCGAAGGAGGTCTCAAACGGGTGCGGCGCGATGTCGAGGCGCCCCCGCGACAGGTCGTAGCCGAAGGCCTCGGCGACCGCGAGGCCGACGCGCCGCTGCGCCTCCAGGGGGTACTCGCGGCTCAGAAAATCCACGCGGGGCGACGGCTGTTCGGCGATGGCGCGCGCGAGGGCGACCTGCTCGGTGCGCAGCCCGGCGAAGACGCGCTCCACGTCGGCGGACGTCATGCCCGGCTCGTACCCTTCGAGGAGGGCGTCGTACGGGTGCGCCTCCCAGCCGTAATAGTCGGCGGCGCGGCGGGCGTACTCCACCATTTTGGCGAGGTGGGGCGCGAACGCGGCGAAGTCGTTGGCCTTGCGGGCCACGCGCCAGACCTCGTTGCTGAGGGTGGCGTCCTGGGTCCACGCGGCGACGAAGGCGTCGGGGAGTTTTCGGCTCCGCTCGTACTCGCGGCGGGTGTGGCGCACGAGACACCGGTCGTCATGGTCGTCGGGGAGGGAGGCGACTTCGGACTCGGCGGCGTCGAGGAGGCGCTCGGTGGCGCGGGAAGCAAACCGATGGTGCGCTAAACGGCTCAGGGTGGAGAGAACGTTCGCCCGCTGGGCGCCGCCGCCGGGGGGCATCTGGGTCTGCTGGTCCCACCCCAGCACGCTTCCGGCGCACTCCAGGTCGTACACCTCCGCCAGATGGGCCTTCAGCCGCTTCACGTCGTTCGCCATCGCGCCTCCTCGAACTCCTCGAACTCCTCGAACTCCTCGAACCGGGTCCCCGGTGATTCGTGATGTCCTCCCCTTCCCCGCGAAGGACTTCGCTCGCAGGGCTGAGGGTGGCCAGGGGTTCGCCGCGCCTCCGCCTCTGCGGGTCTGGCATGAGTCTAGCGCGAGAGGGCGGCTCGATCCAGACGGATCGCCCGGCGCGGGATTCCGTCCGGCAAGGAAAGGCGGACTCAGCGCTTCGGAGGCCGACCGGGGGCGGGAAAGCGCCGCGCCGCGTCCTCCAGCGTGAGAACCCAGTCGTGGCCTGGTCCATGCGTGGGCGGGGAGAAATCCCGCTCCCCGGCAGCGTCGTGAGTCCCTTCCAGCCGGGCGTCCCCTGTGCGGGGGTCGAACCAGTAAACCTTCACTCGTTTACCGGTGAGGCGACTCATGCGGATCGTGACCGGCGCGCCAGTGGGCAGGTAAACGAAGGCGTACGAGCCATCGGAGCCGCGCGCCGCCTGAACGTGTTCGCCGCCCGCTCCCGCGTTTCCGACGATCAGCGACTGATCCGGCTCTCGAAGGAAGTACGGCCGCGACTCCACGAGGCGCCGCGCGTGGATCATCTGCCCGGCGCCGGGAAGGTGGAGCGCCTCCTTCCACGGAGTGCGGGCATAAGCGACGGGAGCGCGGCCCGGACCGTGGAATTGCCAGACGTCGTGGCAGCCGTAGGTGTGGCCGCAGGCTCCGGCAAAGACGCTCCAGTACGCCGCCTTTCGCACGTTGTACGCGTCGAACCAGCCGTTTTTGGGATCCCAGTTGATGGGGTGGTCCTCGTAGTTGGGTTCGCCGTCGAGGAGGGGCCGGGCGGGTTTCCGTTCCCAGCCGCGCGTAATCATCTCGTAGTTGGGAATATCAGGCGCGGAGTGGCCCGACTGGATCATGTCGAAGTCGAGGAAGCGTTCGTTGGGGAATCGGTCGGAGGGGATGAAGCCGCCGGTGGGGTGGAGGGTGAGGAGTCCCCGTCTCCCGTCCCCGGTGCGCAGTCCGTGGCCCATGGCGCGGAGGATGGCGCGGTGACGGTCGGTCTGGATGTCGCGATCCCCGCCGAGGACCCAGATGATGGGGCGGTCGCGGTAGCGTCGTCCGAGCCATTCGCCGTAGATGCGGGCAGATTCGGGAGTGAAGATTTCAGGTCCGCTTCCCCAGGCTTTGTTCCATTTGTCGCCCCACGTGGGGAGCATTGCGGTGTAAAGTCCGAGGGATGCGGCGCGGTCCACGATGGCGTCGATGTGGCGGAAGTAAGGTTCCTGGGGCCGGGTGAGGTCGTGGTCGATCAGGGGGAGGGAGCCGGAGGGACCGACTTCGGTGAGGCCGTTTAACTCAGCGAGGACGACGGCCTGAATGGCGTTGTAGCCCTGTTGGGCGCGGGTTTCGAGGTAAGCGCTGGCGTCGTCGAAGGTGAGGCTGTGAAACAGTTCCCACGCGGTATCAGCCAGGTAGAAGAACGGCTTGCCGGCCTCGGTGACAAGAAAGTGGCCATTGGAGCTGACGGTTAGCCGAGGCAGAGGACCGCGACGGGAACGAGAGGCGCTCCCAGGGGAAGGGAGAGACCGAGGAGGGGGAGCGGTGTCGCCGGAATGGCCCTGCGCGGGCCGGAAAGCCCCCTTAGCAGCCTTCGCGCGGCCCGTTGCGGCTCCCAGGGCGGCCGGCCCCCCCGCGCCCATCGCGGCGACGGCCACGGAAGTCATGGCGGCCCGGCAGAACCGGCGTCGGTCGAGGCGGTCCGGCTTCAGATTGGCGTCGGCTGCAAGGCCATGAGAGTCGCCTGAAAGGTCGTCGGCGCCGAGCGGCGCTCCATCGCTCCTGCCCATACCGGTCTCCCCTTCCCACATCCGATGCCTCCCTGCGTTCATGGGCGTTGCTGAACCGCCGGTCGCCTTCCACGAGTATCGCTCCCGTTTCACATCTCGTGGCCTTCTCGCGTCCCCATTGGAGGGCGATTCCGCCTTAAGGCCGCTCCCGCCACGGGTTTTGATCCTGCGCGCAGCGCCCCACCGCCTTAAGAGCGCGCGGCGCCGTCAAAGGTTTCACCGCGCTTCCGGCCACACGCAGGAGCGTTCCGACTTACCTCATTTAGTATATATAGTTTGCCTTCACTCCTCCAGCGCTGAGGGTTTTGTCTCACTTTATCCTGGACAAACGACAACGCGGGCCAAAGGTCGCTGGGGTGAGCGACGATTCGGCCCGCGTCATGAGGCGGAGAGCGCTGATATGAGGTCCCGGTGGAACAGGATGAAAGAGTGGAACGATGTCACGGTGAGAGGGTGGAGCGCCGGGAAGCTGGGACGCCTTCGTGAACGTAAAGGGGGCGGTAAGGACGCTTATCGCTCCTTGTCGGCGCGGGTGGCGGCGAATCCGTTCTCCCTGGCGACCTTGCGAAGCAGGCCATTGGCCGCCGCGCCCGGTTTATCCAGCTTGCCGTCCTGCTGGGCGAGTTTGATCGTGCCGTACACTTCATCGAGCAGCGCCCAGCCGCGCGCCCGGTCCCATTCGAGGTAGGCGCGTGCGGCCCCGATGTAAAACCGCTCGCTTTTGCGGTCGCCGGTCAGTTCGATGAAGAGTTCCGCCCACGCGAAAGCGTCTACTTTAGCGGCTTCGCGGTCGCGTCGGTCGGGGAAGGGTCGCGCGGGGCCGGACGTTGACGTTCCCAAGCCGCGCGTAGGGCGCACGTTCCCTACGTTCAGAACGTTCTCTGTACTTCGTTCATGAACGTTTAACGTTGCCGGGGACGACGGAGCCGGATGCGCGACGGAGCTGGACGCCTGAACGCCCCTTGTGGCTCCCGCGAGGGGCGGTTCCGGGCCGGAGAAGCGGCTCTTCACGAGCTGGCGAACCGCGTCCAGGTCCGGTTCCGTGAGGCCCTGCCCTTGTGGTCCTGTGGGAACCCCCGGTTGTGGCTCTGAGGGAACCGGCGGTTCCGGCTCGGTGGGACCCTCGGTCTGAAGCGGCTGAGGCAGTCCCAGGGCCACGGAGACCCGGCGGCGGGTCTCTTCATCAATCATCTCGCGGTAGAGGGTTTGCTCGTCGCCGGGGAGCAGCGGGTCGTCGAAGAAGACCTCGTACTCGTTTTCGACCTGTCGGCGGAGGCCGGTTTTAGCGTCCACCGCGAATCGCTCGTGCGGCTTGATGAACTCCTGGAAGACGGGGTCCTGGAGGGTGCGCTTGACAGTGGAGAGGGAGAGGCCGGTGATCTTCACGAGGTCCTGCCGCCCGATGATGACGGTGGTGGAGCCGCCGCCCCGGTGCAGCGACGGCAGGCCGAGGGCGCGGAAGGCGATGACGAGCAGCGTGCCGTGCGGCCCCAGTTTCGCCATCCAGTTGCGGACGAAGTAGTCGGTCAGATCGATCTTGAGGGCGGAGTTGCGGATGCGATCCGCCGCCTGATGGTAGCCGGCCTGCACGCGGAGGAGGTCGGGCGGGAGTTCGGCCTTCACCCGTTCGCGGTACTGATCGAGAAGGTCATCCATCATAGCGGGGTCCGTCCTGCATAGCGGGGTCCGTCCTGTGCAATTGATAAACTCATGGGAAGGGGGGCAACGGGCGGGGGAGGAAGTCGCAGGGCAAACGCTACCCCGGGGGCGGATGCCTCCATGTTACCCGGATTGTCGGAGTCTTCCACGGCTTTCCCTACTCCTGCGAAGGATTTTTCATGGCGCAAGCGGGTGAACCCGCCATCGAGGGACAGAGTTGGATACAAGCCGACAGCCCCACGGCTCCCCCGACGATACCAACGTCAAACCACTCCCCTCTGTCGCTCGACGGATCAGGACGTTTCCCATCACCCCGAGGAGGGGAATGGGTTCTCCCCTGCCCTGTCGAACAGGAGGGGGGGATCGGAGGATGCGGATCGGCTCGCAGAGGCGCGGCGCGACGCCGTTCATCCGGCGCTTCTCTCCATAGTAAGTATAACCTTTGGCCAGTAACCTGAACATCTCTCGACTTATCGGAGGCCGATATGGACGAACGAATCACCGCTTACCTCCGCGACCATCTCAGCGACGGCCTGGAGGAGACCGCCCGCCTCTGCCGCTCCCGCAGCGTCGCCGCTCAGGGCGAGGGCCGCGAGACCGCCGCGCTGGTGGCCGAAGCCCTCGCCGCCAGAGGTCTGACCGTGCGGGAATACCCCACGCCTGGCAATCCGATGGTGTACGGCGAGGCGCCCGGCCGCTCCGACGCCACCCTGCTGATGTACAACCATTACGACGTGCAGCCCGCCGAGCCGCTCGACCTGTGGGAGACCCCGCCGTTTGAACCGACCCTGCGCGACGGCCGCCTCTACGCGCGCGGCGCCTCGGACGACAAGGGGCATATCGGCTCCCGGCTCCTCATGTTCGACGCCTTCCGGGCGGTCCACGGCGAATTCCCGTGCCGAATCAAGTGGCTCATCGAAGGCGAGGAGGAGATCGGCAGCCCGCACCTCTCGCCATTCGTGCATGAGCATAAGGACCTCCTCGCCGCCGACGCATGCGTCTGGGAGTTTGGCGGCGTGGACCACACCGGTCACCCGCAGCTGTACCTCGGCCTGCGCGGCATCGTCTATATCGAACTGCGCTGCCGCACCGCCACGCAGGACGCCCACAGCGGCCTCGGCGGCTCGGTCATGCCCAACGCCGCGTGGCGGATCGTCTGGGCGCTCGCGTCCATCAAAGGCCCCGATGAGCGCATCCGCATCCCCGGCTTCTACGACGCCGCCTGGCCCGCCACCCCTGACGACCTCGCCATGCTGGACCGCCTGCCCGATGAGGAGGAGTCGTTTCGCGCCCTCTACGGCGTGGACCGCTTCCTGATGGGCGCAAGCGGCCTCGAACTAAAGCGCCGCAGCCTCTTTGAGCCGACCGCCACCGTCTGCGGTCTCTCCGCCGGGTACGAAGGCGACGGCTCCAAGACCGTGCTGCCCGCGTACGCCGTCGCCAAGATGGACTTCCGCCTCGTGCCGGACCAGCATCCCGACGACGTGCTGGAGGCCCTGCGCCGCCACCTCGACGCGAACGGC
>JBBRGS010000081.1:0-14824 GCA_038240635.1 Armatimonadota bacterium
CTCCCGCCGCAGCCGTTCCTCCACTTCCGGCGCCAGGTCCAGCGTCAGTGTCATCGTCCTGCCCTCCATGTCACTTCACTGGCGCCCCACGCTTCAGGCGCTTCTCCCGGTGTCGCTCCCACCGTGGCGGGACTTCATCCCTCCTCTCCATTGTATCAGGCGCGCGAGGTCTCTTCCGCAGAAGGGCAGGATAGTTCCGGTGAATCTCGAATACTCCTTAAGCGTCTGATTCTGTGTCCTGTCCCTGTTGTGATTCGTCCCGGCTGAAGGAGTTGCCCGTGCCCGACCCCGCCCTTGAATGCCCCTTATGTCACGGCTCCGCTCACAATGAGCCGTCCTATGAGGGGTCGTATGACCTTGATGTGTCTCATATCGTCTTCATCCGCAAGTTTGGCCGATGTGAAAATTACCAGTGCGGCGCTGTCTTCTTTGAAGATTACGTGACCGACCGCTCCGGCGATGAGAATTGGGAGGTCGAACTCGAACGAGCCGGTGAGAACGCCGAACAGCGCCGGAAGGAATTATTGGAAACCCCGCTCTACCAATCGGTGCTTCAGGCCCGCGAAACCAACGACCCCCTCGTGCTGAAGGACCGCGAGACGATGAAGCAGGCGAAGGAGATCGAGGGGCAACTGGAACAGAACGATATCAATCTCGCCACCTTCGCCGAACATATGCGAAACTTCGCATGGGTGGACACCGACGGTATCACCGAATGGGTCACGTCCAACTGGCTGCCGCCCAACTTCGCCGAGAAGAATCTCAAAATAGACAGTGGCATGAGTCGCCCCGCCATCCGCCGCGACATCCCGGAAGAGGACCGCTCGCTGTGGCAAAGCCCCGAACCCGACACGTTCGAGGCGGGCCAGAAAGTGATCCATCCCGCCTGGGGCGAAGGCGTTATCGTGGAAGGCAACGCCGAAGGGGAGACCCTCGTTACCATCGAGTTCCCCGAACAGGGCGTCCGCAAGCTGGATATTCGGTTCGCCAAACTGAAGGCGCCCAGAGCATAATTCACGCCGGCGGCCCTCTCTTTTCCCTGGAATGGAGACGGGCTCGCTCGTCTGATCCCCTTCCGAAGGAGGCCCCGTGCCCCGGTTGTCCGATCTCACGCGCCCATGGGTCCTCTGGCTCGTCCACCATACCCATGTGGACATCGGCTACACCGAGCCGCAGCCGATCCTCTTCCGCAAACACGGCGACTTCATCGCCACCGCCCTCGATTATTGCTCCCTCACCGACGACCGCCCCGAAGGCGAGCGGTTTTGCTGGACGTGCGAAGGCGTCTGGTCCATTCACCGGTTTCTGGAGCGACATCCCCAGCGCCGGGACGAGTTCTTCCGCCGCGTCCGCGACGGCCGGATCGAAGTCACCGGACTCTACGTCAACCTCACCGACCTGTTCGGCGCCGACCTGCTGGAGCGCACGCTGGAGTTTGGCGCGGAACTGGCGCGCGAGGGCGGTTTCGACATCGTGACCGCCATGCAAAACGATGTGAACGGCTGGACCTGGGGCCTCCCCGCTATGCTCGCCAGCCGAGGCATCCGATACTTCGATACGGGGATCAACGAGACCCGCGCGCGAGGAGTCCGGCCTCGTCCCTCCCTCTTCCACTGGGCGGCCCCCGGCGGTGAACGCGTCCTGACCTGGATGGGCGGCGGATACCTTCAGGGAACGTTTCTCGGCCAGCCGGACGCCCCGGAACGCCTCGCCGGGATGCTGGCGGACCTGGAGAGCGGCGGCTATCCCCACCACGCCCTCGAACTGCGCGTCCATGGCGAAGACCACGACAACGCCCCGCCCGGCCTCTGGATTCCCGACCTCGTGCGGGACTGGAACGCGCGGCAGGACGCCGTGAAACTCCGCCTCTGCACCGCCCGCGAATGGTTTCAACACGCCGAAGCCGAGTGGCCGGAGCCGATCCCCACGCGACAGGCCGCCTGGCCCGACTGGTGGGCCGACGGCAACGGCAGCGCCCTGTTCGAGGTGACGCGCGTCCGCAAAGCGCAGGCCGATCTGCTCACCGCCCGCGCCCTGGCCGCGAACGGCGCCCCCCTCGACCGGGAAGTGGAAACCGCCGCCGTGGAGGCCGCCGCCTTCTTCTGCGAACACACGTGGGGATCGTGGAACAGCACGGATGACCCCCATCACCCGGAGAGCCAGGCGCAATGGGCGTTCAAGGCGGAGAAGGCGCACCATGCGGCCACGCTGGCGGCGCATCTCGTGACGCAGGCGGCTCGGTCGCAAGCGACGGCGGCTTCAACCGGGCAAGCGACGGCGGCTTCAATCGGGCAAGCGACGGCGGCTTCAATCGGGCAAGCGACGGCGGCTTCAATCGGGCAAGCGACGGCGACTTCAATCGGGCAAGCGACGGCGACTTCGGCGCAACCCTCCGCTGGCGCCATGAGGCTGGCCGTGTTCAACCCGCTCCCCTTCCTCCGCGACGACACCGTGGAGACGCTCGTCCCCGACTCCGCCGTCACGGGGCAGGCCCCCGGCATGGTCCTCCAGCCGCGCCGCCTCGACGACGGCCCGCCCTTCCACCTGGTGGACGAAGACACCGGCGAGAAGATCGGCGTGACGCGCGAACCCGCCATCGTCGGCAGCGACCGGCGGCCCGCTCAACTCATCCGGTTCGTCGCGCGCGGCGTCCCCGCCAGCGGCTGGAAGCGGTATCGCATCGCGCACGAGCCATTTGCGCCGGAGGCCGCCACTCGCCACGACGGCGCCGCGCTGGCCAACGCCCGCTTTCGCCTCGCGCTCGATCCCGTGACCGGCGGCATTCGTAGCCTGGTGATGCGGACCCCAGGTGGCGCCGACCGGGAACTCGTGAAGCCGGGCGACACTACCCTCGGCCAGTTCATTTATGAGCGCATCGACTCGGAGCGAGGCCGGGAAGCCCTGTGCGAATGGACCGGCTTTCACATCAATCCGCCGTTCGCGCGCTCCACGCCCGCCGTGCGCTCCCTCACGAGCCATGCGCGGCCGGACGGGGCGGCGCTCGTCGTGACCAGCGGTGACTCCACGCTCTCCCTCACGATGGAAATCACACTGTTCGACACGCTGGACCGGGTGGATTTCGCCTGCACGCTCGAAAAGCTCCCCCTCGACCGCTCCGACGCGGTCTATCACGCCTTCCCCTTCAACCTGTCGCAGCCGGAAGTCTTGCTGGAGCTGCCGGGCGCGGTCATGCGGCCGCACTCCGACGCGCTGCCTGGCTCCGCCACCGACTGGCACGGCGTGCAGGGGTACTTCGCGGTGGCGGGCGACGAAGGGACGGCGGTGGTCGCCACCCCGGACGTTCCACTCGTGCAGGTGAATGGGATCAACACCGGCCAGTGGCATGAGACGCTTCCTCCCGCGAATGGCGTGGTGATGTCCTGGGTCATGAACAACTACTGGTTCACCAACTTCCCCGCCACGCAGGGAGGTCGCATCCCGTATCGGTACAGCCTCACCGCGTGGGACGGCCCGTTCGACGCCGAGCGCTGCGCCCGCTTCGCCCAAAGCCGTTCTCAGCCGCTGGTAGCGGTCCTCGTCCCCGCCTGACCTCACCGCCTTTACAGGGAGCGACCTCTCATGTGGTATGGCGCCATCTACTACCCCGAACACTGGCCCGAATCCCGCTGGCCCACCGATGTGGCATGGATGCGCGAGGCGAGATTCAACGTTGTCCGCCTCGGGGAGTTCGCCTGGAGCCGCATGGAACCCGCTCCCGATCAGTTCGAGTTTGACTGGCTCGACCGCGCCATCGCCCTCCTGGAGGAGCGGGAAATCTCAGTCCTGCTGGGGACGCCGACCGCCGGGCCGCCCGCCTGGCTCGTGAACGCCGACTCCCCGGAGGACGATTGCCGCCAGGTGTACGAAGACGGAACCCGGTGGCAGTATGGGGGCCGCAGCCTCTTCTGCGTCAATCATCCGCGCTTTCGGGACCGCTCCGAGCGCATCGCGGCGGCGCTGGGCGCCCGGTACGGCGATCATCCGGCGGTGATGGGCTTCCAACTCGATAACGAGATCGGGATGTACGGCCATCGATGCTACTGCGACGTGTGCTTGAACGGCTTTCGCGGCTGGCTGGCCGAGCGCTTCGGCGACGTGGATGCGCTGAACCGGCGGCTCGGCATGGTCTTCGGAAGTGGCGAATTCCGCGCCTTCAACGACATTCCCCTGCCGCGCCTGGGGCAGGACCTGCACAACCCCGGCCTGCTGATGGAATCGGAGCGATTCTTCTCCGCCGCCAACACCGATTACCTGCGGCTTCAGGTGGAGGCGTTGCGGAAGAGCGGCGCCGGGCAGCCGATCACCACCAACGTCTGCCACATGATGAGCGGCTGGGGCGACCTCGATCACCCGCAGCTGTTCGACCCGCTTGATGTCGCCGGGTGGGATGTGTACCCGTCGCAGTTCGCCGTGAATCCCCCCTCCGCCACGATGGGGCTGCTGCACGCCCTCGCGCGCGGCTACAAGGACCAGCGCCGCTACAAGGACCAGCGCCGCTACAAGGACCAGCGCCGCTACAAGGACCAGCGCCGCTACAAGGACCAGCGCGGCTATAAGGACCAGCGCCGCTACTGGATGCTGGAGCAGCAGAGCGGCTCCCCGATGGCCGCCGTCGCCGATGATCCCCGCCGCAGCCGCCTCTGGACGTGGCAATCGGTGGCGCACGGCGCGGAGATGATCCTGTACTTCCGCTGGCGCACCCTCCCCTTCGGCGGCGAGCAGTACTGGCGCGGCATCCTGGACCACGATGGGGACAAAAATCCCCGCTACGAGATCGTGGCGAAAACCGGAGCGGAGATCTTGCGCCTGGCCGATTCGCTCGACCGCGTGGAGCGCCCGCATGACGTGGCCCTCCTCCTCGATTACGACTCGGCGCGGTCCTTCACCCTCAACCGGCCCGGCGGTGGGATTCATTATCGCGGCGTGGCGGAGGAGTGGTTCGCCGCGCTTGCCAAACTCGGACACGGCTGCGACGTGATCTACCGCCGCGACGACGGCTCGCCTTCCGCCAGCGACCTGGAGCCATATCGTCTCGTCATCGCGCCGCTGCTTCGCCTGATGGACGAACCCCTCGCCAGGACGCTGACCACGTATGTGGCGGCGGGCGGAACGCTCGTCACGACGCCGTTCACCGGCGCCCTCAACCGCGATCACGTCGCGCCGATGGAGCGGCCCCCGTGGCTGCTGAAGGAACTCCTCGGCGTGGAAGTGGTGGAGTGGAGCAGCCTCTCCGCCTCCCCTGCGCCGCCCAAGGAGCGACTGGGCGAAGCCGCCGAGGCGTGGCAAAGCGTGAACGCCGTCGGCGAAGTCCCCGTGAGGGCCGAATCGAGTGGCCTGAGCGGCGTGTACGCCTGCCACGCCTGGCTGGATCACCTCCGGGCGCGGGATGCTCAGGTCCTGGCTCGCTTCGCCGAGGGAAGCCCAGCGCCGGGATTGCCCGCCGTCACGCTTCACCCGCATGGCCAGGGCCAGGCCTGCCACGTCGCCGGTCTGCTGGACGCCCGCTTCCACCGCGACCTGTTGCGCGGCCTGCTGGGTCCGTCTAACAGCCCCGTGCGACCTGAAAACGAGGCGGCGGACCTGGAAGTAGTCTTTGCGCGTCTGGACGGCGCGGCGGCCTGCTTCGTCCTCAACCACGAAGGAACCTCGCAGCGGGCGCGCGTGGAAGGCGACTGGACCGACCAGGTGAGCGGCGCCCGGTGGCGCGATGTCGGAACCCTGGGGCCGTACGAAGTGGCGTTTCTGATCCCCCGAAGTTAACGGGCTATCGCTTTCAGACGGTTTCGGTGATAATGGTGAGGGCGTTTCGCTTTCACTGCGCCCAGGGAGACCTATTCGTGCATGCCCTCTTCGATCTGTTGCTGCCCAGGGAACCGGCGTCGCTGGCGATCCTCGCGATTCTCATCATCCTGCTGGTCAGTGGCGGCCAACAGATCCTCCATGCGTGGCGGCGCCTGTCGGAACGGTCTCAGGTCTTTCAGGAGTTGAGCGTTCGCCCTGATTTTCTTCCGGCCGTGTATGGAATGGAAGAAAGTGCGTTGAAGCGGCGCCTCCGGTTGCTGGAGAGGAGTCCCGCCGAGCAGGTGGAGTTCTACGCCCGCGCCGCCGACGCCGAGATTGAGGAATTGGACGCCTGGGTGGGGACCGCGCGCTTTGGCGCCGGCGCCGGAGTTTATCTTGGCCTTCTGGGCACCCTCCTGGGCATGGCCGCCGTCGTGAGCAGCCTGCCCGACCCGACCTCCGGCCTCGGCGCCACCAACATGGCGCGTGACCTGGGGAACGCGCTCATCGGCATGAAAACCGGCTTCTCCTGCACCTTCTGGGGCGTCATCACCTCGCTGGCGCTCAGTGGGGGAATCCACGCTTATGAAGCCAAAGTCGCCGCCTACCTGGACGCGGTGGACGCCTTCATGGAGGAGAAGGCGCACGCTCAACGGGCGGCGAAGGAAGACCCCGTCGCCCAGCTTCAAGGAACCCTTCAGGGCGTCGGGACTTCTCTCAAAGCCACTGTTGAAGGGTTCGCCGTCCAGCTCAACGCCAGCGGCAGCGCCTTCTCCTCCGTGACCGCCCAACTACAGAGCCTGGTGGAGAACCACCAGAAGAGTTTTGATCAGCAGGTCGCCGAGCGGGAGAAACTGACGCGGGCGACGGAGGTGATGTCGCGGGAACTGGCCGACTTCCGGCAGCAGGAGCAGGATCGCCGACATTTCACGGAATCCCTGGCGAACGCCATTCAAACTGGCATTTCCGCCATGAACGTCGGAAAGTCCAAAGTCGGCGAGGAGCGTACGCTTGTCCATGAGAGCATCGCCACTCTCGCCAAACGGTTTGACGAGTTTGGGAAGAGTGTCAACGAGTTCATGGAAGCCGGACTGGAGAAACAAGAGAAACAGTCCGAGAAAGTAAACCGCCTGCTCGAGGCTGTGCGGGCGATTGTGGCGGTGGTGGACGGCTCTGTGGAAGATATTCGGCAGGTTCATTCAGTCATTCAGGAACTATCTGAAAAGAACGCGGAAAGCGGTCGCGCTGTCAGCGAAATGGGAAGTTCCCTCGTCGCTACCGGGAATGTCATGTCCCACTCTTCCCAGGCTCTCGTCGGGCATGTGAGCGCTCTCACGGAGCAAGTCAACGCTCTCACCCGGCAGGTCAGCGCGATCCCTGAGGGGGGGAGGACGAGCTCCGAGGGCGGGAAAACGAGCTCCGAGGGCGCGGGTGAACTGACTCAGGCCGCGAAGGACCTGCGCGCCGCCGCCCAGGCGCTGGTGGAAGCCCGTACGAATGAGTGGAGGAATTTTCCGAAGTCGCCTTCTTCTCCTCCTCCCGCGCTGTTCCCTTCCGACCCTCCGGTTGAGGCCTCGCCACCCAGGCGCAGCTTTTGGCGACGCCTCAACCCGTTCCATCGAAAAGACCGATAGGGAGGGCTTGCTGTGCGCGCGCGTTCTGTCCGGTCACGAGGTCTTCTCGCCAATCCGTTTGTGGCGCTGGCGGATATTCTCGCCGTCACCTTCTTCGTCCTCGTCCTGTTCCTGTACGCCGGGCAGTATCAGCGGCTGGCTTCGGCTGACCCGAAGATCGTCAAAATCCAGCAGTTCAAATCCGAACTCGGCGATGACCTGCGCGCCTACTGGCGCGGGAGCTACCAGGATGAGGCCGACAGCGCCAATCACGAACAACGGTGGTGGACCCGGCTGTCACCCCATACTTATGTGATCCTGAAGGAGGACGCTTCCTCCATCAAGATGATCTTCCTCGGCGGCTCCGCGAATCGCGCGCTCTTCACGGCGAACGGGGCAGCGACTCCCTGGTGCCGCACGCTGGCCACGCATTTCGCCCGGAGCCTCGATCAAAGCCGGGCCGCCCATGAACTGGGCAAACTCCGCGCCTACCAGAGCATCACCGTGGAAGGGTACTCCATTCCTGACGGTCGAGAAGATGAAACCCTCTGGACCGTCTCGGTCAACCAGGCGATGATGTTTCGTAATCTGCTGGAGGAGGCCGGAACATCCATCGGCGGTAGCCAGGGGTCCGCCAGCCTCTTCTGGCCGGGCCGCTACAGCGTGGTGGGGTACAGCCGCTACCACGAGCTGCCGTATCACGCCGTCGCCGATCCTCGCAACCGGCGCGTGCAGGTGGAAATCCGGTTCACCGGGCGCTATTTGGAGGAGGCGGAATCGCGCTGAACCGCTGCGTCGGCGACACAGGGAGAGCTTTAATCGCGGGGGAGGGTCCGATACCGCTGCACGGTGGCCTTCTGGATCACCTGGCCCTGTAACCGGAAGCCATGCTGGAAGACCGACTGGATCACGTTGTCCAGGGCGGGATCGTTGGTGGGAATGGGAGCGAACTGACTCAACTGAGCGCACGTCTCCGGGTCAAACTTTGAAACGTCGGGGACCAGCGGAATGGCGGCGAATTGGTACCGTTTGTCGAGAATGCGACGAGCTTGAAACTGCTGGAGCTGATACGATGCGTTCAATTCAATCATTCGCTTATAGGCGTCGGAGTGGAAGTCGAGTTCAATGAGATCGCCGCACGGCAGCGGGGTGAAGAATCGCTGTTCCACCCGCCCGATTTCGTTTTCGGGATGAAACTCATTCCCGTGGGAATGGTGCATCGTATCCCACAGGTCACAAAATTCGAGGACGAACGCGCTGATGCGCCGCACGAGGGGAGTGGCCGGTCGCTCCTGAAGCCGCATGGCGGCCTCACGCAGCAGTTCGAGGGGGGAGAGCGTCGGTCGGACGGGTTCTGCGACGGCGTTGCGGGAGGGGGCGGCCTGCGTAGGCGTTGCCAGAGGAAGCGGAGAGGCTTCGCTGCGTTGAAGAGCGGCCTGGCTACGTAGCGGGGCGTCAGCCGCCGGAAAATGAGGGGCATCGGTTTCCAGCACCGGCGCGGGAGCGTGCGCGGGGGGGTGGAGGAGCGCCTGAAGTGCGCGGTTCTGCGGCGCGGTGAGGGTTGTGGCATTCCCTTCAGACGGGGAGCAGGATAAACGTGGCCTTATAGGCGCCTGGGGGGGGGCGGAGGGTCTGCTTTTAATGATGCGCGACCTGCTCGGATAAGTGTCCATATTTTAGGCCGAGGAAGAGAGAAGGCGCCCGATGTCCGGCGCGGGGACGAGTTTCCCCCGGCGTCTCGCGGACGCGCCTTCTCCTTCCATCGGCTTCATGCCACCGTCACTTAAGCGGTTCCGGCGCGAACAGGCCACCAACCGACGGTGGCGCCGTTTACCCGTACACGTACAACTCGCCGCACTTCTGGCAGCGTTTGGCTTTGGTCACATCATCCGCGCTGGGGCCGAAGCGGAACCCACAATCGCAGTGGTATCCCGCAACGGTGATAGGCTGGTTCTCGCGTTCCCCCTTGGCGTTGAGGACCTCCATAATTGTACCGGCCTCGTGTTTCAGTATTTCCGGATTGAAGGCGACGATGCCGTTGCCTGGCAGGTCGGTCCATACTCTCCAGAGGTGAGTGTCCTTCCTCAGATACGGGATGATCCACGACTTGGCGCCCTGGGTATCGAGGGGCGCTCCCGCCACCTTAAAGAAGGCGTATTCGCTCACACGTTTCACGAAGTCGTTGAGGCAAAGGACCAGTTCGTCGTTGCCTTTCGTTTGGCGGAAGTTGAAGATGCGGTTGGTCATCTCGATGCGAGCCGTGGAACGTTCCTGAGAGTTACCGGAGAATTGAATGCGGATGTGCTGAAGGTTGTTAGGGAACTGAATCGGGTTCGCAAAGTTCGGCGAGTCCAATTGGATCGGATAGGCCTGAGTGTCCAACTCTTTAATCCCCACCATGACGAGGAAGAGCGTGACGATCTCATCGGCTTCCGGCACGGGTTCCAACGGGAACCAGTACTTGATGTCGCTGCGGCTGTAGTAGGTGGGGCGAGGAGGCGCTTGAGCGGCGTATCGGACGTAGGCGCCGCTGTCGCCGATCATCCCTCGCACTATGGAGAGCGGGAAGGCGGTCTGCTCGCGAATGATGGAGATGCGATGAATCTCTTCTGTTTCGTGGTGGCGCAAGCCGTCCGCATCGTACGCTCTGAGAAAGCCCGTAAAGAGGCGAACCTCCTTCGGTTGCGGGTTGGTGTTCTCCTGGGATTGCCGATTGAAGAAGAGGAATCCAGCGCGCTTCATGGGCAAGTCCTCAAAGCGCGTGGTATCGGAGAGGTCCAGATGCAACATAGGGGCGCTGCGGGCGATCATTTGGGCCACATGGTCTTCGGCCTCGCGTCGCGGCAGTCCAGCGAGGAGGTCCAGGATATGGCGGTCCTCAATCGCGCGGAACTGTTCCCGCCCACGTCGAAGGAGTTCCTTCCATTCTTCCGGCTCCACATCGAGTTTGCCGGGTTGAAACTGGGTTGGGACATTGCGGGAGTAGCCGCTTTGAGGGGCTTCGGGGGTGAAGAGGCGTTCGATGAGGGGGGCCAGCGCTTCAATCAGGTTCTTCATCGCTTCGTTTTCCCGGCGATCCCTCACCCCTCGGTTTTGCGGATTGTTTGGGTCGAGGAATGCGGCTTCATACTCGCGGGTGAGACTCTCCTCCGTCACCGGATCAAGGATTTCATAATTGGTGTCTTCCGCTCGATTCCTCTGCTGTTCCAGACTATCTTCGATCTCCCGTTGAAAGGCGCGGGCGTACTCGGTAAGGTAGGCGGAGGCGCTCAGGCGTTGAGCGTAGACGCTCAGGTCCTCGCTCAATTGAGCGTAGATGTCGAGCATGGCGGTCTGTTCCTGAATGGCTGTGGAGGAGGCGTAATAATCCTGAGCGGCCTCGCTCCATTCCCCCAACACTCGGCTGGTGGCCCATCCTTTTCCCCCTAAGATGGCGAGAAAGGGGTCTCGGCGAACGGCTTGAAGTTCGTCCTCCACGGTTGTCAGTTGGTTCCGCAGGCTGTCCCGTTGGGTAAGGAGGGTATAAGCGCCGGTGGCGGGGTCGCGTTGTTCGAGTTTCTCGCGTTCCTCGCCGATGAGCCGTTGCGCCTCCTGAACGTATTCGCGCGCGTAATGGAGGCCGGAGAGGTTATAGGTTAAATCGGTTAATGTTTTCCGCAGTTCGTTGGCGAGGGCGGTGCGTGATTCGGCGCGCACGCGAGCCTGATTCTCCGAGATGCGTTGTTTCACGCAATCGCGGGGCAGGCCGGGCGCGGGCGATCCCGTGTCGCCCTGGCCCAGGGCGTAATCGGCTTGCGACCGCGCCTCGCGCAGCCGTTGAAGATCGCCCTGGCTTTGCCGCGCCTGGTCGCTCAACAGGGTGTTGATCGCTTGCCGGAGGTCGGCGGCGACCGGTACGGCGTTGGGCGACGCGGGAGTGGAAGAAGCGATCATGAGAGCGGATTTCCCGGCGCGGTCAACTAATCCCCTCTCGGCGAGGCTTTGGCGGACGGCGCGCTTGAGGTCATCGCCATAGGTGGGAGGGTCGTCCGCGCGGTCGGAGAGCCAACGGCTGAAGGCGTTTTTAGCGAGTTTGAGTTGAAGGGTTTCGATGTACCGTTGGGCGGGATACTCGATCCCGGAGATGCCGAAGGTGGCCTGATTTTGCTGTTGGCCGAGTTTGGACGCGGTGGAGTAGCCGCTGCCATAGTCGGCTTCGCGTTGTAGCATCACGGTGTCGGCGTCGGGGGAGAAGGCGCGCAGGTAAACGTAATCAGCGACAGAGGAGACCATGCGGGTGACTTCATCCCGCTTATCGTTCGCCGGACAGATGAGATGGAACTCGTCGTAGGGTTGAGAGTCGGAATGAATCTCGCGCCCATTGATTAGCGCTTTATACTCCGTGCCCGGCGTCGCCATGTGGTGATATTCGCGCAAAGCGTGATAAGTGTTGGAGCCGTACTCGTTGGTTCCGCCGTTATCGGGATACCCTGCGAGAAGGGCGATGATCTGCATCCCATTCCTGAACGCTGAATTTTCACGCAGAAGATGCGGGATGTCGAGGAACGAGCCGCTCCCGGTGCCGCCCGCGAGGGTACCACAGACAAAGAGGTCCACCCGACTCTGATCGAAGTTGAGGGGAACCCCAAACGCTTCGGAGGCGGAGGCGGTAGTAAGGGCGGAGAGTTCGATTAGGCGCCGCCGAACATCTTCCTGGAAGGCGTTGAGGTGGGCTGGGAAGAGGGTCGCGAGGCGTCCAAACTGTCGAATGTTTCCGGCGCCGGGGCCTCGTAGGTTGGCTAGAAAGGTTAAAAATTCTGGATTCAGCCACGAGGTGGGGTCGATTTGGGCCTTCCAGCGGTCGGGATGGGTGATCACGTCCTTGAGTTGAGCGTTCTGCTGCACGGGAATGTAGCGAAAGTTCCCGGTCTTCTCCGCTTCGGTTCGGCCATCGTGGGTGGAGCGGACGCTCGCGTCGTTGGCGGTATCCTGTTGAGTGGCGGAGGCGGCGCCCGCCGTTTCCAGCACGAGGAATCGGAGCCAGGGGGTTCTGTCGAGGGAGCCGTGCTCCCACATCAATCGTTTGATGAGCCGGTTGCAGACTTCGCCGCCGGTGGTGCCCAGGCCGATCACGAGGGCTTTTCGAGCCATGCCAAACCTCCAAGAGCGCCGTGAGGGTCACGGCATCGGAACAGTGAGTCGTCTTCCGCGCATTACAAACGCATCAGCATTTAGTATTCATTGGAGCGTCGGTTGCCGCTGGATACCATCGCGATCAGCGCGAAGAGGCAGAGCGTCCCCAGGAACGTCCAAAACGGCCACGGGATGAACATGGGGGGCGGGATGTAAAAGAGCGTGTACCAGCCCATGCCGATGGCCCACAACAGAAATGCGATCAAAACGCCCCACGGCGCGGCGGCCAATGGGCGGACGTTCATCCCGACTCCCAACACCCAGGCGAACAATGCGGAGAGCGCCCACAGCGCCAGCAGCGACACCAGCAAGTAACTCCAGTACGTGCCCAGCCAGTACTCAAACGCCGCGATGGACGCCATCCAGGGGTCGGCGGGCGGCTTCTTTCCGCCCTCATTTCCCACGCCGGCTTTCTCTCCCGCTGTCGTCCCGCCGGTCGTCGTGTCGGGAGCGGCGGAGTTCCGGTTTGCACTAGGGGTGGTCGTGTCGTCCGGCCCCCACTTCTCCCCGGAGGCGGCGGGCGACGCGGCGGCGGTTCCAATTCGGGGCGCGGCGCCGAGGACGCTCAGCGCGAGAAGGAGCGCGACGCCCACGAGGAGTGCGAAGGGTCGCCGAGGGAACAGCGGTTTGACTGTAGCGTTCATGAGTTCTCCACTTCGGCGCGCGACGGGCGCGCCCTCATTTTCTAGTGGTGGACGGTACGATCCGCATAGCGATGGGGAGGAGTGGCTTGCCTTCTATCTTAAACATGAGGGTCTCAGATCGAGGCGTGAGTGAGACCTGCTTCACGTCCTCCCCACGCGCGTTGACGATGCGGTACGCTCCCACGCCTGAAACGGTCACTTTGCCCATCAGCGAACGGCGCGCTTCCGCCACAGCGTCCTGTCGGTCCGTCACCGCTTGTAGTACGGCATCCCTGGGGTTTGTTTTGGGGAACCCCGCCGTCACGATGCGCTTGGAGGGCTGCAAGCCGCCGAGTGGGTAAGGCGTTCCGGCGATAAGGACGGTGATAGAGCGCATAAAAAATAAGGTGATCCCTCCCAGCGCCAAGACGATTAAGAGGATCGGAACAATGGGGAGCGAAGGCCCCATTTCCCCGGTGAGGAAGACCGGCGCCGATTCCGCGCTCTGGTCGCGCCCGTTGACGGCGGCCACGGTGAGACCGTAGCGCACCCCGGGCTGGGGCAGGCTCACCGTGGTGGAGGTCCCTCGCGCCGTCACGCTGTTGGCCAATTTCCGGTTCGCCTTCTCCCGGATGCGCACGAGATACTCCGAGGCGTTGCGCGGGCCGTCGGTCCATTGCAGCTGGTATCGGTTGGGACCGGCTTTCGTGGCGGTGAGGGTGAGTCGGGTGGAGGTCGGCGAAACAGCCATGGAGCCGTTCTCATTTTGGCGTTGGACAAGCGTCTCGCGCGGCTGAGGCAAGGGCCGTGTCCGCACGCCAGGAAGAAAGCCGATGTGGGCGTAAGTGCGGACCGTTTCGCCGCCAAGCCGCAGCGAGGAGAGGAGGAACTGACGGAAGGTAACGCCCGTTTCGCGGAGGCGGGCCGCAAGTTGTTCCCGATTCTCGGCGCGGTCGCCCCAGGGCTTTCCGCCGCTGCGAGGCTGCTGGCTGAATTCCGAGTTGGTGAGGATGATGCCGATGGGGAGGTTGGGAGCGGTCTTCATCTCGCCGAGGAGGGTGTATTTGGCGAGCTCGAGGTCGGAGCCGCCCTGGTCGGAGCCGCGCCGCGAGACAAACGAATGGACCTGATCGAAGAGGGCCGGACGGTCCTCCGAGGAGAAGCGAATGAAGTTGTCATCCGGCAGGCGGTCGAGCATTTTGGTTTGGAAGGTGCGGAAGCAGAGCGGCTCGCCATCCACGAAAAAGCCGTTCATCAGGGCGCGGATTTCGCGGCGGATTTGCTGGCCGACATAGCCATTCTGCTCATTGGCGCTGACGTTGACGTAGATGAAGAAGGATGCGCTCGCCCGGTTGCCCAACTCCGGCGAGGCGTCCCCAATGAGGCGGATGAGCAGTTGATCGAGGCTCGCGGTGCCACCCCACTCCGTGGAGTCGGCGGAGGGCGTCGGCGTTTGCGCGCGAGCCGATCCGCCGAGCGCGCCCCCGATAGCGAGGAGGGCGATGAGAACGGTGACGCTCCATCGGGGGAGCCGCATCACGGGCATCACAGGCGGAACCCTTTCATCGTTTGGCCCTGCGGCGTCGTGAAGAGGACGAACACCCAGCCGTCATGGTAGAAAAGTTCGCCCTGCGT
>JBBRGS010000082.1:0-14805 GCA_038240635.1 Armatimonadota bacterium
GAAGAGACCATGCCGTCCACAGGCCCCTCTCCTGTGGGAGAGGGGTGGCCGAAGGCCGGGGTGAGGTAGAAGTCTGGAGACGAAGAGACCATGCCGTCCACAGGCCCCTCTCCTGTGGGAGAGGGGTGGCCGAAGGCCGGGGTGAGGTAGGGGGGACGCTCATGAACCGAAGCGTTTCGCAGGGCGGGAGTCGGCGAAGGCCGACTTCGTGTTCCTGTTGCAGCGAATTCATTCGCCCGGACCTCTGGGCGCTTTCCCTGTAGTCCCATAAGTCCCTTCAGTCACCTGGGGTCCAGAGGAAGTATCGGCGGCGGACCGGATGGAGCGCAGGGCGGGATCGAGCGCGCGGGCCTTGTCGAACTCCACCTGCGCGCGGTCGGGCTGCCGTAGCGCCAGATACGCCTCGCCGAGGTAGAAACGAAGACCGCCGTCCCCCGGACTGGCCTCCACCGCCGTTTCCAGTAACTCGGCGCCGCGCACGACCGCCGCTTCGCCCAGGCGCGGGCCGCTTTTCATCAGCGCGGCGCCGAGGCAACCGAGCAGCGCCTGACTGCCCGCGAGGCCGGTCGTGAGGATGCGCGGCTGCGGGGCGAAGGTGTAGGCCGTAATCAGGTGATCGCGCACCTCCCGCGACGGCGCGGTGTTGTCCGAAAGGCTCCAGCCGCTTCCCTGCGGCGCGACCGAAAGCGGCACGGCCTGCTCCAACTGCAGAGTTCCCCACCGCAGATCGTCCGCCTGATGCGTCTGTTGATAGCGTCGTACATACGCCCAGCCCAGGCTGTCACGAACGGCGCCGTTCCCACGGGTGAGCTGGACCGCCCGCTGTAGCGCCACAATCGCCTGATCGAGGTCCACGCCGCGCTCCACCTGGCACTGGTAGGCGTAATTGTTCAGGGTCATGCCGTCGTTGGGCGCGGCGGCGAGGAGGGCTTTCTGCTCCAGGCAGCCGCGCCCAACGTCTCCGAGGGCGATACGCAACTGCGAGAGGACGGACCTTGTCTCCACCGAGGGCTTCAGGCGGACAGAACGCTCCATCCAGGGCCGCGCCGCCTTCATATCGCCGGTGGAAAGATACGCCTGCGCGATGCGTGCCATGAGATCGGCATCCCTGGGGTTGCGCTCCGCCAGCCGGTTGAAAGTCATTTTGGCGGCGCTCGGCGAGCCGGAGCGGAGGTTCTCCGTGGCGCGGGCGAGCTCCATGGCGGCGTCGTCCGGCTGGCACCCGCCGAGGAGTGCGGCGCAGAGCAACCCCAGAGCCACCGTCACCGCCCGGCCTCCACCATGACGCAAGGAGGAGATCATGACGAGCGCCGCCTTCCTCGCGCGCTACCCGTGAGCCGATACCAGCGCGGCGAGGCGGGAATCGAGCGCGCGGATGGCATCCCCGCCGTCGAGAACGCCGAGTTCCAGCTGAATCTCGCGGACCTCCCCCGGCTCGATGAACTGAAGCGTCTCGTTGTGGCGTTCACTGGCGCGTCCCAGCACATGGCAGTTCGCCGGTTCCATCCCGACGACGTACGTTCCCGCGTCCATCATCTTCCACTCGCTGAAGACCGGCAGCTGGTCGGGCCGGAACCGGCAGTAGAAGCCGAAGCCATGGCCATTGTTAAATCCTTCATTCACCAGGGCGGTGACGCAGGTCCCGGCCTCGTCCGCGACGAGATCGTGAATATACACCTTCTCTTTATACCCGGCGAGCGGGGCCTCGAAGGAGGCGTATTGTTCCTTTCCCGTCTCGGCTTCGGCGTCGCGGGGCCGGGCGGACCGGGTGGCGGAAAGGAGTCGGCTGCCGTCGGCGATGACGGGAAAGCCGCCATTGATGTGGTACAGCAGCATGAGTGGCTGAGTAGCGTAACCGAGATTTTCAATGCGGTCGTGGATGAAGAAGCGCGACTCGCCGAGGCGGGCAGTGATGCGCCGGGTCATCTCCAGGTTAGGGCCGAAGACAATCGCCTCGCGCATTTTGCCCTGCGCCCACATCTCATACTCGTCGCCGTCCCAGCGGCCATCGGCCTGCACGGCGTACGCGGGAAGGTTCGAGATGCGCCCGTGCAGGCCCAGCGGCTCCCCCTCATCCACGTTGGGCGCGCCCGCCTGCGTAAGGCCGCACGTCACCACCAGGCCGCCGTAGAAGCTGCGCAGCCATGACAGCCCCTCCGGCTCGGAGTAAGCCGGGTGCGCGTCGAAGGTGGCCGACCGCCACGCCAGCGCCTGGCCGCGATACTCCGCCGACGAGACATCCATCCCGCGCCCCGGCAGGCAGGTGAACTCAAAGCCGGAACCGGTGCGGAACAGGATCGCCTCCACGCCTTCCTCGCGGCCTTCGCGGAGGATGACGCGGCGCGCGCCCGCCACCTGAGTGATGTCGCCGACGTGACGGAGGAGTTCGTCGCGGGTCCACGAGCGGCCATACAGGGTTGCCAAGAGTTAGCCCCTTTCGGACAGCGGAGAGGTGGGGAGGGAGGCGGCGGCTTCGGCGCCCAAAACGTCGGATTGCGTGGAAATCTTCAATTGGGAGGCGTCACGGTCGTCTGCGTCGGCTGAGTCACCTGCGGCGGCGCGGGAGCGGGAGGAGGGAGCAGGACTTCGGTGGCCAGGTCCGATAAGGATGCCCCGGAGGAGACGAGCGGCGGAACGGAGTACGCCTCAACCTCGTTCAAGGCGTCGGGGAGGGGCGTGAGCGGCGGCAGTTCCGTTGCGGCGGCGATCCGCAACTCCTCGCCGATGACGATGCCGCCGGGTTGCGCCCGCTTCTGAAGCATTGCCGCGCGGTACATTACCGGGCTTTGCGTCTCGCTGAGGGGTACGCCTTTCTCCAGCGCCACGTCGCCGGAGCAGATGCCGCACCGGAGCTGAAACGGCATGGGCAGGCGGTTGTGTGCGCTGTTGAACTGCTCCACGGCGCTCTGAATCTGCCGAGCCGCCCGCAGCGCATCCCGGTCCTCCTCGAAGGCGCACATGGCGCCATCTCCGGCGGCGCTGACCACCTTGCCCCCGTTCGACTTCACGATGATCTCCAGCCAGGTCTGATATTTGGTGAAGATGAACTCGATCTCGCGGGCGTCGGCGCTTTGCGACATTGCGGTGGAATTCACCACGTCCACGCTGAGGAACGTGCGGCGTCGCATCTGCTGCTGGAGCTCGGTCTCCAGGCGGACCATCAGGTTCATCAGGTCCTTGCGGGAGACCTTGTCGCCGTCGCCGGAAGCGGGTCGGGAGAGCGGCAGATACTCCTCGCGGAGATTGACGCCGACCTCCACCAGTTTGGAGCCGAAAATCCAGGCGACAATGGCGTAGGGCAGCCAGCCCCCCTGCATCGCTGGAGAGAGGGCCACCACTAATTCCATCGCGGCGAGATTCCCCAGGTCCTTCTTCCCGGCGAGGAAGGCGGTCAGCACGATCATCGGGAGAGTGGTGATCCACGCGAACGGATTGGCGAACCCATGCAGATTGGAGGAGACGAGGATCAGGCCCAGGATGCCCCATAACACGGGCAGCGTGAAGGCCAGCGAGGTCATCCAGAGCTTCAGGCGTTGGGGAGACGTTTTGCGGGCGGGAGCGCTTTCATCCAGTTGATGCAGCGCCTGCTCGATGAACGACGGCTCCAGGCCGATCTCCTTGCCGATGGATTCGATCTGCCCATGCGTCAGCGTCTCGTCGTGCTGTATCTGGAGGCGCGACGCCATGCGGACGATCTTGCCCACCAGCGAGGCGTTCACTCGCCGATCTTTGCCAAACCTGTTTCCCGATAGATTGGTCGCCATGGGGATCGCTCCTTCCCCCTTATTATAGAGGGCGCGGAGGGCCGCTGAAAGACCTTCCGCGACCAGACTCTCTGCTGTCGGTTGCGCCAGGGCTAACGGGAGAGACCCAGGTCTATGTACTGGCCGCCGCTCGTCTGATGACAATGGGCGGCGATCAGGTTCGCGCCATGACGCAGGGCCTTGCGGGCTTCCGCCGACAGGGGGGTCTCCTCATAATCTGTAGTAAAGTTCTCCAGCTGGGTCGCCAGTACGCCATTCACGTACACCTGCGCGTCCTCATCGTGGTGAAGCGTCATGAACACCTTCTCCAGCGGCGTGTCGGCGGACAGCGTCACCGTCCGCCGAAGCCAGATGTCGGGCGTCCGCCACTCCGTCCGCACTGTCGAACCCAGGGTTCCGGGGGATCCAAACCCGGATTCGCCCTCTTTCCACCCGGTATCGTCGAAGGACGGCTTCATCCAGTCAGCGGGCGGCGTGGTCGTGGTGTAGCGCCAGAGCGCGGCCTGCTCCCGCGCGGTCGGAACGACGGTGACCACGGGCGGACGAGGCAGCATTCGCCCCTGGTTGGCGGCGGACACCCGCGCTTTGTCCATTTTCACAAGGGCGCGGTCGTAGGTGAGGATGCCGTTCAGTTCGGTCTCCACATCGGTGGTCTGAGTATAGATGGCGGCGCAAAGGCCTTGGGTTTTCTCCAGGTCCCACACGCGGGTGAGAAGGTCCTCATATCGGCGTGTCAGCGCCTGGTTGCTGGGCTGGTTCTGATACGACCACCCGCCCGCGCTCCAGAGGTGTCCCGGCGCGATGTATCCGAGGCCGCCAAACTCGCCGAGAACCGCCGCACGATTGGGGCCGGGGTCCGGGGCGCCGGGGCCGGGATAGTTGTGCATGTCGGCCACCTCGCCCACTTTGAAGTCGGTCCAGCCGCTGGCGTTGTTGACGAGGCGGGAGGGGTCGGTCTGCTCCACGAGTCGGGTGAGGCGCTCGGTGTCGAACTGACCCCAGCCTTCGTTGAAGACGACCCACATGATGATGGACGGGTGCGAGCGGCGCTCTTCCACCATCCGCAGCAGTTCCTTTTGGAATTGCGCTTTGGCGGCGGGAGTGCGGTTGCCGGCGCCCGGCATATCCTGCCACACGAGGATGCCGAGGCGGTCGGCCCAGTAGTACCACCGATCCGGCTCCACCTTGACGTGCTTGCGGATGGTGTTGAAGCCGAGGCGCTTCGTGACTTCTATATCGAAGCGAAGGGCGGCGTCGGTGGGGGCGGTGTAGATGCCGTCGGGCCAGAAGCCCTGATCGAGCGGCCCCATCTGGAATGTGGGCTTGCCGTTCAGGAGCAGCCGGTTGAACTTCCCGACCTTCTTCATCTCGATTTTGCGCATCCCGAAGTAACTGTTCACCCGATCCAGCTCGCGGCGCCCCTGTTTCAGCGTCACGGTGAGGTTGTAGAGGAAGGGCCGGTCGGGCGACCAGAGTTTGGCGCCGGGCACCGGCACGGCGAGCGTTGTTCCGGCCCTGCCCTGGATCGTTCCCACGGCTTTCGGGCCATCGAAGGCGGTGGCGACCATCGTGAGGTTGCTCATGGCGGTCGCGCCGGAGGAGAGGCTCGGCGTCACCCGCAGGACCTTGCCGTCCACGTCGGGCGTGAGGGTGATGCGCGCGATGGAGGTAGCGGGCGCGGGTTCCAGCCAGACCGTCTGCCAGATGCCGGTCGTCGCGGTGTAGAAGATACCGCCGGGTTTGTTGGTCTGTTTGCCACGCGGCTGTTCTCCCGCGTCGCTGGGATCGAAGACGCGAACGACGAGTTCCTGCGGGCCGGACGGCTTCAGGGAGTCGGTGATGTCGAGGTCAATGGGGTCGAAGCCGCCCTGGTGCAGCGCGACAGACTTCCCGTTGATGAAGATTTCGGCCTCCCAGTCCACCGCGCCGAAGTGGAGGAGGGTGCGCTGCCCCTTCCAGTCCGTCGGGACGGTGAAGGTGCGGCGGTACCAGAGGCGGTCGGTGTGCTCCATCACGCCGGAGAGGGCGCTTTCCACGGGAAACGGCACGAGGATGCGGCGCGGAAGTCCTTTGCCGAAGGGAGGCGTGTCACCCGGCTTCCCCATATCGAGCTGCCAGACGCCGTTCAGGTTGAGCCATTTCGCGCGGGCCATCTGGGGCCGGGGGTATTCGGGATGGGCGCGGGCGGGATTTACGTCGCTGGCCCATTGGGTCATCAGGGAGGCTTTGGCGGGCTTCCACTCCTGCGCCGAGGCGGAGGGACCGGGCGCGAGGAAGAGAGATACGCCGAGGAGGAGGGAAAACAGGGGTACGAGGGATCGGATCGGGGTGAAATGAGGCATAACACTCAACTTTCCGGCGCAACGGCGCGCCATGAACCGTTTCGCCACGCGATGAACGGAATCCTGTTGGCGTTTATGGGGAATAGGCCCATGAGGACCTGAGGGTTGCGCGATTTCGGAATTAACTCATGGACAAACTACAGTGTGAGGAGGGTGAGCGGCGTTATGGAGCGTGTCGCGGCGCCCACTCCATCCGTAATCATTACATTTGAGTTCAGACCGGCGCCCGCGTGCGCCAAAGGAGCGAGGAAGATGGCGGTGTCCGCGTACGGCGTGGATGTGTTGCGGGTGAAGGAGCGCGTGCGGGAGGACGCCGGTCCCGGACCCGTGTGGGCGTACGGGGGCGAGGACCTGAACGCGAACCTGATGGTGTTCGAGAACGGCGCCGGGGTGGCGGGCCACGTGAACAACGAAGTGGACGTGCTGATGGTGGGAATGGAAGGCCAGGGCACGCTGGTGGTGAACGGCCAGCCGGAGCCGTTTGGCGCGGGGAGCTGGGTGGTGGTGCCCAAAGGCGTGCAGCGCGCCATCCGCAGCGGCCAGGGGCGACTGGTGTACCTCACCTGCCACCGACAGCGGGGCGGCCTCTCCATCCAGCCGCGACGGTATTGAGCGGCGCTGCAGAGCGAGGAGGCGCACATGGCGGCCATCGAACTGACCCCTGACGAACAGACCCTGCAACAGGAGTTAACCGAGTTGGTCGGGCAACTGGCGGATAACCGTCAGACGCCTGTAAAGTCGCGCGCGGATTTCGAGCGGATGTCGGAAAAGGCCCAACAGCTGCATCAATCGCTTAAAAAAAGAAATCTGGAACCGCGTCACCATGCTTATATGATCAGGAATCGCGGTGTGCAACCTGAAACTCCTGAGTTCTACAGGCATATTCATCCGGTGGAAGACCTGCTCAAATTCCTTCAGGACCCTCACGCCAACGATGACCCAGTGGATCAAACCCTGGGCGTCACCTTCGAATTCCCCATTTTTTCAAGACGCTGGAACCATGATGAACCTTACAGGTTAACCCGTACCACCACCGGTTGGAATATCGAATACAAGGGTATCGGGGGCGCCTGTGACACAGGAGGGCATCCCTATCTCTTCTTAAAACTCAAACAGGACTCAATCGAGTATCCCGAACGTCTCAGCGGTTGGCTGGAATGGATATGGCATCAGGCTCATGACGAAGGTCTGTCACGAAATCAGGTTCAGGATGCGTTGAATGAGCTCGCCGCGTGGGTCTCCCTGATCGAAGGAAGATCGCCCAGCAAAGGTGTCTGGGCCGGTTATAAGTGATGGAGACGCATCCACCTCAAACCGGCTCGAAGGTCGGCATCGTCACCCTGCTGGATGTCCTGGGATGGCGTGGGATTTACCAACGGCATTCAGACGCCTTATCAGACCTGCGGTCCCTGGTCCAATCCCTTCGGGAGCAGTCACGGGGAGCGGATATTTTCCTCGAACAGGATGCGGTTAAAAGCATTTCCGACACGATAGCGATCTTCTCGGAGACCCAGGAAGACGGACTGAACGCGACACTGGAACTCCACGGTCGAATTTACGCGCAGGCTATCGTCAAATCCATACAACTGGGTATTCCCATCAGAGGCGCCACCAGTTTTGGAAGTTATCAGGTGGAGGAGAACATCTTTATCGGTAAAGCGGTGGACGAAGCCGCCGCTTGGTATGAAACGGGCGACTGGATGGGCATCCACCTAACCCCTTCCGCAATCTTTTGCACAGCGTTCCCCCCCGATTCCATCTGGGTGGAGTACGAAGTCCCGCTGAAACAGAGGCTGGACTGGAAGCCTCGTTGTATAAACTGGAGCGCCGCCTGGCAGGAAGCCGTTCAGAACCCAGGTTCTTTGGAATTGCAGCGGATCTTTCGGACGATGGGGCCGATTGTTCCCGAAACAGCAGGGAAATACCTCCATACTCTTCGCTTTCTGGAATCCATGATTGAAAAGAACTTGAATCAAGCGAAGGCATGATCGCTCATCGTAACATCATCGGCGCTCTCACACCCAGAAGCCGTAGCTGGGGATTCCCATCGCGATGCCGATGAGCGTCCAGAGGCTGCCCACCACAAACTCACCGAGGATGAGGCCGAAGAAGAACGGCAGCGCGTCCCGGTACAGCTTCAGGCCGCCATACCGCAGCAGCAGCAGTTTGGTCATCCACGCGATGAGGAGCGGAAGCCAAATGATGTTGAGGCTCCAGCTGCTGCTCACGGCGTACCCCACCGGATGAAACGGCCACCAGTAGAAGCGCATCCGAAGCGCCATCAGCGCGATGGTGAACAGAAACCCCGCCGCCATCGCGCTGATGGCCCCCAGCTTCGGTGGGTCGGGGTTCTGAAGCCACCCCTGTAGCCGATTCCACGGCTCCGGCCCGAACGCCCACGTCACCGGCCCCACCACCTTCGCGGTGCCAATGCCGTCCTGATAGCCGATGTGGAGGAACGCCCAGAAGGCGCAGACGCAGCCCCACACCGCCGCCGCCATCATCGCCCAGGAGAGTTTGCGGCCATCGAGCCGGGCGCGCTCGGCGATCTTGAACCCCTCCAGCTGGAACGGCATCGGGTGCGCCCGGTAGGCCCGGTTGAAGAAGTAGAAGAAACTGAACATCGTCAGGTTGCCAGACCCCAATTCCTTCGGGCCAACGGCGTCGGTGAGAAAGATTTCCGGTCCGCCGTTGTGCAGGTCGTGCGCAGGCGGACCCAGTTCGGCGCGGATACGCGTCACGGCGATGGAGAGCAGGAAGTAGATAAAGAAGAAGGCGATGGCGATCCAGAGCGTCATGCCCGCCGCCATGCAGAAGGCAAGCAGCAGCGCGCTCCCCGCGATCAGGCCGCCATACGCCACGCGGTAGCTCCACGGCTCCCGGTCGTCGCTTTCCACATACGCCGCGCCGCCCGGCTGGGCGCCCCACGCCCGACGCGCCGTCGCCGCGAAGTAATGCCGCCCCGTCCAGATCGCGAACGCCGCAATGCCGATGTAGCCCGCGAAACTCTGCTCGTTGACATAGGGGAAGTTCGGCGTCGTGTCCCACGCCATGGCGACAGTGAGGACCCGTTGCGCCTTCCAGAAGAAGTAGAAGAACCAGCACGAGAAGAGGAGGTCCACCGGCAGCAGGATGCCCAGGCCGATGACGAACGGATAAAAGCTGATCTGGAACGGCGCCATCGCGTTCAGGGGTCGCGAGGCGAAGATCGCCGAGAAATCCTGCACGCGCACGTTGAAGGCCGGGATGCTCGGATACCAGAATTGCAGGCCGCTCATCAGGTCGAGGCCCCCGGCGATGGCGAAGCCGATCCAGAAGAGGCGGGAGCGGTAGAGCGACAGGCGTTCCTCGGTCATCTCCAGCGGCAGCAGCACCAGGGGATAGGTCAGCCGCTCCTCCTCGGTCCACCGCTTCCGCACAATGGCGTTGATGCAGAGCATCATGAAGACGAGCAGCGACACGAAGCCGGTCCAGATCAACACCGGCCCGGCCCACGCCATGAGGAACGACCGCTTGTAGAGCGTGGTCTGGCCGAGATAGAGGCCGTCCAGCACGCGGGGGTCGCTGACGGTGAGCCACCGGGGGATGAGGGGGTGGATCAGTTCCGCCCAGTGATTCTCAGGGCGAGCGTAGCGAAAGATGTGCGGCAGGTAGCTAACGAGGATTTCGAGGAAGTCGTGGCCGCACAAGGCGCTCGCGATGCTCAGCATCACGTACACGGTGAGCATCTCGCCCTGCCGCAGGGCCTGTTTCGGGAGGACCGCCTTCACCGCGACGTTCGCCAGCGTGAGGACGATCAGCGTGAAGACGACGTTAAAGAAGACGGAGATGGTGGTAGGGTGCCCGGAGTAGCGGATCAGCTCCATCTGCATGATCCACCAGGCGTTGAACGGCATGAGGACGAGCGCGAGCAGCACGGCGCGCGCGGTCACGCCACTTTTCGGGAGCGGGATGGTTTCCGCCGAAGCGCCCATTGCGTCAGAGGAGGGCGGTGGCGGTTCGGCGTGCGCTGGCGTCGGATGGCTCAAGCGCCGCTCCTGCGGGGGGTATGGAGGCGATACATCGTCACGTCGGCGTCTCCGCGTCGGGAAGCGGTTCCGTCGGCTCGATGTGGCGCTCCACGGGGTCGTGCGGCAGGCCCCAGGCGGTCGCCACTTCCCGCCGCGTCACCCGCCCTTCCACGATGTTGACGCCGCGCCGGATGGCTGGATTCGTCCTGGCCGCCTCCTTCCAGCCATGCTCGGCGAGGAGGCGGACATACGGCAGCGTCACGTTCGTCAGGGCATAGGTGGAAGTGCCCGCCACGGCGCCGGGCATGTTCGTGACGCCGTAATGGACCACGCCTTCGACGAGGCGCACCGGGTCGGCGTGGGTGGTGGGCTGGGACGTCTCCACGCAGCCGCCCTGATCCACCGCCACGTCCACGATCACGGCGCGAGGCTTCATCAGGGCCAGCATGTCGCGGGTGATGAGGTGCGGGGCCTTGGCGCCGGGGATCAGGGCCGCCCCAATGACGAGGTCGGCGGCGGGAAGGTTCGCCCGGATCGCGTGCGGGTTCGACATCAGAGTCGTCACGTTCGGCGGAAGGGTGTCTTCCAGGTAGCGGAGCCGCGCCACGTCAATGTCCATCACGAGGACGTTCGCGCCCATCCCGGCGGCGATGCGGGCCGCGTTGGTCCCCACCACTCCGCCGCCCAGCACGAGGACGGTGGCGGGCTGCACGCCGGGCACGCCGCTGAGCAGGATTCCCCGGCCTTCCATGGGCCGCTCCAGGTACTTCGCCCCCTCCTGCACGGCCATTCGCCCGGCGACCTCGCTCATCGGGGTGAGGAGGGGGAGCTGGCCATCGGCGGTCTGAATCGTCTCGTAGGCGATGCAGACCACGTGGCGCGCGATCATCGCCTCGGTGAGGCTGCGGCTCGCGGCGAAATGGAAGTAGGTGAAGAGGACCTGCCCCGCGCGCAGCAGATTGTATTCCTCCGGTTGCGGCTCCTTCACCTTCACAATGAGCTCGGCGCGAGCGTACACGGTGGCGACGTCCGGCGCGAGTTCGGCTCCGGCGGCGGCGTACTCGGCGTCGGAGATGCCGGTCCCCTGCCCCGCTCCCGCCTCCACGAGGACGGTGTGACCCATCGCCCGCAGCGCGTCCACCCCCACAGGGACGAGGCCGACGCGGTACTCGTGCTCCTTCACTTCCTTCGGCGTTCCAATGACCATCGCCGTACACCCCTCCTCATGCGGCGGATGGACTTCGCGCCGGTATAGCGCTCCTTTCCTCCTGAAGCGGCGCGACTCCTGCGGAGACAGGGCGGTTGTCGGGTTTACCCTTCACACGCGCGCCCGGAAGCGGCGGTCGCCGGGAGATTGAGGGGAACCCGAAGGGAGGGCCTGTCGTTCCACTGCATGGAGGCGTAAGCGATGTTCGAGTGGGAACCGTTGAGGAAAGCGCGACCGGCGCCGTACATTCTGGGGATGCTCTTTGTTGCGGCGGGGCTGGACTACCTCACCGGCCCGGCCATCTCCTCCGCCGGGTTGTACATCTTCCCGGTAGCCCTCGCGTCCCTGAGAACCGGCGCGCGCTGGGGCATAGCCACCGTCCTCGCCGCCGGAACCCTCAACGTCGTCGCCGACTATTCCAGCTCGGGGCATCCGCTCTCCGCCACCACGCAGGCCACTAATGAACTCATCCACCTGGGGGTGTACATTGTCGTCTGGTACTTCTGCGTCATGCTCTCCCGTCAGCAGGAGTCGCTGGAGCGTCAGCACGCGCTCATGACGCAGCAGCGGGATCAAATGGCGACGCTCAACCTCCAGATGTCCGACGAAATGCAGGCCGCGCGAGTCATCCAGAAACTCCTCACCGGAGACCCGCCCCATCATCCGGCGGTGGACATTGCGCTTCACCTCGAACCCGCGCGCATCCTTGGCGGCGACTGCCTCGACCTCGCCTTTGGCCCCAACAACAATACGCTGGCCATCGCCGTGGGGGATGTTTCCGGCAAGGGCAGTCCCGCCGCGCTGGCGGGGGCCGTGATGACCGGGCTGCTGGGCGACGCGCCGGAGCGGTTCACCTCCCCCGCTAGGACGCTCGATTACCTGAACCGCCGTATCGAAGGGTATCTCCCGGACGATATGTTCGTCACCCTTTTCTACGGCCTGCTGAACCTCGAAACCGGCGTTCTCACCTGGGCCTGCGCGGGGCACGAGCCGCCGTTCCTCCTGCACGCGGAGGCGAACACCACTCCGCCGGACACCCTGATCGCGTCCGGCTTCCCGCTGGGCTGGTTCTCGTCCGGCCAATACGAGGAGAAGACGCTGCGGATGGTCCCCGGTGACACCCTCTTCCTCTTCACCGACGGGCTGACCGAGCTCCGCCTTCCCGGCGGCGATTTTTTAGGCGCTCAGCGCCTGCGCGTGTTGGCGCAGGAGTGCCCGCGCGACAATAGCCACGATTTCGTGGAGACGTTGCTGACCCGGTGCGGCGCGACAAACGCCGACCTCGCCGACGACCTCACGGCGCTGGCGGTGCGGTTCGTCGCCGCGCCGCGCGCAACGGTTCAGGCGGACGGGCGGAGTCGCGTTCTTATGGCGTCCCGCGCGGCGGAGGCGCAGCGAATGTGAGGCGACATCCTCCGCTTCAGGCTTTCCAGTCCCGCAGAATCGCCATCACCTGATGATTCAGCGTTTCAGCGCGCTCGGTACTATCGGCTTCGGTGTAGCAGCGGAATTCGGGAGCGTTCCCTGACGGGCGCAGGTGAATGATGTCCGACGCGAACGTGATGCGGAGACCGTCTGTGGTGTCCACCGTCTCAACCTTGCCGCTCAACGGCCCGAACTCCTCCTCGATGCGCGCGAGGCTGGGTTTTCCCTCGTCGCCCATGAACGCCTTCAGGATGGCCTGGCTCTTTTCCGTGGGGAACTCCTTCAGCCGGTCGCTGTACGTAAAGCGCTGGGGCAGTTCCGCGAGGAGACGGGAGATCGGGCGGCGCTGTTCGAAGGAGAGGCCGAGGATGGCGAGATGCACCAGTACGGCGTCGCGGGTGGGCAGCGCGCGTAGGGTTTTGCCGTCCCGCTCGATGTCGGTGGCGAGAAGGAAGCCGCCGTTCGCCTCGTAGCCGACGACCCGGTGGAAACCATTCGCCTGCTCTTCCTCCATCGCGGCGATGACGTACGGCGAGCCGATGCGCGTGCGCGCCACGTGATCGAACCAGCCGCATCGTTCCACCGCCGTGTTGCTGGAGACCGGCGTCGTCACCGAGTCGGCGTTGAGGTACCGCGCGACGAGGATGCCCGCCACGTCGCCGCGCAGCCAGTTCCCGTGTTCGTCGCTGAGGAGGGGGCGGTCGCTGTCGCCGTCGGTGGAGACCAGCGCGTCGAACTCTCCGTTGGCGGCCCATTCGCGGGCGAGACGGGTGTCCTCTTCCCGAATCGCCTCGGTGTCCACGGGGATAAAGGTGTCGGAGCGACCGAGTGGCGTCACCTGCGCGCCAAGAGCGGCGTACAGGGCCACCATCACGTCGCGGAGGACGGCGGAGTGCTGGTAGACGCCGAGCCGCTGACCCGCGAGGAAGCCTTCGCCGAAGAAGTCGAGATAGCGTTGTTGGTAGAGGTCCCAGGCGTCATTCGTGGCGGGCGGGGCGTTGACGGAGTCCACGAGCATGCCGCCTTCGTCAAAGAGGCCCTCCGGCAGGATGACGGCCTGCGAGGTGATTCCGGTTTCGTCGGCCTTGGAGATTTCGCCCTGGGCGGTGTTGAACTTGATCCCATTGCGGTCGGCGGGGATATGGCTGCCCGTCACCATCACGGTGGGAATGGATTGCGCGAGGCCGTAGTACGCCAGCGCGGGAGAGGCGAGGGCGCCGCAGTTGAGGGCCGAGCCGCCAAAGTCGGTGATGGCCTGAGAGACGGCGGCCACCATGCGCGGGGTGCTGGGCCGCAGGTCTCCGCCCACCGCGACGCGCACCGGGTTTAGCAGGCCGCCGAAGTCGCGCAGGTATTGCAGGAAGGCAAGCGTGTAGACGTAACAGACGCGGTCGGTGAGGCCGGTGACGAGGCCGCGCACGCCGCTGGTGCCAAAGCTGACGCCGCTCTCCCGCTTCAGTTGATCGAGCGACCATGAAGCGCCGTGAGCCGCGCCGGTAGGTTCGTGAGCCATGTTAACCTCCGCATGAAAGGGACTTCATTCATCAGGCGGCGTGTGGGGAAGACAGTCGCGCCTCCCGCCGCATAGGACGCCTGTCATCCTGTTGTACTGCCTCAGAGCGGACTTCTCCAAACCGTGAGCGCGGGCGGCGGCGCGACACATCAGGGCGTGCAAGAGGTTGCCGAGCGCCCTCGGTTGCGCCACAGTTTTCTGGCGCCGGGCGGGCCGGCGCGCCAACCTCCGAAGGGGAATCTCGAACGTGAACGTGAATCCTTCCATCTTTAAGGCGTACGACATTCGTGGCGTCTATCCCGACGAGCTGAACGAGGAGGTCGCTTATCTCCTGGGCCGGGCTTTCGCCACGTTCATCGGGCAGCCCAGGATCATCGTGGGGCGCGATATGCGGCTCTCCGGCCCCGCCCTCTTCGACGCCGTATCACGCGGCCTCATGGACCAGGGCGCCGATGTCGTCAGCATCGGGATGACCAGCACCGACCAGTACTACTTCGCGTGCGCCACGCTGGGGCTGCCGGGCATGATGGTCACGGCGTCACAC
>JBBRGS010000083.1:0-14679 GCA_038240635.1 Armatimonadota bacterium
GCGCGGCGTGAAGCGGCTCCTCACCGGCAGCCTGTCCGCCCTCACCACCACCCCCCCGGCCCTGAAGGTGGAGACGACGACGCCCGCTCCCGCCGCCGAAACTGTGCGCTTCGACTCCGCGACCCTCTTCCTGCTCAACGGCCAGGCGACCCCCGCGAGTGAACTGCGCATCGGGGACCAGGTGGCCATCACGACCGTGGCGCAACCCAATGGCGAAACCCTCGCCGTGCGCGTGGATGTCGCCGCACCCAAAAAATCCCTTCAGTCCGTCACCGTCTTCGGTATCCTTCAGTCCGTCTCAGGCGTCCGGTGGAACGTGCGCTCGTGGCGAGACGGCGCGCCCCTCACCGTGAACGTCGCCGGTGTGAAGCGCCCTCGCCGCGACCGTGCGCTCGTCCCCCTCACCGCCTTTCAGCCGGGCGATCTCGTCCTCCTCCTCGGCGCGAAGACCGACACTTCCACCGTGGATGCTCTCCTGATGACCGCTCAGGCGCCGGACCAGCGCTTCACCGGCGTCCTCACCGCGCTGGACGGTTCCACAAGGCTGGCGACGTTCGCAGTCCCCGGCTTCTCCGCCCCGTTCTCTTTGCTGCTCTTCCCCGCGACGGGGATTCGCGTGGACGGCCAGGACGCGCAACCGGGGGACCTTCGCGTGGGCGACAGCGTGGAGGTGTGGGGCATCAGCCACACAGACGGCCCATGGGGCGCGGCCTTCCTGGCCGTGAACCGAAGCCCCTGAAGGCATCATCGTCCGGCGGCTCCTCGGCTCCCCGGCGCCCGTCGTTCGCCGCAACCTTTGGTCGTTCGTCAAAGTCGTAATTGAGAGGGGGAACGGCGCCTCCCTCCGGCTCAGCCGCAGGCCGCGTCGTCTCCCATGTTTTTCACCCTCCACCCTTGTGATTCCACTGCCCTCATGCCGACTATGGCGCGCGGCCTCTCCGTTTCGGAGGAGAAGCCTCGTCCCTAAATCCGCCCTCTCTCCACTCGCCGCCCTGTTGTGGGGAGCGCTGACGCTGGGAGTGAGCGTCGTCGGGTCGCCCGGCTACACGCAGGCGCCGGATCGCTGGGTCACGTTTCACCACGATTACGCCCGCACTGGCCGCAGCGCCCGTCCTGGACCGTTTGGCCTCAGTCTCCTCCGATGGAAGCGGCCCGCCGTCAGCGACACCGAGCCGTACGGCGCCATCACCAGTTCCCCCGCCATTGGGCGGGACGGCTCGATCTATGTTTCTGGCCGCGTGCAGGACGCGGGAAACGTGTCCACCGTCCTCGCCAAATTCAGCCCTCAGGGCGATCTGATCTGGCGAAAGTCACTCGGTTCCGGGCAGACCGACTCTTCCCCCTCGCTCACTTCCAACGACACCCTCGTCATCGGAACCGGCCTTCTGGGCGACAGCCCCAACTCCTGGGGCGTGATGAGCGTGGAACCCGTGGAAGGAAAGACAAACTGGGTCTCCTTCTTTATTAATGCGCGAGTCGTCTCCACTCCCGCCTTCAGCCGGGATGAGACGCGCGTCTACGCGGGCGCCCGCGACGGCTACCTGTACGCGCTCGGCGTGAACAATGGCGGATCGCTCGCCTGGCCGGAGCCGCAGCAGGTCGGCGCCATCATCGATTCTTCCGCCGCTGTCGGACCGGACGGCACGGTCTACGTGGGCGCTCAGGGTGAAAGCGAATCGGGCCGCCTCGCCGCCTTCACCCCCGAAGGCTTTCCCCGATGGAGTGTGGCCACCAAGGGTGGTGTGGAGGCCGCCCCCACGCTGGGGACGAACGCGGTCTACTTCGGCTCCAGCCAGGGCCAGGTGTACGCCCTCGACCTCCAAACCGGCGATGAACTCTGGGTCAACTCCGACTTTGTGGGCAGCGCCATCTTTGGAACGGTGGCGCTCGGCCCCGACGGAACGCTCTACGTCGGCAACGAAAACAATCAGCTCTGCGCCTTCAATCCCGCTGACGGCTCCCTGAAGTGGATATTCAACACCGGCAGCGCCACCGATTACACCGGCCAACCCATCCCCCCCGGCCCGGTCTTCTCCAGCCCAGCGGTCGGCGGCGACGGCACGATCTACTTTGGGTGCGACAACGGCTGGGTGTACGCGCTCTATCCCGATGGCAAACTGAGATCGCGATACTCCATCGGCAGCGCGGTCTCCTCGTCGCCGGCGATTGGCCCGGACGGGACGCTGTACGTTGGGGCCTTCGACGGCTTCCTGTACGCCTTCAATCCCGCCCTCCTGTACGGCGACATCAACGATGACGGCGTGGTCAATGTGGGGGATGTCTCGATGGCGCTGGCGCTGACGGTGAACCCCGGGCGCGTCCTGCCGGGGGTCCTCAAAGTGGGCGACGTGGCGCCCAAGCGCGCCGACGGCTCCTTTGGAGATGGGGCGCTCAACGTCGTGGACGCCATCCGCATCCTGCGCTACATCACCCGCCTCGTCCCGGCGTTGCCCTAGTCCGACCGAGGGATGACCCAGGTCAGACTTTGAAGGAACGCTCTCAGAGGTCCCCTCGCCGATGAGGCGGCAGTTCTTCCCCCGTCGGCTTGACGCGCGCCACCCCCCACACGAAGCCGCTCAGGGCGTCTGGCTCCAGCCAGGGCGACACCACCCGCAGACGCCGTCGGCGGTAATCCACCCGCTTCAGGATGCCCAGCGCCGCCGTCTCCCCCTCCGCGTTGAGGAGGCCCAGCGCTGTTCCCGCCAGCCGGGAACTCTCCAGCGCTCTAACCGGCGCCCGAAACCGCTCGGAGAGCGCGATCGTCTCCTCCGGCGACAGCGGTCCCGCCGCGATCACCCTCACCCCGTCTTCGTTCCGCTCGATGTGCAGCAGCCGCGTCCTCACCTTTTGCTGAAGGGTCGCCAGCGCGGCGGGGCGCACCGGCCGCCCGGTAAACAAGGCGCTTCCGCGCACGATCCCCCGATCCACCGGCAGTTCCCACTCGCGCGCGTCCTCGAAGTAGCGGGCGTAGTTCGCCACGCGGCGCAGGCTCCGCACCGTGGGCGTTTTCGCGTGAATCGCCGTCGAGAGTTCCGGCCACAGCCGGAGACAGGGCGGCAGGCCTCGCTCAATCGTCTGCAATTCGCCTTCGCGTTCCATCAGCACGCAGGAATCGGGGTGGATCGCCGCCGCCAGGCCCAGTTGCAGCCGCGCCCCCATCGGACCCTGGACCATGCCCGGCGTGTCCACGAGGATGAGGGGAGCGGAGAGGCTTTTCGCGCGATCCACCAGCGCGCGAGTTCCGATGGCCCACTCCATGAGGAAGCCCGGCGGGGAGGTGGAGCCGATGAACCAGAGGCCGCGCGGGCGCAGGTCGGAGAGGCGGGCGATCTCCCGGTCGGCGATGCCCAGGCCGAGCGTGGTCGGGGGACCGATTTCGGATTGGCCGGTGTCGGCGTCCACCACGGCGACGGCGCGCCCTTTCGCCCCCGCGGCGCGGACCACTTCGGCGCAGAAAGTCGTTTTACCCGTGTCGGTGGCGCCTATAATGAGGAAGACGCCGTCCGCCTGAGCGAGCCGCTCCACCGCGTCGGCCAGCGAGGACCTCACCTCGCGCCCAGGCCGCCGGGTTGAGCTCTCCACTGGAGCGCCGCGCGAGTCCTCTGCGTCATCCTCGGTGGAGGCCGCGTCTGCGCCCAGGTTGTCAGGCGTTCTGGAAGGTGTCATCGGCGTACGAAACAGGAGCGTGTTGAACGTGAGAGGTGTTGGCGGCGAAGGGAGTTCGAGGGATCGGAAGCCGCGAGCGGTTCGTAAGGGCATCGCGCTCGCCGTCGCGTGCCTCCTGATCCTCGCCGCCTTTTTCGTGGTGAGGGGGGGGCCACCCCGCTCCGACGAGGAACAAATCCGCGACCTCATCACGACGGGCAAATCCGCCGTGGAGGCGCACAATCTGCCCACCGTGATGGGCCTCATCTCGAAGGATTACAAAGACTCGTTCGGCTTCAACCGCGACCGGCTCCGAATCCTGCTGGGTCAGACCTTCCGCGACCAGGCCGACACCACCGTGAACGTGAGCGCACTGCAAATCAGCGTTTCCCGCGCCTCCGCGACCGCCGCAGGCGCCACCGAGGCCACCGCTCAGATGACCGCCTCCATCTCCTCGCGGTCCCGCGCGTCGGGAGACCTCCATTCCGGCGATTACCCGATCACGCTGCACTTGAAGAAGGAGCCGGGATACCGCTTCCTGGTTTTACCACAGGAGAAGTGGCGCGTCGTCTCAGCGTCCGGGACAGGCTTCGGCATCGACTCGTCGCTCTTTGAGCTCTTCTGATCCGGTATTCGCCGTCCGGTGTGAGGGGCGCTCAGGCCACCGGAGGCAGGTCGCGCATCAGGTTCGCCATTTCCAGCGCGGCGACGGCGGTTTCATACCCTTTATTGCCCATTTTGCTCCCCGCGCGCTCAATCGCCTGCTCGATGGTGTCCACTGTTAGCACGCCGAAGAGGACCGGCAGCCCATGCTTCAGGGCGACCGCGCCGATGCCTTTCGCCGCCTCCCCCGCCACGTAATCGAAGTGCGCCGTCGAGCCACGGATCACCGCGCCCAGCGCCACAATCGCGTCGTACCGCCCCGTCGCCGCCAGACGGTCGCACACCACCGGCGCCTCAAACGCTCCGGGGACCCACGCCACATCCACCGCGTTGTCGGGAACGCCGTGCCGCCGAAACGCGCCCAGAGCGCCTTCCAGCAGCCGCTGCGTGATGAAATCATTGAACCGGCTGACAACGATGGCGAACCGCAGGCCCTCCACACCGATGCCTCCCTCGAATACCGCCATCCCTACCCCTTTCCAAAGCGACACGCCTCGACGCCTTTCAGCGCCACACTGTTATGGCCAGGGAAGTCTCTTCGCGCAAGGGCGTCGTCCCCGTCCACCGGTTTATCAGGTCCGGCGGCCTTCAGTGTGCAAAACTCCTCCGCCAACGCCAGAATGATGAGGCGAAGGAGACGCTGGTATCCAGCATGATGAGGCGAACGGCGCCGAAACGCCACTCTCCCCCTGACACTCCCGGAGGCTTGTGATGACGCGGCGAAACGTGACACTGGCGCTGGCATCCACCCTGGCGGCCACCTTGACCCTGTTCCTCGGCGGCTGCAATGGCGGCTCCGGAGGCTCCGGCGGGAGCCCAACGGGCGGCGGCCCCCTCGAACTCACCTTCTGGCACACGCAAACCGGCGAGAACAAGACCGCGCTGGAAACCCTATGCAAGCGGTTCAACGATCAGAACGGCAAAGGCATCACGGTTAAGCCGTTGTACCAGGGCGATTACAAGCAACTCTACTCCAAGCTGATGGCCGGGATCACCGCGCGCAAGACGCCGGAGATCGCCGTCTCGTATGAAAGCATGGTCGTGGAGTATATGAAAGCGGGTGTCGTCGTCCCCCTCGACAGCTACCTCAAGGGTCCCAATGGCCTTTCCAAAGCCGACACCGACGACATCTTTCCGGCTTTCCTTCAAACCAATCGCTACCCCAACTTTAACAATCAGATGCTCAGCTTCCCGTTCACGAAGAGCCTGCTCGTCACTTACGTGAACATGGACGCTCTGAAGCGCGCCGGAATCGCGCAGCCGCCCGTCACCTGGGCCGACTTCAAAAGCGCCGCCGCCCGGCTCACTCACCCGGCGCAGGGCGCGCTTCCCGCCGCCAAAGGTCTCGCCATAGACATCAACGCTTCCACCATTGACGGCTGGATTCTCTCCCACGGCGGCCCCCTCACCGACTCCTCCGGCGCCGCGCTGAACGGCCCCGCCACCCTCGCCACGTATCAGGATGTTCACGATTTGGTGACCGGGGGATACGCCTACCAGACGACCGGAGACACGTATCAGGCCGACTTCGGGGCGCAGCGCGCGGCGATGGTCTGCACGTCCAGCACCCAGCGCATCCTGTTCAGGCCGCTCATCGCCAACCGATTCGCCTGGAAACTGGTCAATATTCCGCAGGCCAGTCCGGCCAAGCCCGTCACCATCCTGTATGGCGCCAATCTCTGCATCTTCAAAACCACTCCGGCGAAGCAGGACGCCGCGTGGGAGTTCTTCCACTGGCTCGCCATGAAGGAACAGGCGGCGTACTGGGCCATCCATTCCTCCTATATGCCCCTGCGAAAGAGCGTTTCCGCCATGCCGGAGATGCAGGCCGCCTGGAAGACCGATCCGCAGGGGAAGCAGGCGTTCGACCTGATCCCGTACGCCGTACCGGAACCGAACGTGCGCGGCTGGCAGGAAGTGCGCGACCAGGTCACCGACGCCATGCAGGCCGTCATCTCCGGGACGAAAGCGCCCGCCGCCGCCGTAAAGGACCTGGACGCCGCCGCTGATGAAACTCTCAGGAATAAGAAAATGTGATCCGGCGCCTTGCCGAATTCTCGCCCTTCATCCTTTGGCGAAACTGGCGCGCTCAGGCCGCCGACGGAACTTCCCCATTGTGGAAGGACGAAGTGACTGCTATGCTGAACAGGAACCAGGTGCCTGATCTTCCACTGTCATCCGCTTTTGTTCACTTCATGAGCCAAAACTAACCCACATCCCACGTCGTTTGAGGATTCAGGCGCCTCTGGAATCCACGAACACCTATTGACCTCCCCGAACCGGGGCCAGGAGAGCGCGGTTCCATGAAACTTATCAACGATTGCCTTGACCTTCCCCTTATCTCTCTCGATACGAGTGAGGAGATTGGTCGGCTCACGCATTGCCTCACGGACCCCGTCGCCAATCGTATCATCGGGTTCGCGGTCACTTCTTCAAAATGGTTCGCCGAACCCAACGCCCTCGTCTTCAACGATGTGGCCGCCTTCGGCGTGGATGCGATCATCGTCACCGCCCTCGACGCCGTGAAGCCGATCTCCCAGGTTGCCACGGTTCACCCTTTCGTCCATGACGGCGCTCCCCGCCTGATCCGACAGGCCGTCTCCTCCGACGGACAAAGCCTCGGCACGCTGACGGATTGGGCGTTCGATGAACAGAGCGGCGAGATCACGCAATGCCGCCTGGAAGGTCCCAACGGCGAGGAGACCTGGACCCCTCGCGCCTCATTCGTACGCACCGGGAAAGCCGTCGCCATCCTCGACCCCGCTCATTTCAGTTCGGACAGCGCCCCGACTCCCGGTGGCGGCGGAGGCTCCGACCGCGCCCCTTTTAGTCAACCCGAACCGCGCAGCCTCTCCACGTCGGAAGGAGTGGCGCCGGCCATCGGGGGTAACGCGCCCGCCGCACTCGTGACCTCCCCTGCCACGGTCACGCAGGATCAGTCCTCCACCGACTCCGGAGGCGAAACCGGGAATGAGCCACCGCGTCCCGACGCGATGGAGGAGTCTCAGGAAGCGGCGCCTCCGGTAAGCCCTAAGACACCGCAGATGGCGGAAGCCGAACCCACCGCTGAAGTCTCTCCTGATGCGACGCTCACCTCTGAAGTCGCCCCGGAATCGGAGGCGGCGCCTTCGGAAGCGGCCCTCGAAGATGCGTATATTGCGCCGGAACCGCCTTCGGAGCCGGTCACATCCTCCCCGCCTCTCCTGCCCGAACAGGACATGGCCAGCCTCATGAGAGGCGCTGCAGGGACTTCGGTCGAAACCTCCGCTTCCCTTGAGGAAGCAGGCAAAGCGGAAGCCCTTCCTGCTCAGAATGATCTTCAAGGTCAGACCGAGGTTTCCGTTGTCGATGCGTCCGAAACCACCCCTGTCGCTGTAGCGTCTTCTGAAAAGCCAGTCGCGTATGTAGCCCCTTTGACGGTGGCGCCGATGGAGGAACTTGCGGCGGCCGTTAAAGAGCCGACGGACGAGGGTACCCCGCCTGCCGCTCTGCCGAACGCCATCGAACCCAATCAGCCGGGGATCGTTCACGGCGCACAGGAAGCCGAACTCTCCATCCTGGACGCACCGCTGCCCGAATCGATTCCCGCCGCCGCAGAGGCCGATTCCGCATCCATCATCACGCCTCCTGAAGCCCCCGAACCGGCGATCTCACCGCTTTTTACCGATGCGGAGAGGTTAGAGGCGTCCACGGAGCAGAGTACGGAAGCGAGGGTACCGGAGACAGTGGAAGCGGACGTTGTCGAACCTGTCTCTTCGCGCGTGGAAGCGACGCTTCTGTCCCCCGAACCCGTGATGCAGCAGTCTGACACCCGCCTTATCGAGCCCATGGAGGAACGGCGGACGGAGACGAGCGCCCCCGAAACTGCGCTTTCCACTCCCGTGGCGAAACCTGACTGGGGACAGGAATTATCAATAGAACCGCCGGCCCCCCTCCAGGATGCGGCGATCCCTACCCAATCCGCTTCTCCGCCCGTCGAGCAACAGTTGAAGGAAGCGATCAATCGCAACAAGGATGGCATCATCCCGTTTGTGGTGGGCAAATACGCCGACCGGGACATCATGGACAGCAGCGGCAACCGCATTGTCGCGCAGGGGGAAAAAATATCCGCCGACATGGCTGATCAGGCCAGCCGATCCTGGAAACTGTACGACCTCTGGATCGCGGCGCAGGCCACGCCCACCGGCGAGGAGTGAGCGCCCGGCGCCTCTCCCCCTTCGGGGCCGCTTCACGGAAGCCGTATCCAAAACTGAGTGCGCCGAGACCTGAGGAGGATCACTCCCCATGTCTCGGCGCACTCCCGATCAATTTGGGCTGACGGCTTTACGAAGAGGTGAGGAGTCCCCCGAAGACCTGTTCCGGCGCCTCAATAAATTGGACGACGCGCTCCATCTGGATCATGTGGAGGGCGCGTTCCACTTCGCCGGGCCGCACCGCCACGAACACCTTGCCGCCTTTGTCGGAGGTGCCGCGCTTGGCGGTCATGATGATGGAGACCCCGGCGCTGTCCATATAGGAGACGCGGCGCAGGTCCAGCACGACATGGGTCACGCCTTCCAAGATCAGATCACGCACCGCCTCGCGCATAGGTCGCATGGTGGACAGGTCCACAATCCCGTCGGCGGTGACTATCCCCACATTCTCGCGGGTTTCCTGCTCCACTCTCAAATCGTCTGCGGCTGCCGGCATGGTCATACCTCGGGAACTGCGAAATGGGGTGCATGGGTGTGCTCAACGGGGAAACGCGCTCCGTGGCGCTGAACGCTCCCCTCGCTTCAGGGGGTGGTGCGACGTTTTACACTATTCCCTCTACGGGGCGAGGCGAAACCTCCCCTTGCTAGGTTATGATACAATTGGTACGGCGCGGTCGCCGGCCTCAACGCTTCGGCCTGTGGGGCGCGAGGGTTTAGTGGCGAGTGTCTGTCGGCGCCATCCCGTTCGTCGTCACCTTTCACTTTGAGCCGCCTTCTCATTCCTCCTCGCGGCGCAGGGCCTTTGTGAACCCACTGTCTCCTCCTACTCCCCGCCTGCTGCTCTACGCGCATGGCGGGTATCATCTGTTGGACGACGAGATCGAGGCGCTGGTCGCGGTCGGCTGGGCGTGCACGTTACCTCGCGAGATACTGCCGTCCCTGCGACGCGCCCGCCGGCTCTCGTGGGAAATCATGCGCCTCGAAGGGAGGCGACGGGACCTTCTCCCTCCCTCCAGCCACCTCATGCGGTGGGCCGAAGCGGTTCCCACCCTGAAGCGTCATGTGCGACAGGAACGCGACCTCCTGGATCGAAGGATTGAGGCTCTGGAAGTGGAACGAAAGGCGCTTCAGTCTCAAGTGTCGCCGCTGGAGACGGCGGAACGGGATCGCCTTCTCGCCTACCGACCCGTGTCGAAATCCCTCAGCATGCGCCTGACGGAAGAAGGCAAGCGCGTCTTGCGGGATTACCGCTTCTCAGAGGTTGTGTTTCTGGAACGACTGAACGAGTGCGCACTGGATGAGGTAACCGCGCGCTTCACCGAGGCGGTTGATTACACGCAGGCGGCGTCCTGGTGGCGTCAACGGCTCCGGAGTTCATCTCAAAGGAGCGCTTCGGGCGAGCGGGATGCCCTGTGGCTCGCTGTCGTCCTCTCACGTGGCGAAGAGGAGGTGAGGGAGCGTCTTTCCCGCGCCGAAGCCCTCTATCATGAGTTTGAACGGGTCTCCCTCTGGTGGAACGATCCCCTGCCGCTGTGTCTTGCCCTCCTCGCGGCGGACACCTCCCGGACGGTCGCCGAAGCCCTTCACGCTTACACTGCGCTTACGGGCCAGGGCTGGGAAACAGGCGCCGACACCATGCTCGCCGCCGCTGTGCTGGTTGCGGGGACACCGGCGTCGGTACGAGCCATGCGTCTCGGAGAGTTTCATCGGCTGTGGCGGGAACTAACGGCATACGGGCTGGCGTTCTCTCATGCCTTGTTCCCGGTCGCAGCGCGGCTGAGCGCGCTCTCTCGGCCCGTGGAGCAAACCGCTCTCCTGTTTCGGGAATTCGACAACCGGACTACGCGATACAGTCCCCTGAACGACCGGGCGACCCGCATCGCCGCTTCTTTGCTGGCCAGCCTGACGCTCGACTCCACGGATCGGTCGGACCTGTATGGTCACGAGTCGCCTTACCTTCTGCAGCTGATGCGCCGTTACCGCGCCTTGCGGTCTGCCCTAAGTCCGCGCTGCCGATTCGAAGCGTCGCCTGAAGCCTCGGTAACCCTACTTTCAGGTCTCCTCTCGGTCTGCCCTGGGTCCGTGAACGGTATTCTCGATAACCTTGATGCGTTGCGGGAGCGCCTGAGTCGCTGCGACCTGCCGCGGTCCGCTACCGAACTCTGGCTGACGGCCATGCTGCTGGAACGGGTGTATCCGGCGACCTGGGAAGTGAATCACGCGGCGCTGGCGGGAGAATTGATCGGATATTGGCATCGCGCCGATGCGAGCGCGCGCTCAGCGCCGATCCAGTGAAAGAGTTCACCCTGTTTTACGTTCGCGGAGGTCTCTCGCCAGGTGATCATGGCTGTCGTCGGAGGCGGACGGAGGGAGGAAGTTACCTGGCTTCGCAGGAACCCCTTTGTTAGTTCAGGTTCAGCGCCGCGTATAGGAGAGTAGGTGATCGCAGTGAGGCGCGAACGCAGCCCAATCAACCCTCAGGGTCTGGCCGCGGAGAGTTTCCAGGAAGCGACAGTCGCTCCGCCCTGGAGTCGCTTCATTTCACACTGGAGTCGCCCGACTGGGATCGGCTTAACCCGTGCTGCGGGTTTTGTGTCCGGGGAGGCTTCATCCTCCGACGAGATGCAGCTGGTGCAGCGGTCTCAGGGAGGGGACCCCGAAGCCTTCAGCGCCCTGATGGATCGGTACCGGGAGCGAATCGTGCGGCTCGGCGTTCACATGGTGGGCAATCGGGACGACGCGCAGGACCTGTGCCAGGAGACGTTCGTGCGGGTCTATCGCGCCCTGGGGACGTTTGATCGGCGGCGCGCCTTCAGCCCGTGGCTCTACCGGATCGCGCACAACGTCATCCTCGACTTCCTGCGGCGGCGAAAAGCGCGGCCTCAGACCGTCGAATCGGACGACGGAACATTTTATGACAGCGTGGACCCTTCGGCGGAGAACCCGCAGGGCGCCCTCCTCACCCAGGAAGCGGGGCGGGAGGCGCTGGATGCCATCCGGGGCCTGCCGGACAATTACCGCAGCGTGGTGGTGTTCCGGTACCTGGACGATCTCTCATACGCCGAGATCGCCGAGACGCTGGGGATTACCGAAGCCAACGTGATGATGCGGATGAGCCGCGCCCGGCGAATGCTGCGGGATCGGCTGAAGCATCTTCAGATAGAGGATGAATCAAGATGAACGATTGCTCCGGGACGCGGGAATTCCTCCCCGCTTACTTCGATAACGAATTGGACGACGCTCGCCGCAGGTCGCTGGAGCGCCACCTGGCCGTTTGTGAGTCCTGCCGGACGGAAGTGGCGGGGTACCGACGCGACCATGCGCTGCTTCAGGCGACGGTAGGCCGTCCGGTGGAGGTCTCCCCTCACCTGACGCAGGCCGTGCTGGAGCGTATCCGCCGGGAATCGATTCAGCCGTCTTCCCCCCGGCGCGGGTTCATCCAAAGCGTTCAGGAGCGATTCTCACGGGGCGCGGCCTCACCTGGGAGCGTGGCTCGACGCGCGGGATTCGCGCCGGGACCGTGGGCGTACGCCGGGGTCGCCCTCGCCGTGGGGCTGTTCCTGCTCACGATGCGCTTCTATTCACCCGCCCTGGGACCCACTGACGCGCGCGTGGCTTCGGTTCAGGGGGGAGCGTTCACTCACACAGAAGCCTCCGTCGCGTGGGTTCCCCTGAAACCGGGCGCGATATTGCGAGCGGGGGACAGCGTGAAGACGCAGGACATGGCGACCTTGGTGGCGGAGTGGCGCGATGGGTCCCGGATCGAATTTGACGCGAAGGGGGAAGGGAAGACGCTCCATTTACTTCCCGGCGTGGAGTTGAGGCAGGGCCGCATCCGCGCCAAAGTGAACCGCCAGGTCTCCAAAGAATCGCCGTTCACGATTCGCACTCCGCAGGCGACGGCGCAGGTTCTGGGGACGGAGTTCATGGTGGAGGCGCAGCCGAAAGCGCGGCGGACGGCTCTGCTGGTGGCGCGCGGCGTGGTTCACTTCTTCAACCGGGGCGGTTCGGTGATGGCGCGGGAATGGACGCGCACCGAGGCGGTGGGAGAGAAGTCGCCCACACTTCCGGCCACGGTCAGTCCCCTCGCGCCCGACTCCATGTGGCTGATGAAGTAGGGAGCGCGTGGTGAATTGCGCCACTCGTAGCCGAACGCCGCGCCGAAGTCGTACAGGTCGCTGAACCGGGGTTGCGTCTCGCCGTACGCCGACGGCTCCACGCTGCCGGTGGTGACCCCTCTGTGGGGGGGGGGCAGCCGCAACGACCCCAGGGCGTCGAGGTGGTTTCCCATGCCTCGCCCGGAAGGTAGCGCGTGTCCCACGAGGCTATCCGCGTTTTACTCCGCCTTCGGGCCGATCATCTCTTCCGGGCGCACCCATTGATCGAACTCCTCGCCGGTGAGCAGGCCCAGCTCCACCGCCGCCTCCTTCAGCGTCGTCTGGTCGTGGTGCGCCTTCTTCGCCACCTTCGCGGCGTTGTCGTAGCCGATGTGCGGATTCAGCGCCGTTACCAGCATCAGCGACCGCCGCATCAGGTCGTCAATTCGCTCCCGGTTGGGAGTGATGCCGACCGCGCAATGCTCGGTGAAGGAGCGGCAGGCGTCGGCAAGGAGCCGGATGGAGCGCAGCGTGTTGTGGATGATGAGCGGCTTGAAGACGTTCAGCTCGAAGTTGCCGCTCGCACCGCCGATGTTCACCGCCACATCGTTCCCCATCACCTGCGCGCACACCATCGTCAGCGCTTCCGACTGGGTTGGGTTCACCTTCCCCGGCATGATCGAGCTGCCCGGCTCGTTCTCCGGGATGCTGATCTCGCCGATGCCGCACCGGGGACCGCTCGCCAGCCACCGCACATCGTTGGCGATCTTCATCAGCGACGCCGCCAGCGTCTTCAACACGCCGTGGAAGAAGACCAGCGCGTCGTGAGCGGCCAGCGCTTCATACTTGTTGGGCGCGGAACGGAACGGCAGCCCGGTCAGCTCGGCGATTCGGGCGGCGGCGGCCTCCGCAAATTGGGGATGTGTGTTCAGCCCGGTGCCCACCGCCGTCCCCCCCAGCGCCAGGTCATACAGGTCCTCCACGGCGAACTCGATGCGGCGGAGGTCCTTATCCAGTTGGGCGACATACCCGGAAAACTCCTGCCCCAGCGTGAGCGGCGTGGCGTCCATCAGGTGGGTGCGCCCGATTTTAATGATCCCTGCGAACGCTTCGGACTTCCCCGCGAGGGCCTCGCCCAACTCCCGGACGGCGGGCATCAGCGCGTGGACCGCCCGCTCCGCCGCCGCGATGTGCATGGCCGTGGGAAAGGTGTCGTTGGAGGACTGCGCCTTGTTCACGTCGTCGTTGGGGTGGATGGGCGCCTTGCTCCCCATAACACCGCCCGCCAGTTCGATGGCGCGGTTGGAGATCACCTCGTTGGCGTTCATATTGGTCTGGGTGCCGCTGCCGGTCTGCCAGATGTTCAGGGGGAAGTCGGCGTCCAGGTCTCCGGCGATCACTTCGTCGGCGGCGCGGACGATCAGGTCGGCCTTTTCGGTGGACAGCAGCCCCAGGTCGCGATTGGTGAGGGCGGCGGCTTTCTTGAGGATGCCCAGCGCCCGGATGATCTCGCGGGGGAACAGCTCGCCGCCAATGTCAAAGTGGATGAGCGACCGGGCGGTTTGAGCGCCGTAGTAACGGTCGTTCGGGACCTCTATGGGACCCATGCTGTCGGTTTCGGTGCGGAAGGACACGGTATAGCCTCCGGGAGAAGAGAGAGGGGGGCGTGCGAGCCAGGCCTTATGGCCTGTAACGCGATGCGGCCTCCGAAGGCTATTATGGGCGTCACATCACATTTCGACCGGAGCGACCGTTAAGGCGCTTTCATCGCCGCCACCAGTTTCGCCGGGGCGACAGTGGCGTACCCGTCGGTCACATATTCGGCGGCGACGCGCAGATCGAGGGAGCGGTCCAGCCGGACGCCGATCCAGCCGCGATGCCCCACATAAGGCGGGACGAAGAACCAGTCGGGGTTTTCGGCTTTTAGGCTCTCCTGCACGCCGAGCGGGGCGGCGAGCCAGAGGCCCAGTCGCCCGTCGCCGTGATGATTGTCGCGCAGGACCACGAACTGCCGCTTCCCCTGGATGAAGAAGCCGGGAGAACCGTGACTCATCCGCTCGCTCACTTCCGGCAGGGCCGCG
>JBBRGS010000084.1:0-14566 GCA_038240635.1 Armatimonadota bacterium
TTTCACGCGTACGGCGTCGGTGGCCCGGAGGACGACTTCCTCGCCCGCATGGAACACGCTGTCCTCGTCAGCAAGGCGCACGGCAAGGAGAAGGTCTGGATCACGGAGCAGGGCTGGCCGCAGGTGGACCGCTCGAAGATCGCCGAGTACGTCCCCCGCGCCTACGCCCTCGCGGCCCTCTCCGGCGTCGGCCAGCTCGACTGGTTCACCCTTGCCAACGACGAATACGGCCTCTTCAGCGCTGATTATCAGCCGCGCCCGGCGACGGTCACGTACGCGGTCGCGTCCCATTTCCTCGAAGGCGCCATGCTGGTGAAGGACCTGTGGCCTCACTCCCATCGAATCTTTGGCGCGCTGTTCAAGAACGCGGCGGGACGGAAGGTCGCGGCGGTCTGGGCGCTGGGCGACCGGGGGAGCATCACGCTGGATAAAGGCAAGGAGGTGAAAGCCTTCAACATGATGGGCGGCGAGACTGGCGGCCACAGCGGCGATAAGTTCGAGGCGCCCCTCGGCGAGGAGATCACCTGGCTCACGTACGACGGGGATCAGGCGGTCTTCCTGGAGGCGCTGGAGAAGGCGCGTATCGAGGGCATCACCCCGGTGGAAATTGTCGCGCAGCCGTTCCTCGCGCCAATTTCGCAGACGCCGCCGATTCGCGTCCGCGTGACCAATCAGCTCAACCGGCCCATCGAAGGCGACGTGGAGGCGTCCGCGCCCAAAGGCTGGAAACTCGCCGAAAGCAAGGTCGGCTTCGGCCCGCTCGACCCCGGCAAAACCGTCACGCTGGAAATCCCCGTCCGGCAGGCGACGATCAGTCCCACGAACAGCTATCCGATCGCGGTGTGGGCCACCTCCCGCCATCGGGGCGTCTCCAGCCTCCTCGTGCGACTCAAGGGGCCGGAGTGGCGCGCCCGTCGCGAGCAAACGCTGGCCCTCGCGGTGGCGACTCCGACCACACCCAACGTGGACGGCGACCTCTCCGAGTGGCCCGCCGACGCGCCCGCGCTCCACGCCGACACGAAGGCCTTTCTCTCCCCCTGGGAGGCGGAGACTTATACGAAGGCGTGGACCCCCGGCAACCTGAGCGCCACCGTGATGACCGCTTACGATGACCTGTACTTCTACATCGCGGCGCGCGTGGCCGACAACGTACACACGGCGGCGAGCGTGACGGCGGACCCGTATGCCCAACCCTGGAGTAACGACAGCCTTCAGGTCGCCTTTGGCTCCGACGACGACCCGGACGCCGCGCGGGTGAAGCCGCTCGACGCGCCGTACGCCGGGCGGGGCCTCCTCTCCGAGACGACCCATGAGTTCCTCTTCGCCCTCACCCCGCAGGGACCGGAGGCGTTCCGCCTTCAGTCTCCCAAATCCCCGGCCCTGACCGTGTACCCCACCAATCCAACGGCGGGCCTCGGTCTGACGAACGTGGCGCGGTTCGCGGCGAAGCGGGACGACGTGGGCGAAATCACCACCTACGAGATCGGCATCCCCTGGAGCGAGCTCACTGGGATCGCGAAGGAGAAGCCGTTCCACTTCGCGTTCAAGCTCAATGATCGGGATCGCGCGGGGGAACCGACCGGCTGGATGGAGAGCGCCGCCGGGGCGGGCGAGTTGCGCGGCAATTCGATCACCTTCACGCCGTCGTGGCAGTACACCACCGCCAATCGAAGCGTCTGGGCGCTGCTGCCATTGACCTCACCGGCGCCCCAGGACGCGACCGCCGCTCCGTCCCCGCCCTCCGCTCCGTCCCCGTCCTCCGCGCCACAGGCTCCCGCGCCGTAGAGTTGCGCGCCCTGGGCCTGCGCTACTTGCTCACGCGGAAGACGCACGTGCCCGCCCACTTCTCCAGCGACGGGAAGCGTTGGAGAAGGCGGGCGTCCCAGTCGCACAGACGGCTGTAGGCGCCGGGGATCACGCGCTGGAGGCGGCTGAACATGCGGAAGTAGGCGTTCTCCGTGTGGCCAAACGGCGCGGTGAAGGTTTCCAGGTCGGCGCGGGTCAGTTGGCGTTCGTCGGGGGTCTCCCGGTCCACCTTCACGGGGATGAGTTTCCGCAATTGTCCCAGGCCGCGCGACAGTTCCACCGGCTCGCTGAAGACGCCGGAGCCGCCGGGCTTCATCACGCGGAAAATCTCGTGGCTGGACAGGTTCAGGTCCAGGTGATGCAGCGCGGCTTTCCCGAAGACGAGATCGAAGGCGTTGTCCTCAAACTCCATCTCATGAACGGACATCACCCGCGCGGTGAGGCGGTCGGTCACACCGTTCATGGCGGCGCGGCGGCGGGCCTGCTCCACCAGCGGCTCCGCGATGTCCACGGAGGTCACGGTGGCGCCGAGCAGCGCGAGCAGGGTGGCGTACTCGCCATCGTGGCCGCACACCTCCAGGACTGACTTCCCGGCGAGGGGAAACGCCCACACGATCATCTGCTCCAGCGGCGTGCGGACGGGGGCGCGGCCTTCGGCGACGCTCCGATACCGCGCCACATCGTCAGGATCGAGAACCAGGTCCTTATCTTCGCGGGCGGAGCGGCCATGCGCGCCGATCTCCTGGTAAGCGCGACGTTCGGCTTCCTCTCGGCGGAGAATTTCTTCATTGGTCAAGTCAGGTTCCTCATGACGGTAATCGGGGAGGCTCGGCGGAAAAGCGCGTATGTGGCGCAGAAGGCGCCTGGGGGTGGAGAGAGGCGCCTGGGGGTGGAGAGAGGCGCCGCTTCAGATAATGCCGCAGACGGTCGGCCTGAGCAAGGATCAGCCGCTTTCGTTGTTCGGAGCGCAGGTTGCGACGGCGGACGCGAGCGCCGGCGCTGCTTCCCCCTGCGCGGGTTCGTCCGCCAGCAGTTGTTCCACGTCGCCGTTGTTGAGCGTGAAGATGCGGCGGGCGGGAGGCAGGCTCTTCACCACGGTCTTCCCATACGGCTTCACCAGCAGACGAGGGTCGCACAGGGCGACGACGCCCCGGTCGTTTTTGGTGCGGATGAGGCGTCCAAACCCCTGCTTGAGCGTGAGGATGGCGCGGGGGAGTGAATATTCGGTGAACCAGTCGCGGCCTTCCCGCTTGAGGGCGTCGGTCGTCGCCTGCACGATGGGGTCGTCCGGGTGCGCGAACGGCATCCGGTCAATGATAACGCACGAGAGAGCCTGCCCCGGCACGTCCACGCCTTCCCAGAAGCTGGACGTGGCGAAGAGGACCGCGTTGGGAGTGGAGCGGAACCATTCAAGGAGGGCGCCGCGCGGCAGCTCCTCCTGGCTGCGGCACGGGAACGGCAGCTTCGGCCTTAGCGCCTCCACCACTTCCCGCAGCGACCGATACGAGGTGAACAGCACGAAGGCGCGCCCCTGCGTCCGCATCAGCAGGTCCTGCACGACGGGGGCGAGCGCGGCGTTGTAGCCGGGGTCGTTCGGCTGAGGGAGATGCCGGGGGAAGAAGAGCAGCGCCTGCTCCTCGAAGTGAAACGGCGACCCGACGAGCATCTCTTCCGGTTCCATCGAGGTGAGCGAGGCGTTCGGTGGACTGGCTGCGGCGCCCAACGCGGCTTTGAGTTCGTCGGACAGTTTGGAGCGAACCGTGGGAATCTCCGTTGCGGGCGGCGCTGTCGCCTGGGCGGCGGGGGACGGTTGGCCGCTAACGCTGAACCCCAGCCGACTCCGGAGGTACTCGAACGAACCATTCACGGCCAGGGTGGCGGAGGTGAGGATCGCCTGCTTCTCCGGCCAGAGTTTCTGCGCGAGGATTTCCGCCACCTTTAGCGGCGCCGACTGGAGCGTGAAATTCTCCCGGTTGCGATCCGACTCCAGCCAGGTGACATACCCTTCGGCCTCGGTGGGCAGTTCCGAGAAGTGTATCCAGCGCCCCTTGAGGCCGCCGACCTGGCTCATCAGCGTCTCCTGAAGCGCCTTCGCCTGCGTTTTAGCGGAATCCGGCGAGTCGGCGAACAGTTGCAGCGATTCGGGATTGAGCTCCTTCAGCCACTGATTGAGCTGCTCGAGGGCTTCGCTGTAGCCGGCGGAGAGGACGGGCAGATCGTCTTCATCGCGCAGGAGTTGGTTTCGCCACCGCTTGCCCTCCACCCACTCCAGCATCTCATCGTCGGCCTTGAGCAGCGCGTGGCTCAGGCGCGGAGGCAGCGTCTCCGTGCGCCGCTCGACCTTTTTGATCAGGTTGCGGGTGGACCAGCGCGGGATTTCGATGGCGTAGGCGCGGGTGGCGACCTCCTCCAGGTGGTGCGCCTCATCGAAGATGACCAGTTCGTGTTCGGGGAGGACCATCCCCTCGGTGATGAGGTTGGTGAAGTAGAGCGCGTGATTGGCGATGATGATGTCGGCTTCCTCGCAGGCGCGGCGGGCCTTGCGGAAGCAGCACTTCTCCATGCCGACGCACCGTCCGGCGTGACAGTCTTCGCCGTTGGATGCCAGTTCCTCGGCCCAGAAGCGGGGGTTCACGTTGAAGGGGAGCTCCCCCACGTCGCCGTTCCACTCGCCTTTCTCCCACATCCCGCGCAGCAACTTCAGCGTACCGGCGTCGGGGCTGTCAGGGCCGACGAACCGCTCGGCCTCGCGGAGCTTGATAGGGCAGAGGTAATTGCCCCGCCCTTTGGCGACGGCGAACTTAAATGGGCGCGGGAAGACGCCCTGAAGGAAGAGCAGGTCCTTCTCCGCGAGCTGGCCTTGCAGGGCGAGGGTGTGCGTGGAGACCACCACGCGCTGCCCCGACATCAGCGCCGGGAGGAGGTACGCCATCGTTTTGCCGCAGCCGGTGCCCGCTTCCACCAGCAGATGCCGCCCGTCCGAAATCGCGGCGGCGACCGCCTGCGCCATGCGGACCTGCTCGGAGCGGGGTTCGTAGCCGGGGAGACGACGCAACGCCTGTTCGAGTGTTTGCTCGACGAGGCGGGGGTCCAGATTGAGCGATTGAAAGGCCATGAGTCATGCGCGAGACGATGGGGAGAGGGAACAGAGGGAGTCGAAGGAATCTCCCCGGATGGAGCGCGCCACTCCGCGAACCGTCCGACCCCAGGGCCTGAAGAGCGTCAGGGGCGGGACGCTAGCGAATGGAGTAGTTGGGCGCTTCCTTGGTGATCATCACGTCGTGGGGGTGGCTTTCGCGGAGGCTCGCCCCGGTGATCTGCACGAAGCGCGTGCTTTCCTTCATCTCCTGGATGGTTTCGGCGCCGCAGTACCCCATACCGCTCCGCAGGCCGCCGACGAGTTGATAAATCAGGCTGGAGAGGCTGCCCTTGTAAGGCACACGGCCTTCGATGCCTTCGGGGACCATTTTGCCGAGGTCCACGCCTTCCTGGAAGTACCGGTCGGAGCTGAACCGCTGTTTCATCGCGCCGATGCTGCCCATCCCGCGATACTCCTTGAAATGTTCGCCCTGGTAGACGACGACATCGCCGGGGCTTTCCTCCACGCCCGCGAGCAGGCTACCGAGCATCACGCAGTCGGCTCCGGCGGCGATGGCCTTGGCGAGATCGCCGGAGTACTGGATGCCGCCGTCCGCGATGACAGGGATGCCGTGGCGCTGGGCGGCGCGGGCGCAGTCGTAGATAGCCGTGACCTGCGGCACCCCCGCCCCGGCGACCACGCGCGTGGTGCAGATGGAGCCTGGCCCCACGCCGACCTTCACGGCGTCGGCGCCCGCTTCGGCGAGAGCGTCCACGGCGTCGGCGGTGGCGATGTTGCCCGCGATGATCGGGATGTTGAAATCGTGTTTAATGCGGCGCACCGTCTCCAGCACCGCCGCCGCATGGCCGTGTGCGGTGTCCACCACCAGCAGGTCGGCCTGGGCGTTCACCAGCGCGTGCGCCCGGTTCATGGCGTCGCGCCCCACGCCAACGGCGGCGGCCACGCGGAGGCGGCCTCGGTGGTCCTTGGTGGCGTTGGGGAACATCACTTTCTTCTGGATGTCCTTGACGGTAATGAGGCCCTTGAGATGAAAATTCTCATCCACCACGGGCAATTTCTCCACTTTGTGCGCCCGCAGAATCTCCTGCGCCTGCTCCAGAGTGGTGCCCACCGGGCAGGTGACGAGGCCGTCGCGCGTCATGAGGTCGCTGACGATGCGTTCGGGGTCGTCCTCAAAGCGGATGTCGCGGTTGGTGAGGATGCCGATGAGGCGGTCGTTCTCCGCGCGGCCATGCTCGGTGATGGGGACGCCGGAGATGTGGTACCGCTCCATCACTTCGAGGGCGTCGCGCAGTTTGGCGTGCGGGCTGAGGGTGATCGGGTCCACAATCATGCCCGCTTCGGAGCGCTTCACCTTGTCCACTTCGGTGGCCTGCTCCTCTATGCTCATGTTGCGATGGATGACGCCGATACCTCCTTCCCTCGCCAGCGCGATGGCCATGCGGGCTTCGGTCACGGTGTCCATGGCGGCGGAGACGATGGGGATGTTGAGGCTGATGCCGGCGGTGAGTTGACTTCGCGTGGAGACTTCGCTGGGGAGGAGGCGCGAGGCGGCGGGGATCAGGAGCACGTCATCGAAGGTGAGGCCGACCTTTGCGAATTTGTCGCTCATGCAAACCTCCTGGAAGCCGCCGGGGAATCGGCATCAAGTTCCGTGATGGAATCACCTCGTGTGAATGGAAACAAACGGTCAGGGATTGAAACGATTATACCGCCCTCGCGCTTCAGGGGCAATGCGGCGGGGCGCGCACCAGGGACACTCGTGAATGAAGTGTCCCTGGTGCGCGAGGGACGTCTGTTTCATAGCCTCCGGCGACGGATGTCACCGCTGCAGAAAGACGAAGACACCCTTCTTGTTGCTCACGATGATGTCCGGCTTTCGGTCCCGGTTCACGTCGGCCACGGTGAACTGCGTGCCCACGCCGGAGTCTCCGTCCACCTCGTGGCGCGTCCACGTCACAGTCTTCCCATCGCGGTGGTACTCGTACCAGACGAGGAGCGCGGGGCCGTTGGGATCTACGTCACCGTTGGGACCGTGCGCCCACCACCGCTTGCCGGTCACGAAGTCGGGCTGGCCGTCGCCGTTGATGTCAACCTTCACGAGAGCGTGCGTCTCGGAGATCGTCTTATCAATGAGATGCTGGACGAATTTCGGATGCTCGGCGTCCCCGGTCTGTTCGTACCACCAGACGCCGAAGTCGTGCGCGGATGAGGCGATCACGTCGGCGTCTCCGTCGCCATCGAAGTCCTGTGTGAACATGTGGGCGCTTTCGGGGCCGAGGTCGGCGGCGATGAAGCGCCACGGGCCGGTTGTTGGGTCCTTGGGCGCGAGCCAGTACCCTTTGGGGCAGAGGATGTCCGCGCGCCCGTCGCCGTTGATGTCACCGACGCCGAGGCCATGCGCGAAGCGAGTCGTGTTTGCGCCACCCTTTTCGCTCACCACCGTTTGGGTGAAGCCGGAAGGGGAGGTCGGGTCGGGGCGACGCCAGGTCATGACCGATTCGTCTTCGCTGTAGACGAGATCGGGGCGTCCGTCGCCGTTCACATCGGTGAAGAGCGGGCTTTCGTTTCCGGCGGTGTCGGAGATGCGCGTCTCCTTCCATTCGCCCCCCGCTTTGCCGGGGTTGCGGAGCCATGAGGCCGCCTCGCCGGGGAAGCCGATGATGACCTCGTCGGCCCAGCCGTCGCGGTCCACGTCCATCGCCCATGCATGGAAGACGTTGGAGTACTGGGTCGCCGGGTCGAGCGGCGGCGCCGAGCGAATCTCGTGGGGCGTCCAGTTTGGCGCTTCATACCAAAGATTGCCCGCGAGGACATCCATCTTGCCGTCGCGGTTCACGTCGGCGACGGAAGCGCCCTCCGCCCGAAACTTCGTATCGAGGACGATTTTCGTCCAGCGGACCTCGCGGGGCTTCCGCGCGGCCTTCGTAGGGAGAGCTGCGGGAGCGATCAGAGTCACGAGGAGCGCGGCGATAAGAGCGCGGCGGGGGGAGAGATTCATGGAGGAGACTCCGGGCGGGAACGAAAAGGGGCGAGTGACGGGGTAACGGGTTAGAGCGCGGGGCGGCTCCGAGGTTTCATCGAGGCGCCGTCAAAACCGTACCGCCCCCTTCGACGCGCACCAACAGAGTCATTCCGCCTCACTCATTCGGGAGAACGCCCTTGCCTGAGACATCCTCGCTCTCGCCGCTGGAACAGGTTCTCACCCGCGTGAAACCGCGCCGTCGCGTGCGAGGGATCGCGGCGGCCCTCCTGCCGGTTGACGCTCACGGCGCGCTGGCCGAGGAGGCGTTTGTCGCCCACCTCCGGCGGACTCACGCGGCGGGGCTGGGCTGCGCCGTGAATATGGACACCGGCTACGTCAATCTGCTGACGAGCGAGGAGAAGGCGCGGGTCCTCGCCCTCGCGCGGGAGGCGCTGGGGCCGGGCGTCCCCTTTGTGGCCGGGGCGTACATCGAGCGGGAGGAGGGCGATCCCGTCTCGCTCTACCGCCGCGAGGTGGAAGCGATTCTCGCCTGCGGAGGGACGCCCATCCTGTTTCAGACGGCGCGGTTGCACGGACGGCCCGCGCGAGAGACGGTGGAGACGTATCGCCAGGCGGTGGACGGGGCGCCGGAAGCCCTCGCGTTTGAACTGGGGCCGGTCTTCGCGCCCAATGGCGTCATCTGGGACGAGGAGACCGTTCGCGGGATCATGGGCATCCCCGCCTTCACCGGGATGAAGCACTCGTCGCTGGATCGGCTGACGGAACTGGACCGCCTCGCTCTCCGCGACCGGGAGCGGCCCGACTTCACGATTTACACCGGCAACGATCTCGGCATCGATATGATCGAATACGGCAGCGACTATCTGCTCGGCCTGGCGACGTTTCACCCGGAGGCGTTTGCGGCGCGGGATCGCGCGTGGGAGGCGGGCGACACGGCTTATTTCGCGCTCCACGACGCCCTGCAGGACCTGGGCAACGTGGCGTTTCGGCCCCCGGTGCCCGCCTACAAGCATTCGGCGGCGGTCTTCCTTCGGGAGCGTGGCCTCATTCCCACCGGGCGGACACATCCCCAGGCGCCGGAGCGGCCCGCGTGGGAGGCGGAACTGATGCGTTCCTGCCTGAAGCGGATAGAGGCCTGTCTGGCAGGAGATAAGACCGGTTGAGACGAAAATGCCCCGCGCGGAGGCCGACCGAGCGGGGCGTGACACCCTTGAGAGGAAGGGTCATGGTAAATGTGGCAACTTCTCCTCCGAAACACAAGGAACCATGCGTCGGCCTGAATAGAGCGCTCATGCCACGGCGGCGCGCCTCGCCCGAATCAGAACTTCAGCCGGACATCGGCCATGCCGCTCACGCCGACGCGGGGAACCCGGTTGATGCCCTTCAGCACGTTCAGGTCCGAGATGGGAATATAGAGCCGGGCGCGGGCCGCGTGCTTCCATTCCGTTTCCAGCTCGGCGACGGCTTTCACGTCGTTGACATCGGCTTCGGGGCCGGTCACCTGCGCCATGCCAATCCGTACGCCGTTACCCCCGCTCAGCACGGGAACGAACTTCGAGCGAAGGTTCGGCTCCAGGTCGTCCCATGCGGCGCGGCCCACGCGGGCGCGGGTGGCGGCGTGAGCGACGCGGGTGATGAAGGCGTCGCCCATGGGGGTGAGCGGTGTGACCAGCGGCGCCACGAGGAGGGCGGTCAGCCCCAGCCCCGCCAGTGCGACGCGAGGGTTACGTTGGGTCTGCTTCATAACGGGCCTCCTTAAAGCTTCAGGTCAATGATGGCCGAGACGCCGACGCCGGAGACGCGCTTCATGCCCTTGGTCGGGTTGGTGGTGTTGATGGGGATGAGGGCCTTGAGCCGGAAGGTCGAGCCGCCGAAACCGAGTTCGCCCTGCCCCACGGCCTTCACGGTACTGAGCGTGGCTTCAGGTCCCATCACCTGCGCGGCGCCGATGTAGCCGCCCTTACCGATGGAGATGATCGGCACAACCTTGGTGGCGTCTTTCGTCGCGGCGCCTTTTTGGGCCAAAATGGTGTTGAGGAACGAGTTGATCTGGCCGCCAAACTGTTTGACGGCGAACCCGACGCCAAACAACTTGATGGCGCTGCCGAAGTCCAGCGCGCGGGCAGTGGGGTACGCGCCCAGGGCGAGAGCTGACGCGAGGCCGAGGCCCACCCAGCGGGCGCGTCGGCGGGGAACGGGGGACGGGAGGGACATGACGCTGCTCCTTCGCGGGGAAGCGGGGACGGCGTGAGGCGCGTCCGGCTTTCCCCGTCCATTGTGTGTTATGTTGGGGACAGGGGGCGGGCGGCGCAGGCTCCCTCCGATTTGTTGCCCGGAACCCGGCACCCCCTGAAAAGTCAAATTCAGGGGGAGTGTCGGCCCATTGTTCTTCAGAAGGAGGGAACCGGATGCGGAAGTCAGAGCGGTGGAGTGGGGTGGCATTGCTCCTGGGCATCGTCATGGGGAGCGTCGCATGGGGCGCCCGGACTCCTGCGCGTCGAACGCGTCAGGCGCCGGTAGGAGACGCCCGCGCGGTGATCAAACTCACTCCGGAGACGATGGAACTCGGTCCCGGCGAGGTTCTCATCCTCGAACTGGCGCTGAAGAACCCGTATGGCCACCCCACCATCGCGTCCGCATCGCTCAAGGCGCCCGACAGCCTGCAACTCTCCCAGCCGCAGTGGGACGGCCCGATGCCCGCGTGGGGCGCCAAATGGTACACCCGTGTACAGGCCGACGCCGACGCGAAATCGGGGAGTTACCCACTCCCTCTCACCTACTACGTGGACCGCGATGGGGAGTACGCCGCGAAACTCTCCGTGACGGTGAAGAAGCCGATTGACGTGGAGATGCTGCCCGACATGGCTGCCGGAGCCGTGAAATTCCGCGTAACGAACCGCCTGAAGGCGCGGGTGGAGCGGGGCCGCGTGGAGCTGAAGAACGACGACCGGCTGCTGCAGAATCAGGTGTCGGCGGAGTTTGGCCCCATTGCCCCCGGCGCTACCGAAGAGATTTCCATTCCGGTGATGAGCAACGCCCTCGCGCCAGGGATGGGGTATCGCTTCCACGCTACCGCGCAAACCTACGCGGGCTACAAAACCGAGTTCTCCCGCACCCTGCTCTTTTATGGTGAACGCAAGTAGTCTCATCCCGCGAGAAGGTGCGGCGGCGTCAGAGACAGCGTAGCTAGGGCGGCGCCCCGGAGCAAGCCCCGGAGCGCCGAAAGCGCCTTGGCAGTGGGGCCTCCATCCCACTACGTTCGGCGTTATAGTTTTCCCCATCTCCAAACATCCTAAACATGTCCAGGCGGCGAATCTCTGATTCCCCTATTCGTGGCGGAGAGCCTGAATCGGATCGAGGCGCGCGGCCCGGATCGCCGGGTAGATCCCGGAGATGATCCCGACCGCCGCCGAGAACGCGAACGCTCCCAGCACCGCCCAAAGCGGCAGGTGGATCGCGATGCCGGATTCCCCTCCAGGGCCGGTGTTCTTCATGAAGAGCTTCGTGACCGCGCCAATCGCGTACGACACGCCCGCCCCCAGGCCGATGCCGATCAGTCCGCCCATGGCGGAGACGGTGGCCGATTCGATGAGGAACTGGGCGAGGATGTCCTTCCGCTTGGCGCCGACGGCCTTGCGGATGCCGATCTCGCGGGTGCGCTCCGTCACGGAGACGAGCATGATATTCATGATGCCGATGCCACCCACGAGCAGCGCCAGCCCCGCCACCCCGCCCAGCACAAGGCCGAAGATGGTGAGGATGCGCCCGATGGAGTTCAGGATATTCTCCTGGCTGTCCACGCGAAAGCCCGGCAGGTTGTCGTGTCGCGCCATCAGCGTGGTCCAGATTTGATCCATTGCGCCCTCCAGTTGCGCCGGGTCGGTCGGCTGCGCCCAGATGACGCCGACGAGTTCGCTGCCGACGTACCGCTTCTGGATGGAGGTGATGGGCACGTAGATCGCGCGGTCGGCGTCGTCCCCGCCGGAGCGGCCCTTGGGCGCCAGCACGCCTATGACGGTGAGGCTGGACCCCGCCACTTCGATGTCCTTGCCGATGGGGTCGGCGCGCCCGAATAAGTCCTTCCGCACCTTTTCGCCGAGGACGGCGACTTTCGCCCAGGTGTCCACATCCTCCTGGCTCAGGAAGCGGCCCAGCGCCACGGGCGCGTTCCGCAGCGTGGTGAAGTCCGGCTCCACGCCGTCGGGCTTCACGGGGGATTCCTTGTTCAGGTACTTCGCCGGGACTTCCTGCTGCATGGGGAGTTCGGCGGAGATGTTCTTCACCAGGTCGCAATCCGCCTGAATGGCGCGCACGTCATCCATCGTGAGGCCGGGAATGCGGCGGGTCGTCTTCTTCTGGTCCTCCTGATTGGGCGCGTAGACGATGATGATCAGTTGCGAGCCGAGCCGCTGGAACTCCGAGACGACCTGCGACCGTGCGCCCTCCACGATGCTGACCATAACGATGACCGCGCTGACGCCAATGATGACGCCGAGCATGGTGAGCATGGTGCGGAGTTTGTTCGCCCGCAGGTTGAACAGGGCGGTGCCGAGGCTGGTGAAGAAGACCATGGCTTAGAAGTTCATCTCAATCGCTTTGCGGGGCGGCCCGGTGAACGGCTGAGGCTTCACCTTCTCGCCCTTCTTCAGGCCGCTTAAGACTTCGAGGTAGGTGTCGCCGCGTAGGCCAACGGTGATGGGGCGCTCCACGGTTTTGGGCGCGCCCTTCTCGTCGAGCGCGCCGGTGGGGAGGTCCACCTTCGTCTTCGATCCTGTGCCTTTCACCGCGTTCAGGGGGAGGCGCAGGACGTTCGGCTTGCGGGCCACGATGAGGGCGCACTTGGCGCTCATTCCAGGCTTTAGGCGGGAGTCGGGGTGGTCCACCAGCACCTCCACGGCGAAGCGGATGACGCCGTTGTTGTTCTGGGCGCCCTGGTCGGCGGCGACGGCGGCGGGGGCCACTTTGCGGACGTGCCCGGTGAAGACCGCGCCTTTCGCGCCGTCAATGGTGATGTCCACCGGCAGCGCGGGCCTGATCTTATGCACGTCCACCTCGTTGACGCTGATTTTGACGAGCATCTGCGACAGGTCCGCGATCTGCATCACGGGGGTGCCCGCCGAGAAGGAGTTGACGCCGGAGGAGATGAGTTCCCCGGCTTCCATATAACGGCGCGTCACCACACCGCTTTGCGGGGCGAGGATGCGGGTGTCCTTCTGCCGAACCTCGACCTCGCGGAGCTGGTTTTCGAGTTGGACGACCGACGCTTTGGCTTCGGCAACATCGTCCTGGCGCATCTGGTCCTGCCGGGTCCCGGAGGTAGCGCCCAGCAGTTGCGCTCTGGCGGCTTTGACGGCGGCGACAGCGGAGTCCACCCCGTGGCGCTTGATCGGGACAGCCGATGCTCCCGCGCGGGCGCTGTTCAGGGCCGCCTGCGCCTGGCGGACCCGGCTTTCGGCGTCGGCGACTTCGAGGCGATGCTGTTCGCCCAGCACATCGAGGCGCTTCTTCGCCTGATCCCTGCGCGCGATGGCGGAGGCGAGGGACGCCTCGGCGGTCTCTACGTCCTGCCCGGCGACGTACCCCTTCGCCAGCAGGTTGCGCTGCCGCTGAAGGTCGCGGGTGAGCGCGTTGACGTTCGCCTGGGTGTCGTCAAAGCCGGACTGCGCCTGCACCTCGGCCTGGGGCTGGGTGGAGTTCTTCAGGAGGGCGAGGGCGTCGCGCGCGGTGTCGAGGCCCGCCTGCGCCTGCGCGACGGAGGAGCGAGTCAGCTGTGGCTGACTGTCGCTCTCTTCCCGCGCGACCTTGAGGCGGGATTCGGCCTGGCGGAGGGCTTCGCGGGCGCTGGTGATGGACGAGCGCGTCTGGTCGCTTTGATACGGCACGGTGCGAACGGCGCGGTCGTAGCGGGCGCGCACGCCGTCGAGCTGGGCGCGAATCTGGGCCACCTGGCTGTTGATCTCGGTCGGCTCAATGGTGGCGAGGAGCTGGCCCGCCGTGACCGATGCGCCTTCCTGGGCGTAGAGCGCCGTGACGCGCCCGCCGACCTTCGACTTCACTTCGACTTTCTTCAGTGGCTCGATGGCGCCGGTCTCGGTTACTTTGGTTTCCACAATGCCGACGGTGGCGACGATCCAGTGGGTTTTGTCGGCGGCGGGGGCGCGCAGTTTCCGGTAGCCGAGCCAGCCGAGGACGCCGAGCAGCAACAGAACGAGGAGGCCGATGGCGAGCCACTTCAGGCGGCGCCGGGGCGCGGGCGGCGGGATCACGAGGGTGGCTTTGGCGGAGGGCGCTTCAGGGGTGGAGAGACTCATAGGAGGATTTTGGGGAACTTATGTTTGGGATTGAACGTTTGTGATGATAGATTGAGGAGCGTTCGCCTATGGAACGATAGTATCACGAATTCGGTTCAACGGCGACCATGATTGACGGTTTGTGCCTTCACGACTGAGTCGCCTGAGGGTCTCCTCTACAGAAACAGCCGTTCGCAGCCGACGATGCATCGTCCCCGCCGCCCCCTTCGCGCGAGTCCATTTAGGCTGACCGGGAGAAGCGCATGACCGTTCCTTTAGTTCCACCTCTCGAACCGCCCCTCGACGACGCCTCTTCCGCTCCCCGCGAGGAATTTGCGGCGGTGACGGCCCGGTATCGCGCCGCGCTGGACATTCTGGTGAAGC
>JBBRGS010000085.1:0-14545 GCA_038240635.1 Armatimonadota bacterium
GGGCTGAAGACATCCACCACATCGAGATCGCCGGATGCGTTGGCGCCGGAGGGGCAGGCGTTGCCCATCAGACTGCTGCCTGTCGCCGTCAGTGTTACATCGTTGAGGAGGGGGTCATTGGCTTCGGCGGCCAGCGTGAGCGCGCCTCCGGCGGCTTCGGTGGTAGGGACGAGATCGAAGCAGCCGACCACGCCGGGACCGTCCATGCCGCTGGGGCCGGTCAATCCCGCGATGAGTTGGTGTGTGGTTTTATTGTAGTTCACGGCCAGCTGGGCGTTGGCGGGCGCGGCGGAGCCGAGCGTGAAAGCGGTGGTGTAGTCGGTCGGGTTGGCGTCATCGGGGATTTTGACTTCCCAATTCATGGGGAATGTGAAGGTCAGCTTGTAGCCCGCGACGTTCTTCACATTGGCGTCCACTGTGGCGCACACATGAACGGGATTGTTCCTCTCAACGGCTCCCATTTGGTTTTGGGTGACGCTGATGTTTTGAGCCATGGATGGCGCGGCACACGCCAGGCCAGCGGCTACGCATACGAACAGTTTGTTCACTGGTTCGGACTCCCTCTCTGAAAGAAGACGCGGGGGCGCCGGACAACGACAACGTTCTTCGCGATCCGTCAACACACATTTGCGCGGGGAGTGCGGCTCCGGAAAGGATCACCGGGAGACCGGCGAGCAGGCCAACGTGCATGGCGCCGCCATCCGGTATCCAGCGTTCCCTCGTTACCGCGGACGCTGTTATAGACCCCCCTGCGCCACAACCGTTTCGCCAGGAGAGGCGAAAGAGGGTTGGGCTTCAACCCTCTGGCGCCTCGCCTGTTACCCTGCTTTTGGACCGATTAGGAACTATCTGATACTTTCATTTGTACAAAGACGAGAATCCATGCGGAATGGACGGCTCCTCCCTGACTAATGGACACTGGAAACCTCCGACTGAGGATCCCTCCTGTTTGAACCGAACGGCAGCCGACCTTATTTCAAGGAAGGCGCTGGGGGGCAACCTCACCTAAGTGTAGCAGTGCCTGCTTCAACGGCGTAAGCGGAGAATCCTGCTCCCTTTGTTTACTTTCCCACAAAACGTCCTCTGGAAACCTTGCCCTCCACCTCTTTGCATCAGTTTCTATGCAAGCCGCTCAATTCCTTCCTCGGATAACCGGCCAGAGCCTTCAATTTTTCCCCATTGTCAGGCGAACCGTCAAGACCGATAATCCCGCAGATCGCAACGTTTCTGATAAATCCGTCCAGGTGGTGTAGCGTCGGTCGGGAAGATCATAATACGGAAACGGGAGCAGTATCTCCTGGGTGTCGAAGGGCCACGGCGTCATGGCGAGAGTGTAGCGGTCCAGGGGAGACACCTGAAGCGTCACGAGGTCGTCCATCCCGCGTCGGGGAGCGCCCTCCAGTCGCCCTTCCGCCAGTGGCTGCGCGCAGAAGCGGAGTGACAGGTTATCGCTCAGTTGCAGCAGTTGGTAGGCGTGATCCAATCCACCCAGGAGCTGAGGACCCACCTCCGGCTCGACGCGCGTCAGCCGGGCCGCGAGACGTTCCCTGTGCAGGCTTTGGTCCGCCAGGTAGTGGTGGACGCGGGTCTGTTGTTCCGGGGTGTACTCCTTGCCGGCCGGATGGGCGGAGAAGAGCCAGGAGCCATGCATGCTCGCCAGGATGCCCCGATACGGATCGGCATCCCCCGCGATTTTCGGCCCTCGATACCAGATATCGAGGGTCTCCTCGCCGGGCATCTCCATAAAGTGAAAAGGCCGATCGGTTTTTCGGTTCACGCGGGGATGCGTTTCCCAGTCCAGCCAGCCATCATCGTGGTGAACAATCGCCTGAGCGACGCGCTGACGCTCGACAGGGGCTGCGAACGTCTCATTCCCCCAATGCGCGATGATCGTTCCCGCGACGCGCGCATGATCGGTCTGCATGAAAAGCCAGAGGCGCCCCTCCTCCCGACGCACGATCATGCGCGTTCTCCCAGGGCGGCCTGGGCGTCCGGCAAAACAGAGAGAGGCATCCCTCGCTTCATTCGTGGCGCCTCACAGCAATCATGGCGACCCATTCGCCTTCGATTCGCGTCTCCACTACGTCAAAGCCGGTTTCACTTAGGCGGGATTTGACCTCCTCGGCGCGGGTGTCAATGATCCCGGAGGCGATGAGCCGCCCGCCCGGCCGGGTGACATCGGCCAGCGCCTCGGCCAACTCGATGATCACTCCCGCGAGGATGTTACACACGGTCACGTCGGCCTGCGCGTTTAGGATGCCCGGCGACTCCCCTTCCACGACAGTAACGCGTCCCTCCACGCCATTGCGGGCGCAGTTCTCGCGGGCGATACTCACCGCCAGGGGGTCCACATCTCCGGCGAGGACTCGCGCGGCTCCCAGTTTAGCGGCGGCCACGGCGAGCAATCCGCTCCCGGTTCCCCAGTCCACCACGGTTTCGCCCCCGTGCAGACCGCGCTCCAGGGCTTCGAGGCAGAGCCGGGTGGTCGGGTGCGCCCCGGTACCGAACGCCATGCCTGGGTCGAGTTCCACGACGACCTGCTGAGGCAACGGTATATAGTCGCTCCAGCTGGGGGCGACAACGAGCCGTTCGCCAATGGGGATCGGATGGAAGTGAGCCTTCCATGCTTCGGCCCAGTCTTCCTCCTGCACGAAGGTCAGAATGGTTTCAGGAGGAGTCGGTTGCATCTCCGCCGGGAGGGCGTCCAGGCGTTCGTGAAGGGAGAGGAGGCGGCCTTCGAGGGTGTCGTCCACGGGAAGATACCCGGCCACGCCCGCGTCGGAATGCTCCGTGCCGCCGCACCCCTCCGCCAGGAGCGCCGCCGCCACGGCATCTGTCGCCCCCTCGGCGCATTCCACCCCTATCCGTACCCAGCGCACGGCGGCCTGACCCTTCCTGGACGGCGGGAGTAACCCTCCCGACAGCAGATGTCGAGGGTTATCCTCCCGACAGGAAATCCCGAATTTTATCGAACAGACCGGCGGGATGCGAGAATTCAGCGCCTCCGACTTCGCCTTTATCCGGCAGGCGAGTGTCAAAGAGTTCGCCCTGCTCCATGCGCCGGAGCAGTTCATACACCTGCCGCTGATCCGGCGACAGATGGGTTGGGATGGCGACGTTCACCGCCACATGGAGGTCTCCCATGCCGCGTCCCTGCAATTTGGGTAGTCCGTGAGCCTTGAGGGTGAATACCGTGCCCGACTGGGCGCCGGGCGGTATTTTCAGCGTGACACTATCGCCAAAAGTGGGGACTTCGATAGTGGCGCCGAGGGCCGCCTGAGCCACGGTCACGTCCCATTCGCAGATCAGGTCGGCGCCGCGCCGTTCAAATTGTTCATGAGGCCGGACATTCAGGACGATGAATAAATCGCCGGGCTGTCCGCCTCTGGCGCCGGCGTCTCCCTGTCCGGCAAGCCGCATCTGCATCCCGCTTTCGACGCCCGCCGGGATTTCCACCGTTGTCTGCGCTTTCTTCCGCTGACGCCCCGATCCCCGACAGTCGCCGCACGGCTGTGGAATGGTGACGCCGCTCCCGCCGCACGCGGGGCATGGGCGGACAGACGAAAACGAGCCGAGGAAGGTGGATTGGGTCTGTCGCACCTGCCCGGCGCCGCGACACCGGGAGCAGGGTTCCACCACGGTGCCGGGTTTCGCGCCGGAGCCGCCGCAGGTGTCACAGGCGGCCTCGCGCATCAGCTCGACCGTCTTTTGGGCGCCGGTCATCACCTCTTCCAGGGTGAGCTGGATGTCGGCGCGCAGGTCCTGTCCATCCACGCCCCCCTGAGCGGCGGCGGAGCGTCCCCCGCGTTGACCGGCGGCCTCGAAGAAGAGGTCGAAGAGGGTGTCGAACGCATCCCCGCCCATGCCGCCGGCGAAGCCACCTGGCGCGTCGTCGCGGAGGCCCGCGTGTCCATAGGCGTCGTATTTACGGCGTTTTTCGGGGTCGGAGAGGATCGCGTACGCCTCCCCGATCTCCTTAAAGCGCTCTTCGGAGTCGGGATGACCGGAGTTCACATCGGGATGATACTGGCGCGCGAGCTTGCGGTAGGCGGCTTTCACCTCCTCCGGGGAGGCGTCCCGTGACAGGCCAAGCGCCTGATAATAGTCCTGTTTAACGCTCAACGCGGACCCCGTTACCCGTCCACATCAGGGATGACAACGCCGGAGGAGGGGGATTCGGCGGCGCCTTCAGGGACAGGGTTCACCGGACTGGCGTCTTCGGCGGAAGTATCGGGCAGCGTAAGGAGCGTGGAATCGAATCGGCTGGCCACATTCTCCAGGCCCTGGAGGGCGAGGGCGGCGTCAATGAAATCCTCGTCGAGGTCTTTGGGAGGGAGGGACTCTTTGGCGGGAGGCGGATAGAGACCCGCCGTGATCTCTTCCAGCGCCACCGTAAGGGGGTGAGTGGAAGCGGTTCTCAAAAGGGGAGGCGCGCCTTCCTGGATTTGTCGCGCGCGTTGAGCGGCCAGCAGCACCAGATCATAACTGCTGCCCAGTTCGCCTTCCATACCTTCCAAACCCTTGGCAATCAACGAAACGCTCCAGTCCATGAGACGAGCAGGGTCGAACGAATCCATGAGCGGCCGTCGGACGCCCTGTCTATCATAACATACCGGGGCGCTCCCCGAAAGGCCCGTTGGCCTTTACACCTCTATGGGGAAGCCCCGCCCTCCGGTGAAGGAGGGACGGGGCCTTCGCGCTTCAGGCGTGCGCGTCGTGTGCGAGACCCGACGAATCTAACGGATCAGAGACCCTTCGTGTTCATGAAGACCATCAGGTCCGCGATGCGATTGGAGTAGCCCCACTCGTTGTCATACCAGGAGACGACCTTGACGAAGTCGCCGCCGACAGTCACGGTGTCCATCGGGCTGAAGACGGAGGAGTGCGGGTCGCCCTTGATGTCGGAGGAGACGAGCGGCTCGTTGATGTAGTCCAGAATCCCCTTCATCGGGCCTTCCGCCGCCGCTTTCATGGCCTCATTGATCTCGCTGACGCTGGTGTCCTTCTTCAGCGTCGCCACGAAGTCAATCACAGAGACGGTGGAAGTGGGGACGCGGAATGCCATGCCGCCGAACTTGCCCTGAAGTTCCGGGATGACGAGGCCGACCGCCTTGGCCGCGCCGGTCGCCGACGGCACGATGTTCATCGCGGCGCCACGAGCGTCACGGAGGTCCTTGGACGCGGTGTCCACAAGCCGTTGGGTGCCGGTGTAGGCATGGACGGTGGTGAGGAGACCCTTGTTGATGCCCCAATTGTCATTAAGGATTTTGGCGACCGGCGCGAGGCCGTTGGTGGTGCAGGAGGCGTTGGAGACGATGTTGTGTTTCGCGGGGTCGTACATCTCGTCGTTGACGCCGAGGACGAGGGTGACATCTTCGTTTTTGGCGGGCGCGGAGATGATCACTTTTTTGGCGCCAGCGGAGATATGAGCGGCGGCTTTGGTGGCGTCGGTGAAGAAGCCGGTCGATTCCAGCACGATGTCCACGCCTTCGCTGGCCCAGGGCAGGTTGGCGGGGTCCTTCTCGGCGAACACGTTGATACGCTTGCCGTTGACGATCAGGTCTTTGCCATCGGCCTTCACGTCGGCGGCAAACCGTCCATAATTGGTATCGTACTTAAGCAGGTGCGCGTTGGTCTCCGCGTCCACGAGATCGTTGATGGCGACGACCTCGATCTGATCGCCGTACCGCTCGACCATGGCGCGGTAAGAGATACGACCGATGCGACCGAAACCATTGATGCCGACTCGAACCATAGGGAAAACTCCTTCCAATCAATGTGTGAAAATGCAGGCGCTGTGGCGACGCGGGAGGCCGTTGCCGCAGGAAACAGGGTCTTTGCTTCGGGTAAGGCTTTGAGGTGATGACTTCGTTGAGCGGGAGGTAAAATAGTGGAACGGTTCCACGCTCGAACGAGGGGCGCAAAACGGACAGAAGCGCGTGGGCGCCGCCTTCACCCTCTGTCAACGCCTGGACGGAGACGGAAAAAGCGAGGAAGCGTTCCATTTTACACCTGTCCACCAGATTATTTTGCCCCCACCGGCCTCTGATGTCAAACCATTAAGCGACGGGATGGTCGCATGATTCAACCGCCCCGTCTCCCGCTCCTCAACAGGGCCGGAAGCCACCCCCGGAGGGAATGCTGTGATGCGGAAACCGTGCCCTGAGAACAACCTGACATGAGATGGAGCCTGCGCCGAAGGGTCGCCTTTGGGGCCTTTCTCCTCCTCCTGATCTACTTCTGGGTCGTGGGGGTAGGCCTGCCCGGCCCCAACGGGCGCGCCTTTCAGCCGCTTTCGCGTTTGGGTCTTGTCGCGCTGGGCGTGGCGGCGCAGTTAGCGCTTCTCCTCTACACCTTCTTACTTCTGAAGGCTTTCCTGCGCCCCTTTGCCCCGCTCATTCAGGCGATGCGCGAACTATCGGCGGGAGTCCCCCGAAGACGCGTGCGGGCGATTGCCTTTGCGGAGGCGGAGGAACTGGTCCGCACCTTCAACGAGACCGCCTTCGCGCTGGATGAGCAGACGCAGGCGGCGCATGCGAACGAGGCCACTTTGCGCGCCGCCCTGACCCATATGGCTGATGGCGTCGTCGTCCTGGATACGTTTGCGCGGGTCCTCCTGCTGAACAACGTCGCGGAGGCGACCTTCGGACGCTCGGCGGAGCAATCGGAGGGCCGCACGCTCCTTGACACCGTGATGAACTCTGAGCTCGATGCCCTCACGACTCGCGTGCTTCACACCGGCGTTCAGGAGTCAGCGGAGATTGAGACCCGGCAGCCCTCCCCCCGAAGCCTGCGCGTGTACATTACTCCGGTGCACGGGGAGCGGGAAACGCCCGTCCGCGCCGTAATGGTGTTTCAGGACCTGACCGAGATTCGCAAGTTGGAACGGGTGCGCCGTGATTTTGTCGCCAACGCCAGCCATGAACTGAAGACTCCTCTCGCCACGATGAGCGTCATGGTCGCCAACCTTCAGCGAGGAATCGACACTGAATCGGACGCCTCCCCTCGATTTCTCGATACCCTCGGCCACGAAGTCAAACGCCTGGGCGCTCTGGTGGACGATCTGCTGGAACTGTCCCGCATTGAATCGCCCTCCGAACGGCTTCCGCGAGACCTGATCTCGCTCTCTGCCATGGTTCGATCCCTCGCCGAAGTCTTTCATCCCGCCGCCGAACAACGCGATCAGACCCTGGATACCGACACCTGCGACGACGCGCTGGTCTGGGGGGATGGCGAAGCGTTGCGACGGATGGGCGCCAATCTGGTGGAGAACGCCCTGAAGTACACGCCAGACGGTGGGACTATCCATGTGGAGTGCGGCGTTCGGGAGCACGTCTGTTACTTCCGCGTCACCGACACCGGCCTGGGCATCCCCGCCGACGACCTCACGCGCATTTTCGAGCGCTTCTACCGCGTGGACAAGGCTCGCTCCCGCGCAACCGGCGGCACCGGCCTCGGATTGAGCATTGTGAAGCATATTGTGGACAGTCACGAGGGCCGCGTTGAGGTGGAAAGCCAGGTGAACAAAGGCAGCGTCTTCACCATCTGGCTGCCGCTTCTCCACGTTCCCGCTCAGGAGGAGTTGTTCTCAACGCCTCGCTGATCCCCCGGCGGCGAACCCGACGCTGACGGTTCCACGCGACCTGTGGCTCTCTCAGAGGGCGCCATTCCTTTGGTCGTTGATCGTGAGATGCCTCCGGCATCCGATAGAAGAAGAACGCGATGACGACACTGCGCTCCCCGACTTCCGCCGTAACCGAGGGGAATAGTGTCCGTCTAACTGGTTGGAAAGTTCCGAACGCCATAACAGGCTCTGATGCGGAACGCGCTTCCATTAACCAGTAAAGCAGGCCGGGGAGCACTACTCTGATGAAAGCCCTCTCTGTTCCATCCAAATCGCCCATTTCCGCGCTGCCCAACAGGGCGAAGCGCCGCCTTCTCTTCATTGGGGGGGCCGCCCTCGCTGCGTTTGGACTCCTGTTTTTCCTTACGGACAATCCCCAGAGCGCCATACCCGCCAAAACCAAAACCTCCAACGAGGCGAAGGTCGTCCTGCTGGCCCCTCGCGACGCGGACACCCGCACCCTGAAGGATTATTCTTCCCTGCTGGGGCACAATCTGTTCAAACCGCTCGTGACCACGCAGGTTCAGCGCCGCACGAACACGATGGTCCGGCTGCCGGACGGCTCCCTCATGCCCGCTCCGATTGATGGCATGGAGATCCAGGCCGCACCCCAGTCGGCGGAGAGTCAGGCCCTCTCGAAATGGAGTTACATCGGCACTGTGTCGGTGGACGGCCTGGCGTTCGCCCTGGTGCAGACCGACACCGGGGATTACGGCTACTACCGCTCCGGCGAGGCTCTGGCCGGGGGCGTTCTAAAATCCGTCTACCCGGATCGCCTGATCGTGGTGGCTTCCAATGGCGAGGCGATTCCGATGCCCAAGACGAGTGGCGCCCCGCCCGCGCCCGCCCCTGGGGCTTCCCGACGCGGTGGGAACAATTCAAACAACCCGAACAACGGGAACAACGCTCAGGCCGCGAATAACGCTCAGGCTCCCGCTCAGGATGTGAACGGTTCCATTAACGACAACCAAAACAACGCCAACAACGCCAATCAAAACAACAACAACGGGCGGGGCAATCGCAGGAACCGAGGCAATCGCGGAGGGAATGGCGGCTTTCCCGGTGGAGGGTTCCCCAATGGCGGACCACCTCCCGGCGGCTTCCCTGGCGGCGGGTTTCCAGGATAAGCGGCTCACCCTCGCAGGTCACTCTCCCGGCTCCCCTGCCCTACCTTATTTACATTTGACGCACCCGCGTGGAACCGGAGTCCCTTCCCCTTCCATGCGGGTGCGCCGTCCGAAACAGTCACTCCTCCACCCGACTTGCGCTCCACCTGCTGGCATCCGATACAGAGAGGGTCAGGGACATGATGAAAACCGAACTGTCGCATGAGGCGCTCCGGCGCAACGCTCTCATCGTCGGGTTGATCGCGGGGGCGGCGCTGGCGTCTCCTGGCTTGTCGCCCGCCGCACCGCTTCCGCGCGCCCGTCCCGTTCCGGTGCGGGTGGCCGCTGCGCCCGCCGCCAAATCCAAAGTCAAGGAGCCGCCGAAGTCCCGCCTTACGTCACTGCCGCGCGCCCGTCCGCAGTCTAAAGTCACGATGGACTTCCGAGACGCGCCGGTGGACCAAATCCTCAACTTCTACAGCGTCATCACCGGCCTCACAGTGATCAAGGACCCCGGCCTCACCGGCACGGCCACACTCATCAGCCCGCGCCCCATGACCGTGGACGATTCAATCAAGGTGCTGGACGCCCTCCTCGACAGCCGAGGCTATCGCCTGGACCGCTCCTCCACGATGATGCGCGTGGTGAATAAGGGCGGCGGTGGCGGCGGACGCGGCAACCGAGGCGGCGGGGACACCTCCAACCCCGGCGGCAATCCCTCTGGCGGACGGGGCGAGCGTAGCTCCGATGAGAAGACGCAGGTCTTCCAGTTGAAGTACGCCAGCGCGAAATCCCTCGCTTCCATCGTGAACGACCTGTACAAGAACGCCGCTCAGGCCGCCAACCGGGGGCGGGGAGGCAACAACAATAACAACAACAATCAGCCGCAGCCCCAGGCGTCGTTCGCCCGCGCCTCCGCCGACGACTACTCCAACTCGGTAATCGCCACCGGGCCGCCGGACCAGCTCACGCAAATTCAGGACATGATCAACCAGATCGACAAGCCGGTCGGCAGCAATCAGGTGACGCAGGTCTTCCCGGTGAAGTATTTGAACGTGACCGACCTCGCCAGCGTGGTGAGCAACGTCCTCCTCGCCACCGCCACCAACAGCGCGACCAGCGGCTCGGCGGGCAGCATACCCCTGGAACGACGCGCCTTCATGAACGCCCGCATGGGGTCATCCGCCGCGACGAATGGCCAGGTCGTTGCCCACGCGGAGACGAACTCGCTCATCGTCACGGCCTCCGAAGAGTCGCTCGACCTCGTGCAGAATGTGATCCAGGAACTGGATAAGCCGCAGCAGCCTCAAAGCACGACCTTTGTGCGGAACCTGAAGAACGCCTCCGCCACCGAGGTCGCCCAGCTCCTCAATCAGATGTACGGCTCGCGCAACAACAACAACCGCAACAGCTTCTTCGGGAATAACAATAACAACAACACCTCGCGCAATCGCCTGAATAACAACAACAATAACAACCGGAACAACAATCGAAACAACAACAATAACAACCGGAATAATGGTTTCGGCGGCAACAATCGCAACAACGGCTTCGGCGGCAACAACAGCGGCTTTAGCTTCCGCGGCAACTCGCTCGACTCCTACGGCGGCTCCGGCATTGACATCGGCATCCCTTCCGCCATGAAGTTGGAACCGTCTGACGCCGTGTATCGTTCTACTGACGGCTCGCTTCGCGTTCCCACCGCCCGCACGGCGTCATGGACCGGCGAGGGAGACGATCCCATTGCGCAGGCGATGTCTCAACCGTTCGAGGGGGCCTTGAGCGGCCCGGCCCCCTCGAACTCGCACGCGCCGTATCGCCCCAGCCGCCTGCGGAACGGGACCTTCATGGCGCCCTTCTCCATGGCTCAGTACTCCGCCAACGCGGCGGCCTCCGCCAGCCCGGACGAGGAGGACCCGGACGCGATGAACGCCCCGGATGAGCCAATGCTCTCCATGACCGCGCCCCAATTGAGGCAGCTCCTCGCGCAGGCGCAGGGAAATACCTCCGGCGCTGTTCGCTCCTCGCGGGGTACCGGCGGGACCGTCACCAACGTGGTGGACCCCACCGGCAACATCCAGGCGACTCCCGACGTGAACACGAACAGCATCATCTTCAATGGCGACCCGGCCACCATTGAAGCCCTTGACCGCATCCTTGCCTCGCTGGACCGCGCGCCGGAGCAGGTCCTCATCGAAGCCGTCATCGTGGAAGCCAACCTCGACGAGACCAATAAACTCGGCTTTCAGTTCAACTGGACGCAGCAGAACCTTAAGAATGGGATCGCCGGAAGCGGGGCGGTGGATACCGCGCCAACCGGTATCAGTCCCACCGGCCTGAAATACTCCATCGTGGGGAACAACTTCAGCGCCATCCTCCAGGCGTTGAAGACTGACTCCCGGTTTAATATCCTTTCCACGCCGCGCATCTTCACGGCCAATAATCGTCAGGCGCAGATCAATATCAGTCAGCAAATCCCTTATATCTCCAACACGTTTATCAACGCCGCCGGTTCCACCTCCAACTCCATCAGTTATCTTGATGTGGGCATCATCCTCGATGTGACGCCGCACATCACCGGCAACGGCCTCGTCACCATTGAAGTGAGCCAGGATGCCAACGACTTCCAGGGGTTCACCTCGTTCAACGCGCCGATTGTCTCCCGCCGCTCCACCGACACCACCGTGGTGGCGCAGGACGGCCAGACGATCATCATCGGCGGCCTCATCCGCGACTCCGTGACGAAAAGCCGCAACAAGGTCCCCATCCTCGGCGACCTGCCGATCCTCGGCACGCTGTTTCGCTCGAAGAGCCACCAGAAGCAGAAGACCGAGCTGATGGTTTTCCTCACGCCTCACGTCGTCCGCACCATTGATCAGACCAGCGTCCTCACGCAAAACCAGCAGGACCTCCTGAGAGTCGCGCCCCGGTTCAAACTCGGCCTCCCGACGCCGCTGGAACCGGCCAACACCGGCGCCGGCATGATCACGCCGAACACTCCGGGAGGGACCAGCGTCCCGGCAGCCCCCGGCCCTCCGTCCGTTAACCCGGCGCCGCAACCCAAAACCGGCGACACCGGCGGCTCTCCCGTGGAAGTGAGATCTGGCGACAACGCCCCTGGCGCCTCTCCGGGTCCGTTTGGAGGTCCTCCAGCGGACGGTGGCCCCGGTGGACCACCTCCCCCGGACTTCTCACCACCGGGTGGCAGCGAGTGACCCACGGATAAATCGTAACACTGGACAAGGGGTGGATTCCTTCGGGGATCTATCCCTTTCTCATTTTCTAACATTCCTTCTTTAGGGGCTACATTTCACTTTGTAAGCCTAAGCAACGGTGTGAGCGTTTTCGCATGGAGATCTGGCTGCGGGTTCGCCTGCGAGATTCACCCGTTTTAACCGTATCCTGGCGTCTTCAGATTGAGCCGTGGAAATGGATGCAGGAAGCGCCTCTGGAACGAGCCGTTGGGCTGAAGCCCTCGGCTATTGGCCTGCGGCCCAGCGTCCCCCTGCGGGGACGCCTCCCAAGGCCAACGCTCCCCGTCAGAAGTGAACATTGCCAGCGTGCAATGCCATCAATTCAGCACAGATACGATCTATCCTGTCACAGGTGTCCGCGAAGGCGGACACTGGGCCGAAGGCCAATAGCCGAAGGGTTCAGCCCCACGGCGAATTCCTGTAGGTCACAGGGAATCTGCTCTTCATAGGTGAAGGCATGGCATGAAACTTCACCTGGCCCCCAACGACAACGTCCCGGACCACAAAGGTGATCCGGGACGTTGAGGGTGAAGTGGATTGTCGCTGGCAGCGGGGAGGGCGTTACAGGTTGGGGGCGGGAGGCGGATTGTTGCCGCCTGTGTTCCCGTTCCCATTGCTCGAACCGCCGCCGCTGCCCCGGTTGCCGGAGCTGAGGATGATGGCGAGCAGCGCCACGCCCGCAATGATGGCGATCCCGCCGCCTTTGCTCTTCCGTTTCACTTTCACGGGAGGCGCTACGGGGGGCGCGGTCAAAGTTTCAACGGTGACTCCTCCGATGGCGGCGGCGGCGCTCAGGGCGGCGTTGTTAGCCGCTTCAGTAGCCAGCGCGAGTTCCGTGCTGACCACACTACTCGCCTGAGACGTCCCGTTCACCGCCACCACGCGGGTGCGGCCGGCGCTCATATCGCGCACATCGAGCGACAGGCTCACCTCAGCGGAGTTGTTCGCTTTGTCGTAGGTGTAGGAGGCGATAGAGCCGCCCACCACCATCCTCGCCATGAACTCCTTCGCCACCGTTCCGGAATCCGCCACGGTCATCGGGCCGCTCACCTGGGTTTGGGTCAGGCGGCGTTCCCGAATGGCGCGCTGGATGATGGGAGAGCGGTTGCTGAACACGACCGCCTCACCGATTTGGCCTCGATTGAGAGCGGAAGCGATGCGCTCCGGCATACCGCCTCTCAGTTCGATGGGCAACGCCCGTGCGGCGTCATCCAGGTCGAACGGGAGGATGAGGATGCCTTTCTCGTTCCCCATGAACGGCTCCGCCGGAGAAGCGGGCAGAGTCGCCATACCGGGGGTGGAGGGGACGGTCGTCATCATCGGAGGCCCGGTCGCTCCACGGGTACCGGGCAGCGCGGGAAACGACGGAGCGCCTGGCGTGGGTGGAGCCGGGACTGTTCCCGGTGTGGCGGGGGCGCCCGGTGTGGCAGGGGTCGCTGGCGGAGCGCCGGGAGTTGGGGGAGCGTTCGTTTCCAGTGTCGGTGAGGTGTCCGGCGATTCGGGCGCCGAAGTTTCATCCGGTGCGCCGGAGTCCGCAGGGGCCGGAGCGGTATCCGGTGGCGCCGCCGAGGTGGGAGCGCCCGGAGCATTGGCGGAGGCGGGGGCAGGCGGGAGCGGAGTGGAGAAGGGCGGCGGAGGGGGAGGAGGTTCCGGGGTCTCCGCCGCGAGCAGGACCGACGTGGGCATAGTCGCCATCGCATAAGCGAGGCCGCACGCCGTGAGCCGGAACCACCTGGGGTGTTTGGGCTGAAGCATGAAAGTCTCCCTTACTGGATGGTGAAGGTTTCGAGGTCGCTGTACACCCAGCGGCGATCGCCAGGCAGATTGGCGAACCGCCCGGGGTCGGGGCCGGGGTTGTCGGTGTTATTGCGGACGCCCGCGTGCCAGTAGACGACGCCTTTGAAGTTCCCGATCAACGTCGTCAGGTTGATGTTGGGCGCGGTAATGACCCCGGAGCGTTGACTGCCGGCCACCGGTGGCAACACGACCTGCCTGGCGCCGCGGAAGTCGGGGCTGGTGCTGAGTTCGATCATATACTGCGTGGCGGTGGCGGATTGGTTTGGGGTGGTTTGAGAGTTCGGCGCGTTGATCTGGAACTGCACCGCCGTCGCGTCAGTGATGGGGCTTCCGGCCAAAGGCGCGGCGGCCGTCGGCGGGTCGAACGGAGTGGTAATGCCGGTCACGGACACCGGGCTTTCGTAGTAAAGGAAGCCTCCGCCGGTGCTGGTGCCGCCTGTGGTTCCTCCCGTGGTGCCGCCCGTTGTTCCTCCCGTGGTGCCTCCGTTGTTATTCCCGGCGCCGGAAGCGTCAGCGCGTCGGTAGACGACGGTGACGCGATAGCTGACGGGGAGTCCGGGGATCAGCGCCAGGGAGACATCAGTCGGAGTGGTCTTCTGAGTGAGCGTGGTGGTCGTTCCGTTACTGGCGCCGCCGGTGGTCGTTCCGCCGCCTACGGTGTTATAGGTAAGTATGCGCGGCTGGAGGTTGTCGTAAAACTCCCGCTCGCCCGCCGTGGCGATTCCCACCGGCTCCGTGCCTTTATCTGACCGGAAGATGTGGAA
>JBBRGS010000086.1:0-14470 GCA_038240635.1 Armatimonadota bacterium
CATCCGATGCGGCGCTGTTCGAGGGTCGCGTGGAGTGACCTGGGCATCCTTCCCGCTCTTCCCGCCTGAGTCTCGGCTCGGCTCCCTCGCGAGGGCGTCGTCCTGAGGGGGCGGGCCGGAAGCGTTCGCATCAGGCGGAGGAGGGGGCGATGCAGGGAGTGGGGCGTCGTTCACCGTCGGAGCGGCGGAATCGGTCAGCGCATCCGGCGTGATGACCGGCGGCGGCGACGGGACCGTCGGGACATTGGACAGGGCCACCGGGGCGGCGGTCGAAGGCGCCGGGGTTTTCGGGAGGGAACCGGCTTCCCCGAAGGGCGCCGTTTCGTTTTTTCCGCCGGGGAGGGCCGCCGGCAGGGTAATGCGCCTGTCGCCCCTGGTGGGCAGCAGCGCCTCCTGAAGCAGGTCCGTGAAGGCGGACGAAGCCGCTTCGGCGCCAGCAGCCTCCGCCATTCCGGCGCTTCTCTGCCCCCGGAAGCCCTCAGTCGCCCGAACTCCCGCTGTGCCTGGCGCGACCGCATCCGAGGACACGGCGGGCGAGGGAAAGGAATACGATGGGGTCGGGTTGGGCGCCATGGGAAGTGGCATCATCGGGGTGAACCCTAATTTTCCGGCGTCTGGTAGCGCCGCAGGAAGCCTTGGACGCGCGCCACATAGTTGCGAGTCTCGGTAAAGGGCGGCACCCCTCCGTAACGCTCCACGGCGCGGGGACCGGCGTTGTAGGCCGCCACCGCGCGCGGCACGTCTCCGAATCGGGTGAGCAGGCTTTTCAGGTAGCGGGCGCCGCCATCAATGTTCTGCGCGGGATCGAAGGAATTGGTCACGCCGAGCGCCCGCGCGGTGCCCGGCATCAACTGCATGAGGCCCTGCGCGCCGCAGCGCGAGACAGCCCTGGGATTGAAACTCGACTCGGCGTGAATGACCGCCTTCAGGAGGGCGGGGTCCACGCCGTGACGGGTGGCGGCGGCCTGAATCGCCGGTTCAAAGGCGGTTGCAACGGTCCCGGAGGATGGCGCCGTCGTGGCGGCTGGCGCCAACGGGGCTGCGGAGGGCGCCATCGGGAGCATGGAAACGCCGAGGGAAGAAGCGGCTTGTTGGGCGGGGGGGAGCGGCGTCGTTCCCGCCGGCAGGGGTTCGAGGGGTTCCACGCCGGAGAGCGCCGTTCCGCTTCCCCCGGTTGACTCCACTCCGGACGGAGGGATGGAGTAAGGCGGCAGAAGGCCGGCGCCCCCCGTGACGGGCGGCGTGAGGCGGCGGACCGGAAACGCGGCGGGAAAGCCGGAAGACGGCGCGGCGGGGCCATTCGCGGGGAGCGTAAACGGCGTGGCGACGGGGCCGGGCGGCGGAGCGGGTTCCCCGGCGACTCCCCGCGCGGTTTGGTACGCCTGGGCGAACGCCGCGCTGTCCGCCGCCGCCCGGAATTGGTCAAAACGGCCCTGGAGGCCAGCCATTCGAGCGCGCACTTCATCCAGATGCTCCAGCATAATAATCCCTGTCCCTCTTCACCCGTCTTCACCCGTTGCGCGAGGCCGGAATGAGGTCCCTCCCGCGCGGCGGGCGGTGGTTGAGTCAGGCGAGGCCCGGCTCCAGTCGCGCCGCTCGCAGCGTGGCGATTTCGTCCAGGAAGTTTTGTTCCTCGCGCAGTTCCTGGCGGTGATAATCGCGGAGGTGCTGCTCGCGCAGGTTATCCAGGGCTTTGCGCTCCTGGGTCGCCGTGATGACTTCCGCGCGCTTTCGCCGGGTTTCATCCTGAACGAGCCGGAGTAAATCCTTCTGGGTGGCGATCATCTCCTCCAGCGATTCGAGGTAGCGGACGGCCGCCTGGGTCTCTTCAGGGTGAAAGTGTCCCTGCCGCGCCAGAGCCGCTTCGTGGGCGGCGTGGTCAAAGGCGGCGTGGAGGCGCTCCAGCCGTTCGGCTTCATGGCGTTCGCGGACCCGCGACTGCGCTAATTCCCCCTGAAGCGTCTCTTCTCGCCGCCGACGAAGGTCGAGCGCCGCCTGCAATCGAAACTGAAACCGTTTCATCCCCTGCCTCGCAATCCGTCGCGCGGGTTCATTCCCCGAACAGAGACCTTCCGGCCCCTCGCGGGTCTCGCGCTCACCGGAGAGGCGGGCGAGGTTAGCGCATCAGGGCGTTCACTCTCTCCTCAGACTGCAAGAAGGGCGCCGGCTCGTTGACCGCCTGGCGCAGAAAGCCGTTCACGTCGCCAATGAGGGCGCATGCGCGATCAATGCGCGGATTGCTGCCCGCCGCGTACGCCCCGACGTTGATCAGGTCCTCCGCTGACTTGTGAGTGGCCAGCACATCGCGCATCTCCCCGGCGGCGGCCTTGTGTTCGGGAGTCGCCAGTTCGCTCATGAGGCGGCTCACGCTGTTGAGCACGTCAATGGCGGGATAATGGTTGCGCGCCACCAGCTCGCGGGAGAGCACGATGTGCCCGTCGAGGATACTGCGCACCGCGTCGGCGATGGGTTCGTTCATATCGTCGCCATCCACGAGGACCGTGTAGACACCGGTGATGGAGCCTTTATCGGAGGTGCCGGAGCGTTCCAGCAGGCGAGGCAGGAGCGCGAACACCGAGGGCGTGTAGCCGCGCGTGGTGGGCGGTTCTCCCACGGCGAGGCCGATCTCGCGCTGCGCCCAGGCGTACCGCGTCACCGAGTCCATCATCAACATGACGTTGAGGCCGAGGTCGCGAAAATATTCGGCGATGGTCGTGGCGACGACGGCGCCCTTGAGGCGGCAGATGGCGGCCTGATCCGAGGTGGCGACGACGACGACTGAACGGCGCAGGCCCTCCTCGCCCAGGTCGCGCTCGATGAAGTCGCGGACTTCCCGGCCCCGCTCGCCGATGAGGGCGATGACGTTCACATCGGCTTCGGTGTTGCGCGCGATCATCCCCAGCAGGGTGCTTTTCCCGACGCCGCTGCCCGCAAAGATCCCGACGCGCTGCCCCTTGCCGCAGGTGAGCAGGCCATCTATCGCGCGAACGCCGAACGCGAGGGGCTCGGTGATGCGCCGCCGCGTCATGGGATTGGGCGGCTGACGGTTGACCGACGCTTCACTCACCCCCTGCAAGGGGCCTTTATCATCAATCGGGTGGCCCAGGCCATCGAGGACGCGGCCCAGCAGCCCCTGCCCCACCGGCGCCCGGAGGGAGGAGCCGGTCGCCACCACTTCGTTGCCCTGGCTGATTTCATGGAGTTCGCCCAGCGGCATGAGAAGGACGCGGGCGCCCTTAAAGCCGACCACTTCGGCGGGGATGGGCGGGGCGTTGCGCCGCGTGCGGATGGTGCAAATTTCCCCCAAATGCGCCGGAGGTCCCACCGATTCCACCACCACGCCGATCACCTGAGCCACTTTGCCATTGACCCGAAGGGAGTCGGAGCGCCGGATAATCCGCCGGTACTTCTCCAGATCAATCGAGGGCGTCATGGCCCGATCCCTCCAACTCCTGGGACATCAGTGTTTCCAGCACCTCCAACTGGGTCTCCAGTTTGGCGTCGAGCGCGCTGCCAGAGGTCTCCAGCACGCATCCTCCTGGCTCCACGCGCCGGTCGCTAAAGACTTCCAGCTCGCTCGCCCCGTTGGTCGCTTCCACGAGCATGGTTCGGGCGTTGCGAACCCGTTCGAGGTCATCGGGATGCACCCAGACCGTCACTTCGCGGTCCTTCACGCGGCGCAGGGACGACTGCACGACCGCCAGCACGGCGTCGGGATTCTGGACGAGCTCCTGCTTGAGGACCTTGCGCGCGATATCCACGGAGAGGAGCAGCAGTTCCTGTTCCAGTTCGACGAGGAGGGCGTCGCGCTGGAACCGCAGGGCTTCGGCTTCGGCTTCGAGGCGGGCGAACCGCTCATCCCACTGGGCCAGCCCCTGGCTCGTGCCTTCGTTGAGGCCGTCAGTGTAGCCCTGGTCGCGGGCGGCGGCGACGATTTCCGCTGCGCGGGCTTCCGCCTGCCGGAGCAGGATGTCCACGTCCTGATGCGCCTGGGCCATGAGGTCGGCGACGGTTTCCTCAGGGGTGGGAATGACCGGCGCCGGGAGTTCGGGTATGAATTCCCCGGCGCCGGCCTCGGCTTCCTGCATGGTGGCCTTCGCATCCTGAAGCGAGGGGAAGGCCACGAGATAGGCGGAGCGGGGTCCGTAGTTCCAGGACGGGTGGTTCTGCTTGATGACCTTACTCAATGAGCTCATCCTCCTTGGAGCGGCGGAGGGTCACTTCGCCCGCCTCCTCCAGGCGCCGCACGATGGCGACGATTCGCTTTTGAGACGCTTCCACGTCCCGCACCCGCACCGGCCCCATCAGTTCGATGTCTTCCTTCAGGGTTTCGGCGGCCCTCTCCGAGATGTTCTTGAAGACGATCTCACGCACGTTTTCGCCCACGCCCTTGAGCGCCAGTCGCAGGTCTTCCTGCTCCACTTCGCGCAACACCGCCTGAACCGTGCGGTTGTCGAGCTGGAAGATGTCCTCGAAGACAAACATCCGCTCCTTGATGGCGTCGGCGAGCGCGGGATGGGCCTCGCTCAGGCCGTCCAGAATGGTGCGCTCCGTCGAACGGTCCACCTGGTTGAGGATTTCGACGAGGGCGAGGGTGCCGCCGACGTTGGTCACATTTTGGGTTTCCACCGAGGAGAGCCGTTCCATGATAACCGTTTCAATCTGCTGCACCACATCCGGGGTCGTGGCGTCCATATTCGCCACGCGGCTGGCGACATCGGTTTGCACCTCCTGCGGCAGGCCGCTGAGCACCATGGCGGCGGCGGCGACCGGGAGGTAGGAGACGATGAGGGCGATGGTCTGCGGATGCTCGCCCTGCACAATCTGGAAGAGCTGGGTTGGGTCGAGGGTACGGATCACCTCGAAGGGGCGATTGCTGCTCGGTCGGCGCCCCAGTCGGCTCAGGATTTCGCGGGCCTTATCCGTGCCCACCGCCCGCTCCAGCACGTCGCGCACAAAGTCAATCCCGGAACGCTCCAGGTACTCCGCGCCGTCCAGCCGCTCCAGCAATTCCGTGACCACCATCTGCATCACCGGAGGCGGCACCTCCTTCACCCGCGCGATCTCCCAGCTGATCTGCTCCACCTCGTCCTGGGTCATGAGGCGCAACACGTTGGCCGATGCGTCGGCGCCCAGCGCCACCATCAGCACGGCGGCTTTTCGCAGGCCAGGGATCGTTGGGACAGGCAGGGCTTCGCCGGGCGTGGGCAGCCCCCCGCCGGACGGAGCGGTTACGGCGGTTACGGCGGTTCCGGCGGTGAGCGCGGTGAGCGCGGGCGTCGCTTTGGGGTCAGTGACGGCGGGAGCGGAAGCGGGGGACGGCACGGGTCATTACCTCGTGAGGCGGGCGTCAGGTTGTCCAGGAGTACGGAGGGAGGGGCAGGAGTCTACTTCTCCACCAGCCAGCTGCGGAGGAGTTTGGCGACCTCTTCGGGCTTCTCGTCGGCCACCTCGGCGGCGCGGCGGGCCGCGATCCGTTGCGGACTGGCTTCATCCTGCGACGTGATATCGAGCTGAAGGCTGGTTTTGTGCGCCTGGATCAGTTCGAGGGCTTCCATCTCGTGGAGCGGCAACGGGGTCTGGAACGTCTCGGTCGTCCCCGCGACTTTCGGCCCGCGCAGGAAGGAGCGGAAGAAGAGGAGGAAAATCAGGCTGATGAGGACAGCCACGCACCATTTACCGTAGGTCAGCATCATCTCGCGGGAGGCGGCCTTCTTCTCGGCGTCGTCGTCGGCTTTGGCGATGGAGGTGTCGAACGCCAGCGAATCGACTGTCACCTGATCGCCGCGCGTGGTGTCCACTCCGGCGGCGGCGGACACGGTCTGCCGGATGGTGTTGACCGCCGCCGTGCCGACCGCGCTGTCCAGCAGGACGGCGATGGAGAGGCGTTCCACCTTCCCCGGCGCCTGAATCACGTGTTCCACCGTTTTGGAGACCTGATACTTCACATTGGTCTGGTTGCGGGAATAGTTGTCACCGGGCGAGAGGGCGGTGGGAAGAGTTGCCGTGGGAAGAGTCGCCGTGGGAAGTGTGGCGCTGGCCATGCCGGGTTTCCCCGCGCCTTTGTACTTCTCGTCGGTCTGGTCCTGGCTGGCGATGATGCCCCGCCCATTGTTCCCCGGCTGATACAATTCGCTGTCGGACTGCTTGAGGTCGAAGTTCATTCGGGCGTTGACGCGAACCATGGCCTTGCCCGGCCCCACCACGCGATCCAGCATCGCCTGAAGGTCCTTCGCCACCCCCGACTCATACTGGCGCTGCGTGTCGAGTTGGGTGGCGCTCATCCTCAGGCCGGAGCCTCCGGAGCCGTTTTCCGATTCGGAGAGGGTGTTCCCGTTGGAATCGACCACGGTGACGCTGGCCGGCTTCATGCCTTCGACGGCGGAGGCCACGAGATGCTGGACGGAGGAGACCTGCGCCGCGTCGAGCTGGCCACTCGTCTTCAGTTTAAGAACGACGCTGGCGCTGCTCTCCTGCTGCTTTTGAGAATAGATGTTCGGTTCGGCGATGACGAGATGCACCCGCGCCTGGCCGACGGAGCCGATTTCCTCGATGGTGCGGGACAATTCTCCCTGAAGCGCTCGCTGATAGTTCAACTTTTGGGTAAAATCCGTCATCCCGAAGTTCTGTTTATCAAAAATTTCAAAACCGACTGCGCCGCCCTGGGGCAGCCCGGCTCCCGCGAGTTGCAGCCGCAGGTCATACACGTCTTTGGAAGGGACTTCGATGGTGGAGCCGCCGCCGGTGAGGTGATAGTCGGTTTTCAACTCCTTCAGTTTGGTGACGATGGCCCCGGCGTCCCCGGAGTTCAGATTGGAGAAGAGAACGCTGTACTGCGGGCGGTTGCTGATGGAGGCCACCGCGCCCAGACCCACGACCATCAACACGACCAGGAGGGTGACGGCGGCCTTTTGAGCGGGCGCCAGGCGGCCCCATACGGCGGTCAGCGGTTCGGCGAGTTGGGAGAGTTTGTTCACGGGAACTCCTGAAGGAGGCGTTCGTCGGGCGATTCGGGCGGGGCGCTGAGGGTTACTCTCGGAGAGGGCGTCTCACGCGGGAGAATGGGGCCGTCACACCTGCATTCGCATGATTTCCTGATACGCGTCGAGGGCCTTGTTGCGCACCTGAACCGTCACCCCGAAGGCGTTGCTGGCCTGATTGAGGGCGAGCATCACCTGATGCACATCCTCCACGTCGCCGGTGGCGAGTTTCTGCGCGAGTTGGTCGGCGTTGTTTTGCAGGGTGTTCACCTGGTCCACGGCGTTCTGCATGGTTTGGCCGAAGCCGGGTCCGCCGCTTCCCACTGAGGAGAGGCCGCCGACGCCCCCGCTCAGTGCGCCACCCGCGCGGCCAGAGGCGTCCGTCGCGCTTCCCACGCCGCTTAAGTTGGTGGGGTCCGCTCCTTGCGCCCCGCTGAGCGCGTCATTGAGCAGGTTGGCGGCGGTGGTGGCGTACGGATTGCCCGCCACGCCGGGGAGGCTTCCCAGACCAGCGAGGCCGCCGGGAGTCGCCTGCCCGTTCAGTTCAGTCACGGTGACCGGAGGGGTGGAAGTGGGGAGGGTGAGGCTGGAAAAGGCGCCGGGGGCGGGGATTCTCACGAGAGGCCTCCCTGAAAAACGTGGGATCGGCCCGTTTGCGGGCGGGGATCAGGGCGCTGGAGAGAGGGGGCATCAGCCGCGCCCCAGTTCCAGGGCCTTGGCGCTCATGGCCTTGGCGGCGTTCATGGCGGTGACGTTCGCTTCGTAGGCGCGCGTGGCGGAGATCATGTCCACCATCTCGGTGACGATGTTCACATTGGGCATGGCGACGTATCCCTGGGGATCGGCGTCGGGGTGGCCAGGGTCATACACGAGGCGGGGCGGAGAGGCATCCTCGGAGATTTGCGGGGCTTCCACTCCCATTGGCGTGGTGGAGTCGATGGTGTTGGGGTCCGCGCGGGCCGCAAAAGCGATTTGCTGGCGGCGGTAGGGGGTTCCGGCGGCGGTGCGGGTGGTGTTGGCGTTGGCGATATTGTTGGCGATGGCGTCCATGCGCTGCCGCTGGGCGGAAAGACCCGAAGCGCTGATTTCCAGTGAGGAGTTATGCCCCATGAGGGTCGCTCCGAACGTGACGCGAAAAAGGAGTAGCGAGGGCGCTGTGAAGGACGGAGTGAGAGATTATCGGCGGCCTTCGTGGATGGCGGTGAGGAGCATGGAGTTTTTCATGGTCATGGTTTGCAGGATGGCCTCGTAGCGGAGGGTGTTGTCCGCGAGGCGAGCCATCTCCTTGTCGGGGTCCACGTTGTTGCCATTGTCGCGTTCGGGCTGCGCGGTGTCGTTGATCGTCTCGAGCGGGGTGGATTGCACCTGCGCGGCGTCATGAGAGTCGAACGAGGCGTCCATGGCGGAGGCGTCATCGGGATGGAGCGCCTGCCGGAGGGCATCCTCGAAGGCGACATCACGGCGGTGGAAGTTGGGGGTTTCCACGTTGGCGATGTTGTTGGCGAGGAAGCGGTTGCGGGTAGCGGTTCCGTCGAGGGCTTTGGCGAGCGCGGCCTGCGTGATGTCCAGCAGCATGAGCGGCGTTCCTGAATGGAGCGTTGGGTCCGACCCTTCTGGCGCGGCGGACGGTGAAGGTTCTGCAATTGCCGTGCCAGACCTGGAGGAGGGGACTGAGGGGATCGCCCAGAAGACCGAGCGAGGAAATCCGTCCATGAGCGATCCCCCCTACCTCACCCCGGCCTTCGGCCACCCCTCTCCCACAGGAGAGGGGCTGGTGAGATCATGATCTCTGCGGATACAACTCTTCGGCTTCACCCCGGCCTTCGGCCACCCCTCTCCCACAGGAGAGGGGCTGGTGAGATCATGATCTCGCGCCTCATCATTCCTCCCCGAACCCGCGCAGGCGGGTTTCGTGTGAGTGTTGCAGCGGTTTTAACCGCCCGTCTCCTCAAAAACTTCGAGCGAAGGAATTGACTCCGTCCCTTCAGTCCCCTGAGTCCCCTCCTCCATGTCTGGCACGCCGATTGCAGTGAGGAAGGCTGTATTGCGTTCTCCGGGGGGCGAGGGTTCCCTCCGCCTCATGGTCTCCACTTTTCATCATCCCGCTCACCGGTTTCAGCCGCCCCCGTTTGAGGGGTGGGGCCGGTCATTTCTCGGTCCTTCAGGTCCCTCGCCGCCGCGCAGATTGCGGCTTCCACGTCCTCCGGCGCTCGTCCCGCATGGGTCGCCGGATGGAGGCTTCCTTATGATTCAGTCTATGTTCAGCGGCGCGTCGGGTCTTCGCGCTCATCAGACGCAGATGGATGTCATTGGCGACAACATCGCCAACATCAACACCGTCGGCTTCAAGTCATCCCGCGCCGAGTTCAAGCAGACCCTCAGCGACACCCTCCGCACCGGCGCCTCGGAAGCGAACGGCGCCGGGGGCACGGACCCCATACAGGTCGGCCTGGGGGTGACAGTCGCCAGCATCAGCGCGAACCAGTCGCAGGGCGCGCTTCAGAACACCGGGCGCTCCCTCGATGTGGCGATTGAAGGCAGCGGGTTCCTCTCCCTCAGCGACGGGAAGAGCCAGTACTACACCCGCGACGGCGCCCTGACCGTCGATTCCAAAGGCAGCCTGGTGAGCGCCGGCAACAACGGCCTCACTGTCATGGGCTGGAAGGCCGACAGCGGCACGGGCGTGGTGAACACCACAGGCGCGCTGGCTCCCCTCACGCTGCCGGTCGGGCAGCTGGCGGTGGCGCGGCAAACCGGGAATGTGGCGTACGCGGGCAACCTCGACGCCAACCTCGCCGCCGACAAAACGATGTCCACCACCTACCACATCTACGACTCTCTGGGCCGGGGGCACGCCGTCACCATCAATTTCGCCAAAACCGCCAATCCCGGCGAGTGGTCATGGACCGCCAGCTCCCCCGACGGCGCCTTCAACGGCGCCGGAACCGGAACCCTCGCCTTCGACGCCAACGGCAAAGTGGCCACCGGCGGCAAGGGAGACGCCACCCTCACCCTGACGAAGGCGGACGGCGCTAACGCCGCGATGAAACTCGCGCTCGACTTCAGCTCGGTGACGGCGCTGGCGGGCAACGGCAACGCGCAGTCGGCCATCTCCACCACCAGCCAGGACGGCCTGCCCTCCGGCTCCCTCACCAGCGTGGCGATTGAAGGGAACGGGATTCTCACCGGCACTTTCAGCAACGGCATGAGCCAGCCGCTGGGGCAGATCGCCCTGAGCAGCTTCGAGAACCCGAACGGCCTCCTGAAGGCGGGCGGCAACCTGTTCAATCAGTCCCCCAACTCCGGGGCGCCGCAGGTGGGCGAGCCGGAAACGGGCGGCCGGGGCAAACTGACCAGCGGCTTCCTCGAGATGTCGAACGTGGACCTCTCCTCGGAGTTCACGAACATGATCATCGCGCAGCGCGGCTTCCAGGCGAACTCCCGTATCATCACCGTCTCCGACGAGATGCTTCAGGACCTGATCTCGCTGAAGCGGTAATCGCGAGCGCGAAATAACGACTTCGGCCTCATTTTCCGGTTTACGAGCCGGGCGATGAGGCCGTTTTCATCCCTCCGTCATTGCGCCTTCGCCGCGTAGTAGCCGACGTTGAGGAATTCGTTGTGCGTGGGCGGCGGGCCGCTCGGCGTCACGTAAGTGGCCGGATCGGTGGGGTGGCCATGCTCATACACGGTGGGGAAATAATCCCCGGTGAGGAGGGCGCCCGGCTCCACCGTCACCCGGCTTTGGATCAGGTGCGCGCCCACCGGCTCGTAGCGCGTGTGGCCCGGCATGTAATGCACCGCGATGGCCCGCCGGTGCCTCTTCGACGGATTGGGCGCGCTCCCGTGCCAGGTGAGGCAATGGTGGAACGCCGCGCAGCCCGCCGGGACCTCCATCGGCTCCACCGTCACTGTGGCGTCGTCGGGCAGTTCCGCCGCGTCGTACGTCGGGGCGAAGTCGGCGCCTGTGCCCAGCGAGGGGACCGTCCCCCACCGGTGGCTGCCGGGAACCATCCGCATGCAGCCGTTCTCCAGCGTCGCGTCGTCCAGGGCGACCCAGCAGCTGATCAGGTCCGGCGGGTTGAGGATGGGCCATGCGGGATAGTCCTGGTGCCAGGCGGTGGCGGCCCCGATCACCGGCGGCTTGTACTGGATCTGATCGTGCCAGACGCGGATTGTGTCGGTCCCCATCAGTTCGGCGAGCATCTCCAGCACGCGCGGGTTGGCGAGGTGGGCGCGAAACAGCGGATCGGCCTGCCAGATGTTGACGATCTGCACGACCACATGATCGCTGGCGAGGCCGCCGCCGCTCAGGTTGCGAAGGGCTTCGGGTGGCGTCTCCGAGCGGCCTTCGATCACGGCGTCCAGCCGGTCCCGGAGTTCGTTCACCTGGTCGTCGGTGAGGACGCGCAGGGAGTCGTTCAGGTAGCCGCGTTTGTGAAACGCATCGCGTTGGGCGGAAGTCAGCATGGGTCGCCTCCAGGGGGCGCGAGGGAGCAACAGCGCAGGACAGAGTTGGCCGCAGGCGTCGGAATCCCCTTCCCGCTTCACCTCGGTCCCGCTCAGGCGCCCTGGATTGCCCGCTTCCCGGCGCCGGGGAAGTAGTGAGGTTCATAGTTTGACTGGGGAGGAGAGAGAGGCGTCGGTTTCTCCGAGCGACAGGCTGGATTACTTTGCTCAGAGTCGGGCGCTCATCGCTGAGCCGCCTCCACCCCTCTCTCCGGGGTTTCTCTGCGTTCTCTGCGTTAGCAGTTGACCCTCACTAACGTTCCAGTGAAGTGGCGCCTCGGCGGACCCGCTATGCTATAGATGGCCGGAGTGGTCCGGCATGACCATTTCCCCGGCGATGCGGGAGGAGGGCTTCCATGAGCAGTGTGGACCTGCGCAGCGACACCGTGACTCGCCCCACCCCGGCGATGCGCCGCGCCATGGCCGAGGCCGAGGTCGGCGACGACGTGCTGGGCGACGATCCGACTGTTCAGCGCCTGGAGGAGGCCGCCGCCGTCCGCCTCGGCAAGGAAGCCGCTCTCTTCGTTCCCTCCGGCTCAATGGCCAACAATATCGCCATTAAGGTGTGGACCCGTCCCGGCGACGAAATCACACTGGACTGGGACGCGCACTCGCTCTGCTACGAAGTGGGGGCGCCCGCAGCCCTCTCCGGCGTGCAGACGCGCCCGTTCCGCAGTCATCACGGCGTCCCGGACGTGAACGAGGTGGCCGCCGCCATTCAGGTGGAGACGCTCCACTCGCCGGGGACACGCCTGCTCGTGCTGGAGAACACGCACAACCGGGCGGGCGGCGCGATTATCCCCCTCACCACGCATCGGGAGCTGTATGCGCTGGCGCGGGAGCGCGGTCTGAAGGTTCATCTCGACGGAGCGCGGCTGTTCAACGCGCAGGTGGCGAGCGGCGTTCCGGCGGCGGAGTACGCCCAATCCGCCGATTCGGTCTCGTTCTGCCTCTCCAAGGGGCTGAGTTGCCCGGTCGGCTCGCTGCTGTGTGGCCCGCGCGACTTCGTGGAGGCGGCGCGGCGGGTGCGGAAACTGTTCGGCGGCGGGTTGCGGCAGGCGGGCGTGCTGGCCGCGTGCGGATTGATCGCGCTGGAAACCGGGATTGACCGCCTCGCGGAGGACCACGCCCACGCCCGACGCCTCCACGACGGTCTGCGGGACCTGCCCGGCGTCACCCTGGACGAGGACCCGCCACAGACCAACATGGTCTACTTCAATACCGAGCGCCCGGCGACGGACTGGGTGGAGCGGCTGGCTGCGGAAGGTGTACAGTGCCTGCCCACCGGGCCGAAGCGCATCCGGCTGGTGACGCATCGGGATGTGAGCGCGGCGGCGGTGGAGACCGCCCTGGCGACGTTCCGCAGGGTGGCGGAGGCGCTGGCGGCGGAGGCGTGACGCGCGGAAGACGTTGACGGCGGAAGCAGGCCGCGCGGAAGTCTTGGCGCAAGTTTTACGCTGAAAAGAGGTCCGCGACGGCCAGGGAGATCGCGGGAAAGGCGAGCGAGGTGAGCGTGTCGCCGGAGGAGAAGGTCGTGCGCTCCGGGCCGTCGGGGGCGAGGCGGAGGCGTTCCACGGTCTCCTCATCGGGGTGAAGGAGCCAGCATTCGGTGACGCCGAGGGCCGTGTAGTCGGCGAGTTTGTCGGCGAGGCGGGCCGGGGTGTCGCTCTCGGAGAGGATTTCGATGACGAGTTCCGGCGCCACGGTCAGCGGCCCATCATTGAGGACGCTTTGTCCGGCGGCGAGGCGCTCGTGGGAGAGAAACAGCAGGTCCGGTTGACGCACCCGCAGCGGGAACCGGCGGATGAGCAGGTCCATGGGACTCACCGCCAGTACACCGACCCCGTTTCGCTCCTGTAATGTCAACAGAAAAGTGAGGCGCTGGACGATCTTCTGGTGGCTCCAGCTGGGGCTGGGCATATAGATTCGTTCTCCATCCACGATTTCGCACGGCTGAAGGGTGGGCGGCTCCGTCTCCCACTCCGTGAGGTACCGCTCATACGTCACCCAGTCCAGCGCGGGGTTGGTGATAGCCATGATGCGGCGCCTCCTCTCAGGCGGTGAACAGGTCGGACACAGGGATCGTGAGCGCGGGAAAGGCGAGCGACGTGAGGATGTCGCCGGAGGAGAAGGTCGTGCGCTCCGGGCCGCCGGGGGCGAGGCGGAGGCGCTCCATGGTCTCGTCATTGGGGCGAACGAGCCAGCATTCGGTGACGCTGAGGGCCGTGTAGTCGGCGAGTTTGTCGGCGAGGCGGGCGGGCGTGTCGCTCTCGGAGAGGATTTCGATGACGAGTTCCGGCGCCACGGTCAGCGGTCCGTCGGTCGCTTCCTGGGCTTCGGCGCGGGAGCGGGACAGAAACATCAGGTCCGGCTGACGCACCCGCAACGGGAACCGGCGGATGAGTAGGTCCATGGGACTGATGATCAGTTCCCCCACCCCGGCGCTTTCATAACTCAGCAGGACCCGCGTGAGTCGCTTGAGGATAGTTTGATGACGCAGGCTGGGGCTGGGCATATACGCTCGTTCTCCGTCCACGATCTCGCACGGCTGAAGGGTGGGCGGCTCCGTCTCCCACTCCGTCATGTACCGCTCATACGTCACCCAGTCCAGCGCGGGATTGGTGATGGCCATGATGCGGCGCCTCCTCTCAGGCGGTGAACAGGTCGGACACAGGGATCGTGAGCGCGGGAAAGGCGAGCGACGCGAAGGTCTCCGTGGAGGCGAACAGGCCCGCTCGCTCGGCGCCTTCGGGGGTGAGGCGCAACTGTTCCACCGTCTCGGCTTCGCGGCTCACGATCCAACACTCCTGGACCCCGGCGTCGGCGTAGTCGTCGAGTTTACGCGTCACGCTGCGGCGGGTCTCGCTTTGTGAGAGGATTTCGACGACGAGTTCCGGCGCGGGCCGCAACGGACCGATGACCTCCAGCCCGCCTTGCGCCTGGAGCCGTTCGGCGCTGATCAGCAAGACGTCCGGCTGCCG
>JBBRGS010000087.1:0-14242 GCA_038240635.1 Armatimonadota bacterium
GGCGGATCGTGGGCGCGTTGGGGGAGACGATCCGGCTGATGGGCCGCATGGATGAGGAGATCGAGGGGCGCGGCGGCTGGCCACTGAGTTAGCCCTGGAGATGTGACGCGGGCCGCGCCCGACGCCGAGCGACCGAATGAAGGTCAATCTCCCGACTCTCTGATCTCTCTCTCCTCATCACTCAGCCCCCTGAGTTCACTCCTTCTCAAGGGGGTTCTCTGCGGCCCTCTGCGTTCTCTGCGGCCTCTGCGTTAGGGGTTGACCCTGGGGTAACGTCAGTGGCGGAGGCTGGGGTAACGTCAGTGGCGAACCTTGGGGGTGGCCGGCTTCCGAGGCGCCCGCTTCATGCTCATCCCCGACTTCATCCCGGACTTCATGGGGGCTGTCATCATCGGTGCGGTTTTCATCGCTTCGGGCGCTTCCAGGCGGAAGTTGGCGAGGGTCAGCCCTTCGCTCAGCGTTTCCACGTGGCCGTCCACGTATGCCACGTTGTGGGTCCCGTTGTGCCGCCAGGCCAGGTCGTCGCCCGTGCCCTTCGCATCCGCGCCGGACGCATTGGTTTCGTAAAAGAGCACAGTCCCCGCCGGATTCATCACTCGCGCCATCGGCTGGCCGGAGAGTTTCAAGTTCATGGCATAGCCGCCAGAGCCGTGATCGGCGGGGCAATGGAGGATGCTCTCGTCCTTCATATACGGCCGGAGCGCCTCTCGCCAGGCGTTGGCGCGGGGGTAATGCTCGTCGTGGTCGTTGGCGTACATCACCATCGCAATGGCGAGTTGCTTCATATTATTCCGGCACTCCGCGGTCTGCGCCTTGGACCGGCTTTGGCTCAGAACCGGCATCCCCACCGCGCCCAGCAGCGGTACGGCGGCCATCGTCGCGCCCGCCATCGCCGGCAGCAGAAGGCTCGGATTGCCGGAGAGGAAGACCCGGCTGGTGATGCGATCCGGTTGCAGTTCAAGGCCCATGGCGACCCCGCGCATCTCGCGGAAGCCGTTCGCCATATAGCGGCCCATGGGCTGGCCGGGGAAATACATATGGGACAGCATCATCCCCAGTCCGCTCAGAGCGCTGGCGTCGCCGTACACCATCAGCCGGGCGTTCTCGCCGACATACTTCCGCGCGGCGGCGAAGCCGGGGTCATCGAGCATGGTGGCGCCGCCGTTCTCCAGCGCGGCCGCTTCCATCATGGTGCGACGGTCAATAGCCGCTGTCAGGTTCCCGCCCAGTTGCGCGACATACAAATTCTCCAGCGGCGGCTTGTTCATCGCGTAAGCGGTGGTGGAGAGTCCGCCGAGAGTCACGGAGGCGCTCTTCAACTTCATGTTCCGAGCCATCTCCTGGACCATGCCGAGTTTCTTCGCCGCCGACGCTTCGTCCGCGCTCGCGACGGTCACCATCGGGCTGGGGATGGGAGCCAGGGCGCGCAGGCCGACCGCCACATCGCCGTCAAACACGGTGAGGGCCATCTGCATCAGGCTGGTCATGCCGCTTTTGTCGTCCTTATCGCCCCCGGCCATCATCGCCATCATGCCCGGCCCCAGCACGGCTTTCACCCACTCCGCCGGAGCGCTCGCGGCCACCACCATCAGCGTCCCGTTCGGCAGTCGTTTGAACGTCGCGTCGGTGAGGGCCGGAACCCCGGACAGTCCCTTCAGCATCGTCGGCGCGGGGCCGTCACCGGTAACGCTTTGGCTTTGCGTCCAAAGGAGGCCCTCTTCCACAAGGGTCAACGCCCCGGCCTGCGCTCCAACGCCCATCTCTTCAAGATTGGGCGCGTTCTTCCCCATCATCTCCTTCAGGGGAGACATGGCGGCGAACTTCGGAGAGAGGTAGAAGTTCATCACGCCGCGCGGCACGGTTGCGGCGGCGGCGGTGAGCCACGCGGGGACCTCGCCGGTGGAGGTGGCGGCGGTGAGCAGCCCCTGATCCGTGCTGATGGCGGCCACATTATCGCTCACGAAGTAGTTCAGTTTGAACTTGCTGCCGTAGAAGTTACTCCACCGGTGGATGGAGCCGCCGTTGAGCGGGAGGGTCGTCTCCTCGGCGTTACGAGCCATCGCGCTCACGAAGTCGGTGATGCGCTTCTCGGCCTGGGCGCGGTTCTTCACGGCGGAGAGCATGAGGAGGTTGGGCATCCCTTTGGGGTCGGACGAAGGGACGACCGCCATGAGGAAGCGCGGGCCGAGCAAATCGGTGAAGCGCTCTTTCGGGTCGAGGTTCAGGCCGAAGAGGCGCATGAACCGGGTGACGCCTTCGCGGATGTCGGAGTTCATCGCGTCGAAGCGGGCTTTGTCGTCGTCGGAGAGGCCCTGATGGCTGCGCATGACCTGCACGCTGGGATTATCCTCGGCGGTGTCGGCGGTCATCAGCATGACGGCGCTTTGGGGGACGCGGCGCACGAGGGCTTCGGTTTCCGGCGTGAGGGCGGAGGCCGCCGCCAGAGTCGGCATGACGCTGAGGGCGAGCGGGAGCAGCAGCGCCCCGGTCAGCGCCCAGCGGGGCAGGGAATCGAGACGGCGGAAGAATCCTCTCATCGGTTTCCTCTCTCAAACAGGGGGAGCCGGACAGACGCCAGGCCGGGCGCTACCGGGGCAGGGGGAGCGTTCGCAAACACGCCTTTAGTATAGGAGAAACGGTCGAGGGTTGAATCGCGCCCTGAAATGGAGCCACACGGTCGCGCCTGTTCATGGTGCGGAGCGACAGAGCCGGTTTCTCGTTCTGAAGGGGGGGGCTTATCACGTCAGTGACGCCGCAGAGGGCGATTTTCGTTCAAATGAACTAACGCTCCTTGTCGCGTTGGAGTTCAACGCATTCTACATCATTGCGTCAAATCTTCGGCAGCCGTTTCATGCGTCGCCCGGAAGAGCGGGTTCCTCCAGCGGAGTGAGTTTCTCCTGCGGCGCCGGAGCCGGGCGGGAGACGGTGATGAGGGCCACAGACGCCACAATCACCCCCGCCGCCGCCAGGGTGCGCAGAGTGATCGCTTCGTGGAGGACGATCCAACCGAGGAAGACCGCCACCACGGGGTTCACATAGGCGTAGGTGGACGCCCGCGCGACGGTCGTCGTCCTCAGCAAGTAAACGTAGGAGCTGAAGCCGATGAACGATCCGAACACGATGAGGTACAGGAACGCCCCCATTGACGCGCCCGAAAACTGTTGCGGCTGAACGCGACTCCACTCGCCGGTGAGCAGCCCCGCCGCCAGGAGCCACACTCCGCCCATCAGCATCTCCATACCGGTGGCGAGCATCGGCGAGTCGGGCAACGGCGCGTTGCGGGCGATGAGCGATCCCACCGCCCAGGAGAACGACGCGATGAGGAGCGCGAGAGTCCCCACAGGATCGGCGAGGTCACGCGCGCCGCCGTGGCTCGGCCCCACGAGCAGCGCCACCCCCGCAAAACCCGCGCACAGCCCCGCCAGCGCCATCCGGCCTGGACGAGTTCCGCGCGGGCGCGCCCACTCCAGCAGGACCATCCAGATCGGTGTCATGGAGACGAGGAGCGCCGCCAGGCTGGACGGCACCCGTTGCTCCGCCCAGACCACGCCGCCATTGCCGCCCAGCAGCAGGCAACCGCCCACAATGGTCGCCGTCCGCCAGTGCGCTTTGGTGGGGGGAACGGCGCCACGCGAGCGGGTCCATGCGATCATCGCGGCCCCGGCGATGAGGAAGCGCGTCCCCGCCATGAGGAACGGCGGCAGAGTCTCCACCGCCACGCGAATGGCGAGGTAGGTGGACCCCCAGATGATGTAAACCGCCGCGAACGCGAAGAGAAGCCGCGCCTGCGACCGTTCGGGAGAAGGGGAGTCGGCGGGAGGCGCTTCCTGCGAAGGAGCCGTCACTCTACAGGTTGGCGTTGACGGTGGACCATTCGGCGACAGGAGGAAGCAGTCCCGCCTCCACGATCTCGTCGCGCAGCTTGCACAGGTGATGGTAGCTGTCCCGCAGCGCCGCCATATCTTCCTCGCTGCCGCTGGGTGGGACGGGTACGAGGCCTTCATCGGTGAAGGTCACGTCGGCGGCCATCATCACGTGCGCGAACTCGCCCTCCTTGAAGTAGACGCCGCACGGCCAGGGGTATCCGCCGTTCTGGATGCGGCCACGTAGCATCTCCACGCTCTGATGCGACGGCGACTGATAGGAGGAGCGGCCCCGCAGCTTGATGATGCGCGCCCCGCCGGTGCGGATATGGTTCTGAACTTCCGTCCACTCGTCGGCGGACATGGTTTTGCCGTTCACGCTGGCCCCGGCGAGGATGTCGGTGAGTTTAACGCCCTTCACGGCGAGGTCGCCCATGAAGACGGCCATCTTCTCGCCGTGGCCGCCGTAGGTGCGGCAGCCGGTCACGTCGTCCTGCTCCACGCCGAAGAATTGGGCGAGCCGCGTTTGCAGTCGGGTGGAATCGAGGGCGGCGAGGGTGCTCACATGGCCGGACTTGAGGCCGGAATGCACCAGCGTGGTGAGGCCGGTGATGTCGGCGGGATTGAAGATGATGACCACAAACTCGGCGTCCGGGCAGTAACGGCGGATGTTCTGGCCCAGGTCGCGGGCGATTTCGCAGTTGCCGCGCAGGAGGTCTTCGCGGGTCATGCCGTCCTTGCGGGGGGCGCCGCCCGACGAGATGATGTACTTCGCGCCGGAGAGCGCTTCGGCGACATCGGTCGTCCAGGTGACGTGGGCGCCGGGGTAGCCGCAGTGGTATATCTCCTCCGCCGCGCCTTCCAGCCCCTGCTCGAACGGGTCATACATGCAGACAGTGGAAGCCGTTCCGGTGGAGAGCAGGTCCTGAACGAGGTTGGAGCCGATGGCCCCCGCCGCGCCCATGATGGCGACCTTCTTATGGGTGAGGAAGTGAGGGGTGGAGTCGGACAAGGGTATCCTCCGCGCCGCCGGAGACTGGCGGTAGTCTTAAGAGAGAAGTCGTTCGGGACGCGGGAGGGAAGGGATACGTTTCTCACCCAGCGGCGCCCATCTCCAGTAGGATGCGATGGATGCCGGGCGCGAATCAACCGACACCCTCGCCGAGCTCTCGCAACAGGGGTTGCGCTGTGGACGCAGCAGAAGCCAATTGAGCGAGCGAGCAAGGACGGAGGACCTAAAATCGTCACGCACGCTGATGAGAGAGCTAGAACTGCCACGACCGCTGATGAGAGAGCTAGAACTGCCACGACCGCTGCACGAGGGCGCCTTTGCCCTGAACCCGCAACCGCACCTCCGACCCGAAGTTGATGAGCGGGAAGCCGCGTTCCCGGATCGTCCGGGGGCGAATACCCGCTTCCGCCGTATCCATGAACTGGTCGTGGAAGGCGGGGTTGTGAGCCGCCTGAGGACCCTGCGCCGCCAGATGCGCTTGCACGGCTTCGTTGCGCCGACCAGAGCCGAGCAGGTCGCCGAAGTTGACGGAACCGTCTTCGTTGGTGTCCATCCGCCGCAGCCAGTCCGGGCGGCGGGAGCCGGTGAAGAGCGAGTGCGACTTCCGGGACCGGAGGGGCGCGACCGCTGGAGCGACGACGAGGGCCTGCGGAGGCGTAACCGATGCGGACGCCGTCACGGGTGATGAAGCCGCAGGGGACGCTGAAGCGGAGGGAGTGGTTGAGCCTGAAGCCTCCTGACACCATCCAGTTGGCGCCAGACCCACCAGCAGAGCCAGGACGCAGCAGAAACGAGCCAGTATCGAACGGGGTTCCATGGTTGTCCTCAAAAAGGAGAGGGTTAAACCGGGTCTGAAGAGGTGAGGGAAGCGTCCGGTCGTCAGGGAGTGACGCGATTCTTCTTCCCGCTCACAGGATGATTCAATCATGTGTGGGTGGTAATTTTTACTCGCTCCAGCGCTCTGGGAGGGAGTGTAAATCCCGGTGTCACGGGTATGACTCACGGGGCCGCGCATCTCACGGCTTTGCGTCGTTCATTCCATAACACAATCCCCCTTCACGAAAGGACCGTCTCATGGCGCAATCGTTCACCGCCACCGATACCGGCGCCCTCGGAAAATCGAGTTCCATCCCTCGCAAGGTCCTCGTCACCGGCGCCGGCGGGCGGATTGGAACCTACTTCGCCGAACATTCCCAGGGCCGCTACGACCTTCGCCTGATGGTCGAATCTGAGGGTCAGGCGAAGGATATCCGCGCCTATGGCGAGGTCGTCGTTGGAGACCTTCTCGACCTGCCGCGCCTGAAAGAGGTCTGCCAGGGCGTGGATACGGTGCTCCACCTCGCCGCCGATCCCAGCCCCTCCGCCACATGGGACAGCCTGCGGGATAACAACATCATCGGGACCTACAACACCTTCGTGGCCGCGAAGGCCGCCGGGTGTCGCCGCATCGTGTACGCCTCCTCCATTCACGCGGTTTCGGGCTACCCCCCCGATGTGCAGGTGAAGACGAACGACCCGGTGAATCCTGGGGACCTGTACGGCGTTACCAAATGCTTCGCGGAGGCGCTGGGACGCTACATGGCGGAACGCGAAGGCGTCTCGGTGATCGCCATCCGCATCGGCGCGTTCCAGCCAATTGAGGCCGCGAAGGAGGAACAGGGGTACAAGATGCTCGACGCCTTCGTGTCGCACCGGGACCTGAACCAGCTCATCCAGCGCTCCATTGACGTGGAAAACCTGAAGTGGGCGCTCTTCCACGGCCTGAGCGACAACCGGTTCAAGCGGATGGACATCACCGACGCCCGCGAACTGGTCGGATACGCCCCCGAAGACGACCTGACCGAGCTGAACCCGAAACTGAAGGACCTCAAACTGAGCGAGGAGGTGGCCACGCACAGCGGCGTCGTGGACCAGGGGGTGTCGGGACTGCGAAACGAGTTGTGAGATTGATGCCCTGCGAATGTAACCGATGACCGGGCGATTAAAATCGCGGCAACAACTACACAAAGTCGGCCTTCGCCGACTCCTATCCTGAGAGGATTCCCTCAAGTCCCCGCAGGGGGACTTCGTGTCCTTGTTGCTGCGATTTCAATCGCCCGTTTGGTTTGCCGCGATTTCAATTTCCCGGACCCCAACCTCCGTTTGCCTCCCGCGCGGGAGACTGCCAGAATCGAGGGTGAATCCATGACCCTCCCATCAATGAAAACCCGCGCACCTCAGCCGTCCTCGCCGCCCGGAACCGGGAAACGTTCGCGCGCCGCCAAAAGCAACCTCCCGCTGGCGCTGCTGTTCCTGCTCCCGGCGGGGATCATCCTCGTCACGTTTCAATTCCTGCCGATTTTCTACGCCTTCTTCATCAGCCTGCACCGCTGGGGACTGGTCCGCGAAGGCTTTGCGGGCGGCGCGAACTACGCTCAACTCCTCCACGACCCCGTCTTCTGGAAGTCTCTGGTGAACACCACATGGTTCGTGCTGGGGACGGCGCCGGTGGGGATCGGCCTGTCGCTTCTGATCGCGCTGCTGCTGTTCGGGGAGCTACGGGCGCGGGGCTTCTTCCGCACGCTCTACTTCCTGCCTTATATCACCTCCACGGTCGCCGCCGCCCTCGCGTGGAGCTGGATTTACAATCCGCAATACGGCGTCCTGAACTTCCTCATCGGCAAGGCGGGAGGAACGCCACAAAAGTGGCTGATGGACCCCCACGGCGTCTTTGGGATGGTGGCGCGCGGCGCGGGCATGGAACTTCCCGCCTGGGCGCAGGGGCCGAGCCTCGCCCTCGTCGCCATCATCGTGATGACGATCTGGAACAGCCTCGGGTTCAACATCATCGTCTTCCTCGCCGGGCTGGGCGCCGTCTCGAAGGAGTATCAGGAGGCCGCGCGCATTGACGGCGCCGGGGAGATGGCGGTCTTCCGCCACGTCATTTGGCCGCTGCTCACGCCGACCACCTTCTTCCTGCTCATCATCAACACCATCCGCGCGTTTCAGGCGTTCAATCAGGTGTACGTCATGACCCAGCCCAACCCCGGCGGCCCGTTGGGGACCACGCAGGTCGTCACGGTGTTTATCTTCAAGACGTTTTATGAGCGGACGAACATGGGGTACGGCGCCGCGCTGGCGTTCGCGCTGTTCGTGATCATCCTCGCGCTCACGCTGATCCAATTCCGCCTCGCCGGCGAGCAAGTGAATTACGGGTAGCCGATGGCGCTCTCTTCCCCGCCGCCTCAACGCGCAGGCCGCCCTCGCCGCTCTCCGGCGCGCGGGGTTCGGCAGGCGCTGAAGTACGCGCTGCTGATCGTGGGCGCGGTGGCGATGGCGTTCCCGTTCTACTGGATGCTGCTCACCTCGGTGAAGCCGGACACGGAGGCGCTTCAGTTCCCGCCCACGCTCTGGCCGCACGCGTTCACGCTGGAGAATTACCGCCGCGTCTTCCAGATGGTCCCGATGGGGCGGTACCTGCTGAACTCGGTATTCGTGTCGTCGCTGGTGACGCTGGGGGTGCTGGCGTCCTCGGCGACGGCGGCGCACGCCTTCACGCGGCTACGGTTTCCGGGGCGGAGCGTGGTGTTCGGGCTGCTCATCGCCACGATGATGATCCCGTTCGAGGTGCTGCTCATCCCCGACTTCCTCATCGTGCGAGCGCTCGGCTGGCAAAACACCTACTGGGCGCTCATCCTGCCCTGGTGCGCCAGCGTGTTCGGCATCTTCCTGCTGCGGCAGGCGTTCATGTCCCTGCCTGAGGACCTGTGGGACGCTCTGCGGCTGGACGGCGGCGGCCATCTGCGATTCCTGCTGTCGGTGGCGCTGCCGCTGTCGGTCCCGGCGCTCATCACGGTGGGGATTGTCACCTTTTTGGGGAGTTGGAACTCGCTGCTGTGGCCGCTGGTGGTGACGGACACGCCGGAACTGCGGCCCGTGCAGGTGGGGCTGGCCAGTTTTCAGTCGGAGGCGGGGATGTACTACAACCTGAGCATGGCCGCCGCCGCCATCAGCATCGCCCCGATTTTGGCGCTCTACCTCGTGGCGCAGCGGTACTTCGTGGAAGGCATTGCCCGCACCGGTATGAAAACATAAAGGCGGCGCGTTCCCTCAGTGGAAAGGGGAGCGCGCCGCCCTGATGTCGCGGGCTTGAGTGTCAATCTAGCCAGGCAGCGGGTTCGCGTCCGGATTGATGACCGGATTCTCATATCGTTTGCGATAATCGCCATTCGTCCAGTCGCGAGCGTTGAACCGGGAGATGCTCATGAAGGCGGCGTGCGAGTCGGCGTAGACGATGTTGCTGCCTTCGTGGCGGCTTTTGAGAGGACCACTGCCGTCCGGCTGGCCGTTGGCGTACTTGATGCGGAGGATGCCGCTGGGCAGTTGCTTCTTGTCGGGAGCGTTGTTCCAGTTGGTACTGCCGTCTTCGTTGTTGCCCCAGTCGTGGAAGAGGGAAGCGTTGAAGCAGTCGGAGATCAGGGCGGTCTGCGTTGGGTTGCGGATGCTCGCCTCATTAGAGTAGTCCACCGTCGCCGAGATGTAGAAGAGATACTCGTTGTAGCCGTAACTTGCGGCGGGATACGGAAAGTTGCCAGGCAGGCCGTTGGGGAGGTCGTGCGGCGCGCTGGGGCATTTGAATACGGCGGTGGTCTTCAGGTTAGGCTGGAGCAGGAGCATCCAGTAGCCGTGCCCGCCGGGACTGGGCCCGGGGTACGACGTGGTGGAGGGCAGGCTGCCGTCCCACGAATCGGTGTAAATCCGCACGGCGACGCCCATCTGCTTGGTGTTGTTGAGGCAGGCCGATTGCCGCGCCTTCTCCCGCGCCTTGGCGAAGACGGGGAAGAGAATGGCCGCCAAAATGGCGATGATGGCGATGACGACCAGCAACTCGATCAGGGTGAAGCCGCGCGTCCGCTCCCTGGCGACGCCTTGCGGGAGACCCCGGCGGCGGGTGAAGACGCGGAGGGGAGACCGATTTATCCTGACGCTCATGGGTTCACTCCTTGGGCGGGGGGCGCCGACTTTGCAGGACGCCTCTTCCTGTTTGACGAGAGGGAGAGCGTCATTGTTTCACCCCGTTCGCGCCGGAGACGGCAATCCCCTTTCTCAAACGCGCCGGTTCCTGCCAACATGGGATGCGGCTCTCGGCGCTGATCCGATGACGTCTCCGCTTGCCCGCGTATTCCTCTCAACTCAACCCGCTTCTCGTTCCCTCGTAATGATGAATGGATTTTTTACATGCCTTCTTCTCTCAACCCTGATTCGGCAACGCCTCATCTGCGCCTCGGCCTCCCCAAGGGCAGCCTTCAGGACGCCACCTTTGAACTGCTGAAAAAGGCCGGGTTCACCTTCCGCGCTCAGGAGCGGTCTTATGTTCCCTCCAGCGACGACCCGGAGATCGAGGCGATGCTCCTCCGTCCCCAGGAAATCCCGCGCTACGTGGAGCAGGGCGCGCTGGACGCCGGGTTCACCGGCTACGACTGGGTGGTGGACAACGCCTCCGACGTGGTGGAGGTGGCCGATCTCGTCTACGGCAAGCGCGAGTTTCACAAGATTAAGGTCGTCCTCGCCGCCCCGAAGGATGGACCCATCACCTGCCCCCAGGACCTTCAGGGACGACGCATCGCCACGGAGTATGTGAACCTGACGCGCCGCTGGCTCGAAGGGCACGGCGTGACGGCTCAGGTGGAATTCTCGTGGGGCGCCTGCGAGGCGAAGGTCCCCGAACTGGCCGACGCCATCGTGGCGAACACCGAGACCGGCAGCAGCCTCCGCGCGAACGGCCTCACGATTGTGGAAACGCTGCTGGAATCGAGCACCCGGCTCATCGCCAACCACGCCGCCTGGGGCGACGATTGGAAGCGAGCCAAACTGGAAGCCCTCGCCATGCTGGTCCAGGGCGCCCTCAACGCGCACGGCCTCGTCGGCCTGAAGATGAACGTGCCGAAAACGAGCCTCGCCGCGCTGGCCGACACTCTGCCCGCCCTCCAAAATCCGACCGTCTCGCCGCTCGCTGATCCCGCCTGGATGGCGGTCGAGGTCATTCTGCCGGAGAAAGCCGTCCGCGACCTCATTCCCTGCCTGAAACGAGCGGGCGCGACCGGCATCGTGGAGTATCCCCTGAACAAGGTCATCTTCTAATGAAGCGCTTCATCAGTAGGAGACGGTCGACGGGAAGGAGAGGAGGATGATTGCCCAGCTGCGCGGCGCCGTCGCCACCGTGAGCGGCGATTCCGTGGTGGTGGACGTGAACGGCGTCGGCTACCTCGTGGCGATGCCCCTTTCGGACCTGGGGCGGCTTCCGGCGGTGGGCGAGGCTGTTCAACTCTTTACCGTGACGTATGTCCGCGAGGACCTGATCTCGCTGTTCGGCTTTCTGGAGGAGGAGGAGCGCGTCCTCTTCGAGGTCCTGCTGAGCGTGTCCGGAGTCGGCCCACGGGTCGCCCTCGCGCTGCTGTCGGTGCTGTCCACGGCGGAACTGCTCGACGCCCTCAGCGCCGAGGACGCCCGGCAGCTCCAGCGCGCACCGGGAGTCGGCCTCAAACTCGCGCAGAGGATCGTCCTGGAACTGAAGGACCGCGTGGTGTCGCTTCCGCGAGCGCCGGGCGCTCCGGCCGGGCCTGGCAGCAGCATCGGGGACGCGGTGGAGGCGCTGCAATCGCTGGGCTACAAGCGCGCCGAAGCGTCGCAGGCGGTGGAAGCCGCCCTGGTGGAGGTGGAGGACCGTTCGGATACCGGTAAACTGGTGCGGGCCGCCCTGCGACGGCTGACCCAGGGGTGAGAGGGTCCGGTCGGGTATGACCCCTTTGGGGGGATTGTGAGAGCGGTCTACGTCGGTAAGGGCGGTTACGAGGAAAATCGGTTATACTGTTAGAAACATTTGTTCGCACTAAATCGCTTTAGCCTCCGCCTCTTCTGTCATGTACCATGGAACCGTTCGGAACCCGTCGTATGTCTGAAGAACTGACTCCTCACCTGCTCAACCCCGTCGAGGAACCTGGCGACGCGGCGGTGGAACTGTCACTGCGGCCCCGTTTCTTCGCCGAGTGCATTGGGCAGGAAAAGATCAAGGAAAACCTCAAAATTGCGGTGGCGGCGGCCAAAATGCGCCGGGAATGCCTCGATCACGTCCTGCTGTATGGCCCCCCTGGCCTTGGCAAGACGATGATGGCCAACATCCTCGCCAACGAGATGAGCGTCCCCGTCCGCATGACCACCGGCCCCGCCCTCGAACGCCCCGGCGACCTCGCGGGAATCCTCACCACCCTCGAACCGAACAGCGTCCTCTTCATAGACGAGATTCACCGTATCAACCGGATGATCGAGGAGATTCTCTATCCCGCGATGGAGGATTTCCGCGTGGATGTCATCATCGGCAAAGGCCCCGCCGCACGGACGTTGCCCCTCCCCGTGCCGCCGTTCACCCTGGTCGGCGCCACCACGCGCACCGGCCTCCTGTCGTCGCCCCTGCGAGACCGCTTCGGCATCGTCCAGCACTTCGAGTTGTACGCGCCGGAGCCGCTCGCGCAGATCGTCCAACGCGCTTCCGACATTCTTCACGTCCAGGTGGACGACGCGGGCGCCGCCGAAATCGGGATGCGGAGCCGGGGCACGCCGCGCATCGCGATCCGCCTCCTCAAGCGCATCCGGGACTACGCGCAGGTCCGCGCCGACGGCTACATCAACCGCGACGTGGCCCACGACGCCCTCGCCATGCTGGAGGTGGACGAACTCGGCCTGGACCAGTTTGACCGGCGTCTCATGACCATGATTATCGAGAAGTTTGACGGCGGCCCGGTCGGCGTGGACACGCTCTCGGCGGCTCTCTCCGAGGAGCGCGACACGCTTGAGGACGCCTACGAGCCGTATCTCCTCCAGATCGGCTTCCTCCAGCGCACCCCGCGCGGGCGGATGGCGACCTCCTCCGCTTACGCCCATCTCGGCTTTCCCGACCCCCGGAGGAAGGGCCAGGCCGACCTCTTTGACGGCGAATGACTCGCCGGTGACGGCGAATGACTCGCCGGTGACTCGCTCCTCCCGAAGGAGTCGGGCGGATATGACCGAATAAGAATGAACCCTGCCCGCCCTGTATGGCGCCAATGACTGACGGACCCCACGAATGAGCGAACCCCACACCATGCGCTCCTGCGCCGGATGCGACCACCCCTTGGCCGCTGACGATCTTTTCTGCGCCCACTGCGGCGCGGCCACCTCGCCAAAGAAAAACGCCACCGCCCCCATGGACGGGCGAACCGCGATCCTGCCCGCGCTCGTGACCGCCGTCCCGACCGATTCCGCCGGGGAGAGTGAACGCGACGCTTCGCCCATCGCCGAGCCGGGTTCCGCCCTGGGGACGCTGGAGGGCATCCTTCGCGGCGACATCACCGACGCCGGGCGCCTCACCCTCGCCGCCTTTGAACGGCTGTATGAAGGCGAGGTGGACGACGCCCTGCTCGCCGCCGAAAGCGCCGTGACGCTTAATCCCCGGCTCTGGAGCGCGCACCTCGTGGCGGGCGTGGCGCGCAACCAGCGCGGGGAAACCGAGCAGGCTGAGGCGCACCTTCAGGACGCCTTTCAGGCCGAGCCGATGGCCCTGCAGTACAAAATGGCGCTGGAGCGGATGCTGGCGTCCCGCATGACCCGCAGCCGCTACACCCCGCCCGCGTGGTTGACTCAACTATCGCCGACGGCCTGGGGCGCGCTGGTTGGTGTCCCCCTGCTGCTCCTCGGCCTGATGTGGGTCGCCGCCAGCGGAACGCGCCGCAACAACGAGTTCACCCGTTCCAAAATCAGTTACGGCGGCGGCGGCCCCACCATGGCCCCGGCCATCCCGTCCAATCCGGCGTATCCGTCACCGGGACCCAACAACGGCCCGGCCACTCCGGTCACTCCACCCCCGGCGGCGCCCTACATTCCTGCGCCAGTCAATCCGTTTGGCGGCGCGACCCCGCAGCCCAGCCCGGCGCCGCCCATCACCTATGAGCCGACCCCGCAACCGTCTCCCTCCGGGGCATCGGTTCCGTCGGCGGTTCCTGCGAACCGAGGTCCCGGCTCCCTGCCCCAGGCGAGTGGCGTCCCCGATATGGAGCCGCTCCCTCCGGCCAGCCCCAATGTGAACGGCGCGCCGGAACTCCAGCATAACGGCGGAACCGGGGCGGCCTCCCCGAACGGTGGACGCTCACCGAATCTGACGCCGTGGAACACCCCGAAGCGCGCGGCTCCCAACCCGGCGGTGGGAAGCCTGACGATTGGCGGGAATGGCCGCGCCCGCGTGGGATATGAACCGGCGCCCAACCTGAACCGCTCCACATTGCCACCCCCCGCCGAAGCCGTCACCGGCCTGAGTCGCGTGGCTCCCTCGCCGAAGCCCCGGCCCAGCGCGACACCT
>JBBRGS010000088.1:0-14076 GCA_038240635.1 Armatimonadota bacterium
CGCCAGCCGCGCTACCCCGCCCCCTCGAGCGCCCTGGAGCCGGACCACGCCGCCGAACTCCTCCCCCGTCTCCTCCGCGCGGAACCCGGCGCCCTCACCCTCATCACCCTGGGGCCGCTCACCAACGTCGCCCTCGCCGCCATCAACGACCCCGACGGCCTCGCCTGCGCCCGCCGCATCGTCTGCATGGCCGGAGCCTTCGCCGCGCCGGGAAACGTCACTCCCGTCGCCGAATACAACGCCTGGGCCGATCCCGACGCCCTCCACGAACTCCTTCAGTGGCGCGCCGACCGCCTCGCCGCGCGTGGCCCCGACGGCGCCCCTGACCTCCTCTTCGTCGGCCTCGATGTCACCCACCAGGTCATACTGCGCCGCGAGGACCTGGACGATCCCCCTGGCGAACCGCTCCACGATCCGGCTCGCCGCTTCCGCCGCTTCCTCCGCGACCTCACCGACTCCACGATGGCCTTCCACCGTGACCAGCGGGGCCTCGACGGCCTCACCCTCCACGACCCCCTCGCCGTCCTTCTCGCCGCCCGACCCGACCTGTGCCGCACGCGCCGCTGGCCGGTCGCCGTGGAGCGCTCCGGCGCCCTGACGCGCGGCATGACCGTCGCCGACCGACGCGGCTGGAAGGACGCTGTGGGGACCCCCGTGGACGTGTGCGTTGAAGTGGACGCCGAGGCCGCGCGGGCCGCCTTCCTCCACGGCCTCTTCGGGAAGCCGTCCGCTCCATAACTGATCGCTCACGTCCGCAGGGAGACCGGGATGCGCTTCGCCATCTGCAACGAGACCTTTCAAGGCTGGGACTGGGAGCGCACCTGCCGCTTCGTCGCCGAGGTCGGCTACGACGGGATCGAAATCGCCCCGTTCACCCTCGCGCCCGACATCCGCGCCCTCTCACCCGCCGACCGCGCCACCCTCCGCCACACCGCCGACGACGCCGGACTCGCCATCACGGCCCTCCACTGGCTCCTCGTCTCCCCCGACGGCCTGCACGTCAACAGCCCTGATCTCGCCGTTCGCGAAGAGACCGCCCGCTACCTCGAAGCGCTGGTGGACCTCGCCGGAGACCTCGCCGCGAGCGTCATGGTGTTCGGTTCCCCGAAGCAGCGCCGCATCGGCGAAGGTGTGACGCGCGACCAGGCGGAAACCTGGGCCGAAGAAGCCGTCCGCCGCCTCCTGCCCCGGCTCGATGCACGAGGGGTCACGCTGGCGATGGAGCCACTCCCCGCCCCCGAAGCCGACCTCTGGCTCACGGCGGCGGAGACCTGGGCCTTCGTGGAGCGGATCGGCCACCCGCGCGTCGGCCTCCACCTCGACATCAAAAGCCTGGGCGCCGAGGGGGACCCCGCCGACCTCCTCCGCGCGTGGGGCGGGCGCGCCGCCTACCTCCACGTGAACGACGTGAACCGGCGCGGTCCCGGCTTCGGCGCCCTCGACTTCAACTGCATTCTTAAGGCCGCGCGCGACTCCGGCTACGACGGCTGGGCCTCCGTTGAAGTCTTCGACTACTCCCCCGACCCGGAGACCATCGCCCAGGTCTGCCTTAAGACTCTGAAGGCCGCCAGCCTCTCCGCCCTGGACCCCGCTTCGTGAACCGGCTCGCCCGCGTCCTCATCGCGCCAGACGGCTTCAAGGGCAGCCTCTCCGCCCAACGCGCCGCCGAAGCCCTCGCGCGCGGGATGAAGCGCGCTCTTCCCGATCTTCAGGCGGACCTCCTCCCCCTCTCCGATGGCGGCGAAGGCTTCGCGGAGACCCTCCTCGTCGCCGGGGGCGGCGCCTGGGTTCCCGCGCACGTCACGGGGCCGCTCGGCGAGCCGCTCGACTCCGGATTCGGTTTGCTGGAGGAGGGGCGCGTCGCCGTGGTGGAAGCCGCCGCCGCCTGTGGACTGACGCTCGTCCCCCCGGAACGCCGCGACCCGCGCGTGACCACCAGCCGGGGCCTCGGCGAACTCCTCCTCGCCGCGCTGACCCACGCGCCGCGTCACATCCTCGTAGGGCTGGGCGGCAGCGCCACCAACGACGGCGGAACCGGGCTGCTCCGGGCGCTGGGCGCGCGATTCCTCGACGCCAGGGGCTGTGATCTCCCCGAAGGCGGCGCCGCCCTCGCCCGCCTCACGCGGATCAACCTCGATGGATGGCGCTGGCCCGCTGACGCGCCGCCCCTCCTCGTCGCCTCCGATGTGACCAACCCGCTCTGTGGACCCTTAGGCGCCTCCGCCGTCTACGGACCGCAGAAGGGCGCCTCCCCCGAAGCCATCATCGAACTCGACGCCGCCCTCGCCCGCTACGCTCGCGTCACGGCTGAGACCCTCGGCGCCGCTCCCGCCGACGCGCCCGGAGTCGCCCTCGCTGGCTACGGATACGCCGACGCGCCGGGAGCCGGAGCCGCCGGAGGACTCGGATACGCCTTCCTCGCCTGGCTCCACGCCGACCTGCGCCCCGGCGTGGAACTGGCGCTGGAGGCCGCTCGCTTCCCCCAACGCGCCGCCGCCTGCGACCTCATCGTCACCGGGGAAGGCCGCCTCGACGCCCAAACCGGCATGGGCAAGGCCATACTGGGCGTGGCCCGCGCGGGTAAAGCGGCGGGCAAGCCGGTCGTCGCCCTCGTCGGCGGCATCGTCGAAGACTCCCCCGGAGACCTGGACGGCTTGCGAGAGGAGGGACTGCTCACCGCCATGAGCCTCGCCCCCGGCCCCATGACTCTGGAGGCGCTGATGCGCGACGCCGAACCGTTACTTGAAGCCGCCGCCGAACGCATGGCGCGCTGGCTCACCGTGCCGTAACCTGCGCCCCACACTCCGCTCTCTCTCTGCGCCTCTCCTCGCCGCCTCTGCGCGTTCCGCTCAACGGACCCCTTCATGCCCTCTTCCGCCCCTTCCACGCCGCCCATCGGCTGCTGCGCCAACCTCCACCAGGTCGCCACCGTCGCCCGCGCCGGGTTCGACTTCATCGAGTTGCCCGTCGTTCACACCCTCATGCCGGACGCCGATGGCGACGCTTTCGCGCCCACCCTGGCCGAACTGGAGGCGTCCCCCCTTCCCGTCGAGTCGTTCAACCTGTTCCTCCCCGGCGACCTCCGGCTTGTGGGGCCGGACGTGGACCATGAGCGCATCCATCGCTACGTTCACCACGCGATGGACCGCGCGGCGGCGGTCGGCGGGAAGGTGATCGTCTTCGGCAGCGCCGGCGCGCGCCGCGTCCCCGACGGGTACGACCCCGACGATGCCTTTGGGCAGGTGGAGCAGTTCCTCGCCGAGGCCGCCCCCGTCGCCGAGCGGTTCGGCGTCACCCTCGCCATCGAGCCGCTCAACCGGGGCGAGTCGAACCTCCTCAACAGCGTGCCCGAAGCGGCGGACCTCGCCCAGGCGGTCCACCATCCTCACGTGCGCGTCCTGGCCGACCTGTATCACATGGCCGTCGAGCATGAGCCGCTGGATCATGTGGTGGCCGCCGGGAACCTGATCGCCCACGTCCATGTGGCCGACACGGGGCGGTTCGCGCCCGGAACCGGCGACTACGACACGCTCGGCCTCTTCCGCCGCCTCAAAGCGCGAGGATACGCCGGGCGCGTCGCCATTGAATGTACGTGGCGCGACTTCGACGCTGAGGCTCCCACCGCCGTCGCCTTCCTCCGCGAGACCTGGGCGTGCGCGTGAGTCGTCCCGATCCGTACGCCGCCCTGAAGGAACGCGACTATCTCCTCTTCTCCATTGGCCGCGTCATCGCGTCGTTCGCGGGGCAGATGCGAACCGTCGCCCTGGGCTGGCAAATCTACGAGTGGACCCGCAGCCCGCTGGCGCTCGGCTACCTGGGGCTGACGCAGGTCGTTCCCGCCATCTCGCTGGCGTTGTGGGCGGGGCACATCGCCGACCGCCGGGACCGCCGGGGCATCCTGATCTTCACGCAGGGGGTCCGGGCCGTCACGTTCCTCGCGCTCATCGTGGCGAGCGCCAGTCCGTCCCATGCGGTGGGACCGATCTACGCCATTCTGTTTGTGGATGGCATCATCATCGGCTTCCAGGGTCCGGCGGCGTCGGCGCTGCTGCCTCAACTGGTGCCGGAGTCGGTCTTCCACAACGCCATGACGTGGCGGACGACGTTGTTTCAGGTGAGCAGCCTGGCCGGGCCGCTGCTGGGGGGCTGGGCGCTGAGCTGGCGGCACAACGCGGGGGACGTGTACGCCCTGGGCGCGGCGGTGAGCCTCTTCGCCACGGGGCTGCACCTGCTCATGCGGCCCCGGCCGTTCACCTCCTCCACGGCGCACGAACCCGCGCTGCAGAGTATCACCAACGGCATCCGGTTCGTGCGGGGGCGGCAGGTGATCCTCGGCGCGATGACGCTGGACCTGTTCGCGGTGCTGTTTGGCGGGGCGGTGGCGCTGCTGCCGATCTTCGCGCGCGACATCTTCCACGTCGGGCCGACGGGGCTGGGCATCCTGGGCGCAGCGGAGTCGCTGGGGGCTGTCACGATGGCGCTGACGCTGGTGCACGCGCCGCCGATCCGCCGGTCGGGCCGGGCGCTGCTCGGTTGTGTGGGTGGCTTCGGGGTGGCGATGATCGGGTTTGGACTGTCACGCCACTTCGCTTCGGCGTTCCTGTTCCTCGCGCTGGCCGGAGCGGTGGACAACGTGAGTATGGTGATCCGCTCCACGCTGATTCAGGGCAAAACGCCCAACGAAATGCGCGGGCGGGTGTCGGCGGTGAATGGCGTGTTCGTTTCCACCTCCAACGAACTGGGCCGGTTTGAGTCGGGCCTTGTGGCGCAATGGCTCGGCACAGCGCCGTCGGTGGTGTTTGGCGGGGCGATGACGCTGGTGGTGGTCACGATGGCGGCATGGCGGTGGCCGAAACTGCGGGACCTGGGCCGCCTGGACGATTTGCGCCCGGACTGAAGGCCTGAAGGCCTGCGCCTGCGCGTCCACCTGCGTAGACGCCCCTGCGGCCAACGCTTTCCCTCCGTCGCTCAGCGGTGGACGTTCCCCTCAGTCCCCTCCTCCAGGGATTCTCTGCGGCCTCTGCGCTCTCTGCGGCCTCTGCGGCCTCTGCATCAGGGGTTGACCCTTGGGGTTGACTCGGGGTGGACCCTGAAGTTCGTCTCATACAAGGCCTGAACCTGGCGCAATTCGTCGTCGGTGAGGGGCGGTGTGTCGGGCGCCTGCGCGAACTCCACCAGTTGCTCCTCGTTGTAGATGTTGGGCAGGCAGCTGATCACCTCCGGCTCGGCGAGCAGCCATTGCAGCGCCGCCTGCCCCAGCGTCCGGCCCGACGCTTCCAAAAAGCGCAGCGTCTCCACCTTCCTCACGCCTTCCACCAGCCACTGGCGCGGGCGGTGCCGCCGATGGTCGTTCGGCGCGAAGACGGTCTCCTCGGTGTAATGGCCCTCCAGCATCCCGGAGGAGTGCGTTACCCGAATGACCTGACCGGTTTTCGTGCGGCGGCCCGCCTCCACGAAGGCGCGCCCCGGCGACTGCTCGAGGAGGTTGTAAATCATCTGCACGGCGGTCAGCTCCGGGCGGAGGTCCATTGCCCGCAGGCCCTCCTCCTCCCAGCCGATGGCCGGACCCAGCGCGACGCCATACGCCCGGATTTTTCCCTCCGCCTGGAACTCGTCCAGCAGGGCGAACAGGTCGTCGCTCTCGATGGCGGTCATGCGCGGGTTGTGGAGCTGGTACAGATCAATGCGGTCGGTTTCCAGCCGCTTCAGGCTCTCCTCCAGCGCCTTGCGGACGAACGGGGGCGAGAAGTCGTGCGGGATTTCCTGCTGGCCGCGCCGCTCCCCGCCGAACTCGTAAAAGTTGTAGCCGAACTTCGTGGCGATCTGAATGGAGTCACGCCGGTCTCCCAGCGCCCGCGCCAGTTGCGTCTCCCCTCGCCCGTTCCCGTAGCCGTCGGCGGTGTCGAAGAAGGTGATGCCAAGATCATAGGCGCGCCGGTGGAGGTGGATCGCTTCCTCCTCGGTGTACTGCCCCCACCAGCCGGTGGAGACGGTCCAGTTGCCAAAGCCGATGACCGAGACGGTGAGGTCGGTTCCGGGAAACGTGCGGAATTCCATGCGTCATTCCTTTCAGGAGGGGCGCGCATCACGCCAGAGGAAGAGGCGATTCACGAAGCGGGGCCGGGCGGCCACAATAAGACGGTTGAACCCCATGATACCGAATCCCGCGCCTTCGTGACCTTTCGCGCGGCTCCTCCAGGAGACTCTCTCGCCCATGCCCCTCCTCGAACGCTGGTTTCATCTGAAGCAGGCCGGGACCGACCCGCGCACGGAGGCGCTGGCGGGCCTCACCACTTTCGTCACGATGGCGTACATCCTGTTCGTGAACCCGCTGGTCCTCGGCTCCTCGCCCGATTCGGCGGGCGTGACGCTCTCAAAGGCCGCCCTGATGACGGCCACCTGCCTCACCGCCGGAGCGCTGTCGGTCCTCATGGGCCTCTACACGAACTACCCGCTGGCCCTGGCGGCGGGCATGGGGCTGAACGCGGTCGTGGCCCACGAGCTGGTCGGCGCGCATCATCTCACGTGGGCGGGCGCGATGGGCGCCATCGTGGTGGAGGGGCTGCTCATCACGGCGCTGGTGCTGGGCGGCGTGCGCGAAGCCGTGATGAACGCCATCCCGATGAGCCTCAAGCGCGCCATCGGGGCGGGGATTGGCCTGTTCATCGCGTTTCTCGGCTTCCAGAACGCCGGGCTGGTGCGACTCACGCCGGACGGCCTCTTTATGGGCGACGTGACGAGCGCCCCGGTAGCGGTGGCGGCGGTCGGGCTGTTTGTAACGGCGTGGCTGGTGGCGCGCCGGGTTCACGCGGGGCTGCTGATCGGCATTCTCGTGACCACGGGGCTGGCGGTGGCGGTCAACGCCGCGTCGGGCGGTCACGCGGGGTTTGCGCCGGGTGCGGCGGTCTGGCCCGCGCGCTGGGTGGCGGCGCCGCGCTTCGACACCCTGGGCCGCTTCGACTTCAGCGCCTTCGCCGTGATGGGGACGCTGCCCGCGCTCCTTGTCATCTTCTCCGTCATGCTCAGCGACTTCTTCGACACGGTGGGCACCGTCGTGGCCATCGGGGAGCAGGCGGGGTTTTTGGATGAGGATGGAACGCTGCCCCGCGCCCGCCGGGTGTTGCTGGTGGATTCGCTGGCGGCGCTGGCGGGCGGCGCGTCGGGGTCGAGCTCGGCGACGACCTACATTGAGAGCGCGTCGGGCGTGGCGGCGGGCGGTCGCACGGGGCTGACGGCGGTGGTGGCGGGCATCTGCTTCCTGGTGGCGCTCGTGTTCAACCCGCTGGCGGCGGTTATTCCAGGGCAGGCGGTGGCGCCCGCGCTCATCCTCGTCGGCTTCCTCATGATGAGCGTCGCCAAAGAGATTCCGTTTGACCGCATGGAGGAGGGGCTGCCCGCCTTCCTCACGATGATCCTCATGCCGTTCACGACGAGTATCACGAACGGCATCGCGGTCGGCTTCCTGATGCACACGCTGCTTCAGGTGGTGACGGGGAAGGGGAGGAGCCTGCGCGCGCCGATGCTGCTGGCGGATGTCGGCTTCCTGATCTACTTCCTGCGCCCGCTCCTGGAAGGCGTCTTCCGATGAACGCATGAACGCGCCAGGTCCGGGCGCTCCCGCGTCCGACGGCGGCATGGATTGGCGGAGCGCTTGCTGTACAATGGGAAAGTGCGGTCGCCCGACGGGGAAGAGGCGCCGCAACTCGTTCAGGACGGCGCGTGGAAACGTCATCGCGGTAAATCAAGGGGAACCATGTGATGGGGCCGAATTTCAGAAGCAATGAGAGCCGCATGGCGACCAGGGCGTTGCGCTTCCCCTCCCGTACGGGACGGAGGGCGCCGGGGAACCCCTCAGGGGGCCAAACCTGATGCCTCTGGACCCCTCCGATGTGTTTTTGGTGCAACGGGCGCGAACCGGAGACATGAACGCCTTCGAGACGCTGTTCCAGAAGTACCAAAAGCCCATCTACAATATGCTGCTTCGCATGCTGAGGTCCGCCGATGACGCTTCCGACCTGACGCAGGACACCTTTATCAAGGCGTATCGGGCGCTGGGCAGCCTGCGGGAGGAGGCGATCTTCTACCCGTGGCTCCGGCAAATCGCCGTCAATCTCGCGCGCAACCAATGGAAACGCGCGGGGCGTATCCACATCAACTCCACCGACGACACGCAGACCACCGACGAAGGCGAGGAGCTGAGCCGCGAACTCCCGGACTGGACCGCCAACCCGGAACGGCTCGCGCAGGACGCCGAACTTCGCAACAAGGTGGAACAGGCGGTCTCCACCCTCTCCGACGACCACCGCACCGTCATCACGCTGCACCACCTCGAAGGTCTTCAGGTCTCCGAAATCGCGGAACTTCTCGGCATCTCCGTCGGCACCGTCAAATCCCGCCTCTCGCGAGCGCGGGACCAGCTCCACCGTAAACTCAGCGGCTACATCCTTCCCTCCGGTTAGGGGGAGAAGCGCTGCCTGGCAGTAAACCCTTCCTGGATGACTCTCATGTTAAAGTGTGAAAAAGTTGAACTGATCCTCGCGCGGTATGTGGTGGGCGCGCTCCCTCCGTGGAGCCGCATCGCCCTGGCGCGTCACCTCGATCAGTGCCCGCCATGCCGCCGCCTGCTCGATTTGCATCATGGGATCGCCATGCTCGTCGAAGTGCTGCCCCCCCAGGAGCCGCCCGTGGGCCTCTGGAACGCCGTCGCCCACGAGATCGGCCATGAAACGCCGGGGCATCAACCCGTTCCCACTGCCGGTTTCGACTGGCGTCCGAAGGTCGCCGTGGCCGCCGCCGGTCTCGCGCTGGGCGTGGCGGTGGGCCAGTGGTGGAGCGCTCAGCCGTTGATGACTCCGTCCGGCGGGGGTTCCAGCATCGCCACGATGGCCCCGGCCACCCCTCGCATCGCCACCTTCGTGCAGCAGCATGGGCGCCTCTCGTTCAATGATCCGCTGACCGATCAGGTCTCTCTCGCCGCGTATGTCACCACCGCCTTCCGCGATAACGAGCGGATGGAAGGGAATGTTGGTACGCCGTAATGAAGCAGTTGGTCGCCGTCGGAGTGATCTTCCTCCTCATTGGGGGGCTTATCGGGATATCGCGCATCTCCCGCGATGATCCCCGCGCCACCCGCCTGCTTCAGGCCGCCATGCAGGCCCCCATGAACGAGGATTTCACCGCGCAGGCGACCACTTTCGCCAACTACGGCTCCCGCATCCTCCACTCCGAGGCGACGTTCTACAACGCCAAAGGCGGCAAGTACCGCATTGAATACAAACTGGGCAGCCTCGCCGGAGTCATTGCGGGCCGCACCAAACCCGGCATGAACTGGCGCTACGACCCCCGCCGCCGCAGCCTTTATACCGACCCGATGGACCCCGTGGCGAGCCAGCCCAACGAAGCCGACGACCTGGCGATGGTGCTGGCCAACTGCCGCGCGTCCATCAAGGCGCGCGCCATTGTTGCGGGACGGCCCTCCACGGAAGTGTATCTGGACCCGAAGGGGGGAGGCGGTTCGCGCACCTTCTGGATTGATGATGTCACCGGCGTGATCCTCCGCAGCGAGGAGAAGAACGCGGAGAACGATCTCGTCTCCGCCACGGTGTTCCACTCGATCACTTACAACAAAACGGCGTCCCCGGAGCAATTTCTCCCGATGCCGCCCAGCCAAACTCCCGTGAAATGGGTGGCGGAGAGCGATTTCGCCCAACAGATGAAGGACCCCGCCACCGTCAGCCGGGAGATCGGAATGCCGCTGGTGGAGCCGACCTATCTGCCGAGCGGTTATCGCCGGGAAGGCTATTACGTCTACGACTGCCCCGGCTGCCACTCCAAGGCCGCCCTGACCCGCTATGTGGATGGAATCAACAGCCTCACGCTGATTCAGACCTCGAAAGCGTGTGAGCAGCACATGGATAAGCGTCCGCTCGACTTTGGAATGGGCAAGGCGGTCTCGCTGCAACGCGGGGAGTCGAACTTCTGGGCGCTGGGCGAGCTGCCGCGCCGCGAGCTGGAGCGCGTGGTGAACTCGCTGCAACCGCCCGCAAAGTCGTAACAGCCTGATCCAAGAACCTGAGCCTCGGCGTTAGTACAGCTAGTGATCACACAAAACTCATTGTTGAGCGTTCATTGGTAATCCATTTACCCGCTTTGGTTCGCCTGGCATTCTTCATGGGATGAAGTCGGCCTTGATGCACTAAACGGTCAATCGCCTGCCGGTAATCAGTTTGGTAGAACTCTCCGAAGCGGCGGGTGAGTATCTCGAAAGCTAACTCTTCCCGAACCCATTCTTTTAGGGGAGTCTCGCATCCGATTGACTCCAATTCCGCCTCCAGAAGAGCGTTTCGTTGGAAGACGGATTGTTCGATGGTGGGTCCTTTGACTTCTACACTGGTCTCTGCGTCCTGATCGAAAAGGGATAACTGATTGTTGTTGTTGGATGTCGAATACGCATCGTGAGCCTCTCTACAGAAGGCGTCATTCATTAGTTTTACACCATCCTTGTGACGACTAATGAATAGGATGTGGTACTTCAGATTGACCTCATAGCGCGCCATAACAGGGTGAATCATCGAATAATGCGCTTGGCTGTAGCGAGCCGCTAGTTCGTCCCTGTAGCAAGCCGCGACATCAGCGGAAGTGAATGCTTCGCGCTCAATCAGCTCCCTCCATCGAGATCCGCCAAAAACGCTGTTGAGGGTGGAGACACTGGCCATTACATGCTCCTGCTGTTCTCCAGCCTCAACAGCGCGGATCATCCGATAAATCCGTGGTGTATGAAGAACAACAAAGGTTTCGGTGACAGCAGAGCGGCGGAGCAACGGAAGATAATCCTCAAAAAGCAAGTCTTTGGGGCGAAAGGGGTCCAGAATGGCGTAGAGGGGAGAAAAACCCGAATCCGTCAGCGCCAAGGGAAGGGCCTTCCTGAAAGTCGTGTTTAGGTTGAGCATAACTCCTTCATCTACCCATGCCTGGGTGTGCGCTTGAAGCGCAGTGTAGGTGGAGGGATTAGGCTCGACATTGATGATCCGGAGATGAAGCGGATCCCTCCACTGAGCGCAATCCCAAGCAAGGTTGCCCATATGGACTGGCGAACCAGGAGAGCCATCCTTATACTCTCCGCGCCCCGCGAACCCATCCAGTATGACGACTCGTCGGTCCGGGCTGACCGAACGCAATTTCCCGACGGCGGATTTCAGGTAATAGCGTAGAATCAGGTGCTTTCGCTTTGACCAATCTTCAGGTCTTTCCCAAAAACCGTCTTCAGTTTTTCTCATGAGGGCTGTCCCATTAAGCCTGTGATGATCATGTCGGAAGAAGGAGAGCGTCCGTAGTGACGCGACTTTTGTTCTCGTTCATTGTCCTGATCGGCAGTTCGTCCCAGGTCCGTCCATCCAGCAGGCGGCCACCGGACTTCGGACGCATCCCTCCCCATTGTTTGTGGAAAAAGGCGACTCCCTCCTCCTGACAGCGATCTCTAAGAACACGAATCCATTCCGGCTGACAGGGACGGTGCCCCGGTCCACTCTCGCCGCCGGTGATGAGCCAATGGATGCCCTCCAAATTCAGGCGATCCAGCGGACCCAGCAGCGGCTCGGCGCTGATGAAGCGCACCGATGCCGGAACCCGTCGCAGATGGTCCGCGCGGAAGGCGTAAGGGTTGGCCTCCACGGACACCCCGGCCCATATATGTTCAGGCCACGGCAGGGTTTGGCTGAGGCTGGCGAGCCGGGGACTTCTCTTCGTCAACACCTGGAAGAGGTGCCAATCCGCCTGCGCCATCACCTCGAAGACCTGACGGATGAACGCCTCAGGGACCTCCTTATGGAACAGATCGGACATGGAATTCACGAAGATGCGCCGGGGTTTACGCCACATGAGAGGAGTCTCAAGGCGGCCTGGCCAGAGCTTGAAATCAAATCCCTGCTCATAGGGATGTCCCGGCACGCCGCGAAACCGCTCCGCGAACCGCATCGCGTAGCAATGGTCGCACCCTGGGCTGATCGGGTCGCAGCCCGTCACAGGGTTCCAGGTGGCGTCCGTCCATTCAATAGCGGTTTGGTCGCTCATGAGGTGATTTCTCAGGAAGGCGCTCATTGGAATTGATCTGATTCGATTATACCAATTACGAACATTTATTCGCAACACGACTCGCCAGGTCTTCCATTTGACGCAAGGGCTGACGAGGAGAGGCTATACTGTTTTATGGGTCACTCGCGACCTCCTCTTTTGAGTTCACACCTTGCCTTATGGATGAAGCCACCCTGTTGCGCCTGATGCACGCCGTGAAGTCCGGCGAGACCAGTCCCGAAGCCGCCCTCGACACCCTGCGCCTTCTGCCGTACGAGGACCTCGGCTTCGCCAAACTGGACCACCATCGTGAACTTCGCACCGGCGTCCCCGAAGTCGTGTTCTGCCAGGGGAAGGCGATCCCCCACGCGGTGGGGATCATCCGCCGCCTCGCCGAGCGCTCCGGGCACGTCCTCGCTACCCGCGCCACTCCTGAACTCCACGCCGCTGTGATCGAGTCCGGCCTCGAAGCGGTCCAGTACCACGAGATTGGCCGCATCATTGAAGTCGGACAGCGCCCCGAAAGCCGCGTGCCCCCGGAGAAGTACGTCCTCATCGCGGCGGCGGGCACCAGCGACCTCTCCGTCGCCGAGGAAGCCGCGATCACCGCCGAGGCGCTCGGCAGCCCCGTCCGCCGCCTCTACGACGTGGGTGTCGCGGGCATCCATCGGCTCCTGGATCACAGCCGGGACGTGATGGACGCCAACGTCATCGTCGTCGTGGCTGGCATGGAGGGCGCCCTGGCGAGCGTTGTTGGCGGCCTGGCGAGCGCGCCGGTCATCGCGTGCCCCACCAGCGTGGGGTATGGCGCCAGTTTCAACGGCCTGGCCGCCCTGCTCGCCATGCTCAACTCGTGCGCGAGCGGCGTTTCCGTGGTGAACATAGACAACGGCTTCGGCGCCGGCTACTTCGCGCACGTCGTCAATCGCTGAGCGGCGGGGTCACTCGAAGAGCTGATCCACGAACCATTGCGCGTCGAAGTCGCGGAGGTGGTCCGCCTTTTCGCCGGTGCCGAGCAACTTGATCGGCAGTTTCAGGTCCTCGGTGAGGGTGATAGCGGCCCCGCCCTTCGCCGTGCCGTCTATCTTCGTCAGGACTACTCCGGTGACGGGGACCGCCCGGCTGAACTCCCGCGCCTGCTGCACGAGATTCTGCCCGGTGGTCGAATCGAGAACGAGGAGCGTTTCATCGGCGGGGCGACCCCATTCGCGCGCCACGATGCGGCCCATCTTGTTCAGTTCGTCCATCAGGTTCGTCTTCGTGTGCTGGCGGCCCGCCGTGTCGGCCAGGAGAACGTCCACCCTGCGCGCCCGCGCCGCCTGTAGCGCGTCGTACAGCACCGCCGCCGGGTCCGATCCCGCCCGGTGCTTGATGAGGCTGGCGCCGGTGCGGTCGGCCCACACCTCCAGCTGCTCAATCGCGGCGGCCCGGAAGGTGTCCCCGGCGGCCACCATGACCGTTTTGCCCTCGCGCTGGAACCGTTGCGCCAGTTTCGCCAGCGTGGTCGTCTTGCCTGTGCCATTGACGCCGACCAGCATGATTAGGGAGGGCGGCTGAGGATGCAGGCGGAGGCGCGGATCCCCCACCGTGAGATCGGCCACGAGCAGTTCCTTCAGGACGGCGGAGACATCCTCGCCCGCCGCCAGCCGCCGGTTCGCCACCGCGTCCCGCAGGCGTCCCATCAGTCGCTGCGTGGTTCCCACGCCCACGTCGGCCATAATAAGCAGGTCCTCCAGTTCCTCGTACGTCTCCTCGTCAATCTTCCCGCGGCCGGTGAGCATCTGGTCAATCTTCTTAAACCACTTCAGCATGGGGAGACTCCTGGGGAACGGGACGGACTGAGGATCGTTGTTTCGCAGATAAAGCGCGCGGACGAATCCGCGACCGATTCGACCGCCTGATGATAAACAAAGGAGCGTTATGGAGCGAACATTCGTGATGGTGAAGCCGGACGGCGTGCGGCGCGGCCTCGTGGGGGAGATCGTCCGCCGGTTTGAGGCGAAGGGA
>JBBRGS010000089.1:0-14075 GCA_038240635.1 Armatimonadota bacterium
GGGGGGAAACCGCCCGCTTTCGCCATGCCGGTCGCCAGGCTTTCGCCCTGTTTGGCCGACTCGATGAGGCTGGCGGCGTTGTCGCGGAAAGCCATGTTGCCGCTCGCGTCCCCGGCAATTTCCAGCGCCTCCAGCAGCGCGACGCCGCCCGCCGTGAGCGTGCCGAAGGCCCGTGCGAACCGCGACACCACCACCTTGGAGACCAGCCGCCCCACCAGCGGCAGCCGCATGGCGAGGGCGTCGTACTGGCGCCGACCCACTGTCGTATTGCCATACGCGCGAAAGATGATGATACCCGCCCCGAACAGCAGCAGCAGCAGCCACCAGAATTTGGAGAGGAACCCGGTAATCCCCAGGAGGATGACCGTGGGCAGAGGCAGCGAACTCCCCATGTCCGCGAAGACGCCGGAGAGTTTCGGCACGACGACGGTGAGCAGGAAGAAGACGGCCAGCACGGAGACGCTGAGGATTACGCCGGGGTACGCCATCGCGGTAACGAGCTGGCTGCGGCGCAGTTGTTCCCGTTCGAGGAAGTCGGCGAGACGGCGGGTGACTTCGGCGAGCTGTCCGCTCGCTTCCCCGGCGCGGAGCATATTGGAGTACATCGTGCCAAAAATACGCGGGTGATTCGCCAGCGTGGTGGAGAGGGCCTCGCCGCCGCGCACCTCGTTCAGCGCGTCCGCGAGGAGCTGGCGCATCGCCGGATTCTCCGCCTGCTCGATGAGGACGGTGAGCGCGCGGTCAAGCGGCATCCCGGCGTCAATCAGGTCGGAGAGTTGGCGGGTGAAGATGGAGACATCGCCGCGCCCGACCTTGCGCCGCCCCATCGCTTTGCCGCCGGAGATCGCGCGATTGGCCGCCCCCTCGCGGGCCTCCTTCACTTCCACCGGGAAGGAGCCGGAGTCGCGGAGGCGCTGGGTGACTTCGGCGGGGTCGGTGGCCTGCAACTGGCCCGTCACCTGGCGACCGGCGGCGTCCACGGCGATGTAACTAAAATTCGGCACGGATTGACCCTTTATCTGTTCAGGGAAGAGGGGGAGCGGCGAAGGCGGAACTCATCCTCACGACGGAATGGGGCGCTAAATTTGGTCTCGCTGGCAGACACGGAGGACTTCATCCACGGTTGTCACGCCGTTGAGGATTTTGATGCGCCCGTCGCCCATCAGGGTCCGCATCCCGCCGGTCTGCACGGCGTAGCGTCGGATGACGGTGGAAGAGGTGTGATTGACGATCATCTGGCGGATTTCGTCGTCCACCACCATCTGCTCGTAGACGCCGAGGCGGTACTTGTATCCGGTTCGGCCGCACTCGTCGCATCCCTTCCCCTTCATCGGGGGATGGAGTTTCACGTCTTCAGGGGTGATGCCGACATCGTTGAGGCTCTCCTCGTCCACGTCGGCGGGGGCCTTGCACTTCTGGCAGATTTGCCGCACCAGCCGCTGCGCCACCACGCCCAGCAGCGACGACGCCACGAGGTACGGCTCCGCGCCCATGTCGAGGAGGCGGCTGACGGCGCCCGGCGCGTCGTTGGTGTGCAGCGTGCTGAAGACGAGGTGTCCGGTGAGCGCGGCCTGAATGGCGATGTCGGCGGTCTCCTGGTCCCGGATTTCACCGACCATGATGATGTCGGGGTCCTGGCGGACGATGTGGCGCAGGCCGGTGGCGAAGTTGAGGCCGATGTTCTCGCGCATCTGCATCTGCGTGACGCCGGGGAGCTGGTATTCCACCGGGTCTTCCACCGTGATGATCTTCTTCTCCACGGAGTAGATTTCGGAGAGGGCGGCGTAGAGGCTCGTCGTTTTGCCGGAGCCGGTCGGCCCGGTGACGAGGACGATCCCGTACGGCTGGGTGATGAGGCGGCGGAAGCGGGTGAGGGAGTCGGCGGCCATGCCGAGTTCCTCCAGGCCGAGCATGGCGGTCTGGCGGTCGAGGATGCGCATGACGACGCTTTCGCCGTGCATGCTGGGGATGGTGGAGACGCGGAGGTCAATCTGGCGGCCGGAGACGCGCAGGCGGATACGCCCGTCCTGCGGGAGGCGGCGCTCGGCGATGTTCATCTCGGCGAGGATTTTGATGCGGCTGACGATGGCGGCGTGGAGGCGGCGCGGGGGGGTCTGCGCGTCCCGCAGCACGCCGTCCACCCGGTAACGGACGCGGAGTTCGCGCTCAAACGGCTCCACGTGGATGTCGGAAGCGCGCTCCTGCACGGCCTGATGAATGATGAGGTTGACCAGCTGGATGACGAGGGCTTCGCTGGCGAGTTTCTGGAGGTCGGCGATGTCCGGGGTTTCCTCGGCGGTCAGATCGGTCTCCTGGCCGCTGATGTCCTGGATCATCTTCTCCATGTAATACTGCTCAATGGCGCGCTTGATCTCGGTGGGACTGGCGAGCGCGGGCCGGATTTCAAAGCCGGTGACGAGGCGCAGGTCGTCCAGCGGATGCACGTCGAGGGGGTTTGCCATCGCCACGGTGAGGACGCGGGCCTCCTCATCGGCGCGCAGCGGGATGAGCTGGTGGCGCATGGCGAACTCGTCGGGGACCCTGGAGAGGGCGTCGGGGTCCACATTCCGGTCGTTGAGGGAGACAACGGGCAGGCCGAGCTGGTCGCCGAGGGTCTGGAGGAGCGCGTCTTCGGCGAGGTAGCCGAATCGGACGAGGAGGAGGCCGAGCAGGTCCCCGGTACGCCGCTGCTCATCGAGGGCTTCGGCGAGTTGCTCAGTGGTGATGAGGCCGCGCGCGAGCAGCATTTCGCCGAGGCGACCACGTTTGAAGGAAGGCAAAGGGAGTTCCGTCTTTCCGGTGGCGCGAAGGGTGCGGGAGCGCGGGCGCCCAACCCCGATGGCGAGGCCCGTCACCTCTTAGACGCGCGGAAAGCCTCCCACGTTGCGGCTTTTACGCCATTCGCCCACAGCCCTCGGCTATTCCACCGCCTGAACCCAGCGCTCGCTACGACCCGCCGCTCACCGCCTCCGGGGTTTCCAGCTTCACCCACCTGGCGAGCGTCGCTTTGAGGATGTCGATCTTCACCGGCTTGCTGATATAGTCGTCCATGCCCGCGTTCATGCAGACCTCCCGCTCGCCTTCCAGGGCGTTGGCGGTCATGGCGATGATCGGCGTGTGGCGGAACTCGCCTTCCATCCGGCGGATTTCGAAGGTGGCCTCGAAGCCGTCCATCTCCGGCATCTGGCAATCCATCAGGATGGCGTCGTAGGGGAACGCCTGGAGGCGCTCGACGGCTTCCTGGCCATTATTGGCGACCTCCACCTGGTAGCCGAGCTTTTGCACCTGCCGTACGGCGACTTTCTGGTTGATCAGGTTGTCCTCCGCCACAAGGATCCGCCCGGCCGTCCCCGTCGTTTCCTTTGCCACCGTTGGAGCCGTCGTGGGCGCAGGTTCCGGTTGAGTGGGGGCGGTGGGAGGCTCCAGAACGGTGGAGAGCGTGTTATACAGCTGCGACTGCCGGATCGGCTTGGCGAAGTATGCGGCGATTCCCGCGTCCCGCGCGCCCTGCGAGTCGCCATGCGTCCCGAACGAGGTGAGCATGACGAGGGGCAGGTGGGGGATGGAGCGGTCGGCCTTGATGTGACGCGCGAGCTGGATGCCGTCCATCTCTGCCATGTGATGATCGAGGATGGCAAGCTGGAACGGCTGGCCCACAGCGGCGGCCTGGCGCAGCGCGTCGAGGGCGAGCGGCCCCGACTCCACGGCGGTTGGGCGCATCTGCCACGATTGCGTCTGGTGCAGCAGAATCTGCCGATTGGTGGCGTTGTCGTCCACAATGAGGACCCGAACCCCCTCCACGCTGGAGCCGGGATGGATGTTGGACGGCACGGCGGCGTGACTTTTGGGGAACGGCGCCTCAAACCAGAAGGTGGATCCCACGCCGAATGCACTTTCCACGCCGATCTCTCCCCCCATGAGCGACACGAGCTGCCGCGAGATCGCCAGCCCCAGCCCGGTGCCGCCATACTTGCGCGTGGTGGAGCCGTCCGCCTGCGAGAAGGCCTGGAACAGGCGGCCCTGCTGCTCCTCCGTCAGGCCGATGCCGGTGTCCCGCACCTGAATCCGCAGCCGCACGGTCTCGCCATAATCTTCCATGAGGCGGACGCGGGCGACGACTTCGCCGTGTTCCGTGAACTTGAGCGCGTTGCCCAGCAGATTGGTGAGGACCTGCCGCAGGCGCACCGGGTCCCCTATGAGAATGCGGGGCACGTCGTCTTCCACCACGCCGAGGAGTTCCAGCTCCTTGCTGTGAGCGCGTTCGGCCAGCAGTTCGAGGACATCCTCCACCACGGCGCGGATGTCGAAGTCTATCGCCTCGATGTCGAGTTTGCCCGCCTCGATCTTCGAGAAGTCGAGGATGTCGTTGAGGATGGTGAGGAGCGACTCGGCGGAAGTGCGTACGGTCTCGGCGAACTCCTGCTGTTCGGGGGTGAGGCCGGTGTCGAGCAGGAGGCCGGTCATGCCGATGACGCCGTTCATCGGGGTGCGGATTTCGTGGCTCATGTTGGCGAGAAACTCGCTTTTCGCGCGGGTCGCCATCTCCGCGACTTCCTTGGCCTGCTTCAGTTCCATGTTCGCCAGCCGAAGGTCGGCGGTGCGTTCGGTGACTTTGGATTCGAGTTCAACGGTGCGGGCGCGCAGGCTGCTCATCCGCCACCGATAGGCGATGAGGAACGCGACGAGGGCCGCCAGCGCGACCAGCAGGCGGAAGGTGGTGGTTTGATAGTAGGCGGGCCGCAGCGTGAAGGCGTACGCCGCCCCGTTGTGCCACAGGCCATCGGCCCCGGCGGCCATCGCGTGGAAGTTGTAATCGCCTGGGGGCAGGTTGGTGTAGTAAGCGACCCGGCGCGTTCCGGCGTCCACCCAGTCCTTATCGTACCCTTCCAGTAGGTAACGAAAATGAACCTTGTCGGGCTGGGTGTATTCCAGCGCGGTGTAATGGAATTCCATCTCGCCTTTGCCGGTCGGCGCTTTGACATAGACTTTTGGGTTCCAGGTCCTCCCATTGATCTGAACCGTTTCCACCACCATGGGGAAGGGGTGCTGATGGATGTCGCTCAGTTCAAACCGCTCCAGGCCGCCCACGGTGGCGAACCAGAGGCTTTCATCGCGCATGCGCCACGCGGTGGGGTTGGAGCCGCCCACGCTGGGGCCGCCCAGGGCGCCGTCCTCGCGGGTGTAGGCGACGCAGTGGATGCCGCGCGTTTTACGGTCGGCGAAGGCGTTCAGTTCCTGGAGACTGGCGCGGAAGACGCCCTTGCTGCTCCCGATCCAGAGGTTGCCCTGATCGTCGTCCAGGATTTGGTGGATGCTGTCCGCCCAAAGGCCGTTCCGCACGGCGTAGGAGGTCACGGTCCCCTTCTTCACACGCAGCATCCCGCCGCCCCACGTGCCGACCCACATGGCGCCGTACCAGTCTTCGTGGAAGGAGATGGTGGGGACCGTGGGGACTCCCTGCCGCGTGTCGTAGTTGGTAAACGTCCCGTTGTGAAAGACGGAGAAGCCTTGCAGCGCCCCGATCCAGAGCTGCCCCTCGCTATCCGCCGCGATGGTCATGTAACTGCCGGGGATGAGGCCGTCAGCTTCGGTGAAGACGCGCAGGACGCCGTGGCGGTAGCGAACCACGCGGTTGTTGAGGGCGAACCAGAGCGAGCCGTCCGGTCCCTGGGCGATCCCGGTCACGGTGTCTGGCGCCACAAGGCCGATCCGGGAAGAGAAATTGGTGAGGACTCCCTCGCGGACAGAGTACAGCTGATTGTTCAGGCTCACCCACATGACCCCATTGCCGTCGGGGAACAAGGTGTTGACCCGGCCCGCGCGGAACTCCGGCTGGGGCGCCGGCAGATAGCGCCCATTGACGAACTGACCCGCTCCCATCGCTTCCGTGCCCACCCAGATCATCCCCGTGGAGTCCTGAGCCAGAGCGGTGATGGGGGAGTTCGGCAGGCCATCTTTGACGGTGAAGGTGCGGCAATTCACCGGACGAAGACACTGGATACCGTTGCCGGTCGTGCCGATCCAGTAATTTCCCTCCCGATCCATGAAGGGGGCGGCTTCGAGGTTTCCGACGAGACCGTTGGCTTCCCGATAAGGGGTAAAGCCGCCGTCTTCGTACCGGAGGAAGCCGCCAGTGAAGCGGGTGATGAAGGCGCCGGTGTTGTCCAGCATGCACCAGTTGATCGTGGAAGGGATGCCTTCTTTCGCCGTGAAGACGCGCGATTTGCCGCCCTCGACCCGCACCAGCCGGTCGCTCGTGCCGAGCCACAGGACCCCTCGCGGGTCGAAGACGGACCATGCGGAGGGCTTGCCAAGGAGCGCCTGAGCGGAGAAGAAGCGTGTTTGCTTCTCATCCAGGGCGAATATGAGATCGCCGCGCTGTCCCCACACCGCGCCGCGACTATCGAGGCCGAGGATGCCGCAGCCGCCGGAGCCGCGCTTCACCAGGGCGGAGGCGTCATGCCCCGCTCCGCCCTTCCACCAGAACAGTTTTCCGTTGACGCCGCCCAGCCAGATTCGCTGCTGACGGTCTTCCGCGTGCGCCCCCCAGCTCAAACTGGTAAGATACTTTCGGATGCGGAACAGCTCGCGCAGGCGCCCACCCCGGTATTCAAAGAAGCGGTCGTCGCCGGCCACGAGCAGGCGGCCGTCGTAGCCGAGGAAGAGGGTGTTGATCCGGTCGCCCTGCTGTTCACTGGGCGGCGTGAAGTTCGTGAAGACGCCGTTGCGATACCGCGAGACGCCGCTATTGGCCTGAATCCAGAGATTGCCTTCGCGGTCCTCAATCAGATCGTGCACATTGTTACTGAAGAGGCCGGGAGAGTTCTGAGTAGTGAACGTGGTGAAGTTAACTCCGTCAAACCGCGCCAGGCCCTCCTGCGTGGCGATCCAGAGATACCCGTCGCGGGTCTGAATGATCTTTTTTATAGAGTCCTGTGGCAGCCCGTCCTCCATGCGGTAAACCGCGCTGCCGTTCTCGGTGAAGGGGTTGCGGCGCGCGGCCAGGGCGAGGTCGCCGCAACCCAGAAGCGCGACACAAAGTCCCAGGAGTCGCCCCACCATCCGCCATGTCATATTCAGTATCCCAACCGGAAGTCGTTCGCCTGGGCGCCAAGGGCTCGTTGCATTCATACGTGAAAAGGCGCCACCGCGTCAGAGGGTCCAGGGAAAGAGACCGGAGCTGGGCAAAGCCCCAGGAATCCGGAGTCCCATTATTCCCTCTGTTCAGTATCGGCTTCATGAGTGAGGAAGGCAACCAGTAATTAGTCTGGTAATAAACGCAGGACCCGCCAGGAACAACCCCTTCCATTATAATGGATGAACCATGCCTTTCGTCCGACTCCTCGACGCCCAGACCGCCAACCAGATCGCCGCCGGTGAAGTGGTCGAACGGCCCGCCGCCGCCGCCAAGGAACTGGTGGAGAACGCCCTGGACGCCGGGGCGACCCGCATCACCCTCGAAGTGGAGGAAGGCGGCCGCGTCCTCCTGCGCGTCACCGACAACGGCTGCGGCATGACCGCCCCCGACGCCGAACTCGCGCTGCAACGGCACGCGACGAGTAAAATCACCTCCGCCGACGACCTCACCCGCCTCCGCACGCTCGGCTTTCGCGGCGAAGCCCTGCCGAGCATCGCCAGTATCAGCCACTTCGAGGTGATCACCCGCACGACCGACGCCGACGCCGCCACCCGACTCTACCTTGAAGGCGGCGCGCTCCTCGACCGAAGCGAAGTGGGCGCGCCCCCCGGCACGCGCATCACCGTGCGCCACCTCTTCCACAACACTCCCGCGCGGCTGAAGTTCATGAAATCGGTCTCCACCGAGGCGAACCACCTCTTCGAGATCGTCGGGCGGCTGGCAATGGCGCATCCGGAGGTCGCCGTCCGCCTGACGCACAACAGCCGCGAGGTCTTCTCCACGCCCGGCACGGGAGAAGGTCGGGACGCCCTCGCCGCGCTGTGGGGCCGGGACCGCGCCGCCGCCCTGCTTCCCGCCGCCTCCGCGACGCCGTACGCCGCCGTGACAGGGTTCGTGTCGCCGCCAGAGCAGTCGCGGCCCAACCGGGGACAGCAGGCGTTCTTCGTCAACCGGCGCCCCATCGTCAGCCGACTGCTCGCGCACGCCCTGGACAACGCCTTCCGCCCGCTCATCCCGCAGGGCCGCTTCGCCGCCGCCGCCCTCTTCCTCGACCTGTCGCCGGAAGAGATTGACGTGAACGTAAGCCCCTCGAAGACGGAGGTGCGCTTCCGCCACGAGCGCGAGGTCCACTCCGCCGTCTCGCAGGCCGTCCGCGCCGCCCTGATGAGCGTTCCCGCCATGTCCCGCCCGGTGGAAGAGGAGGACGCGCCCCTGCCCGCCGCGCTCCTGCGCCCGCCGGGAGCCAGCCGCTTCGAGGGGGGATCGCCCGACCGATACATGCCGGAGAGCCTCCTGCGCCGCACCGATCCTTCTCCCGCCAGCTGGCATGGAGTGGAGGCCGAGGGTTACTCGCCCGCCGAAGCGTCGGCGCCCTCCAACCGAACAGCCGCCGCGCCCGATGAGGCGCCGACTTCGCCCGATGACGCGCCGACTTCGCCCGATGACGCCTCGCTTCCGCCGCCTCGCGCCCCCGCGATGGCAGACGACCCGTTCGACGCCGCTATAGAGGCCGAGGGCGCTTCGCAGGAGGAGATCGCCTCCGCCGATTCCACGTCGGGCGAGGCTCACGATCTGAACTCGACCGGCGAGATGTCGTTCCCCGCCCAACCTGTGGCCGAGATGCTCGGAGGGATGCGGCTCCTCGGTCAGGTGATGAACACCTTCCTCGTGGGCGAGGGCCGCGACGGCATCATCCTGATTGACCAGCACGTTGCCCACGAGCGCATCCTGTACGACCGACTGCTCCGCGCCCGCGATGGCCGCCAGGCGATGAATGTGCAGCGGCTCCTCCTGCCGCTCACTGTCACCCTCTCTCCCCGCGAGGCCGCGACGCTGGACGCCCGGCTGCCCGAACTGAGGCGCCTCGGCTTTGAAGTGGAGCCGTTCGGCGGCGAGACGTTCATCCTGCGCGCCTACCCGGCGGAACTCGGCCACCGCAACCCCGAACGCATCCTCCGCGACCTCGCCGCCGACCTCACCGAGGAGTGGGGCGCCGGGAAGTCCGTCATGGAGCGGGCGGTGGACGCGGTGATCGCGTCGGCGTCGTGCCACGGGGCGATCAAGGCGAACATGCCGCTTGGCCCCGTGGAGATGCGCCGCCTCATCGAGGACCTGATCCATTCGGACGACCCGTTCCGCTGCCCCCACGGGCGCCCCATTCTCGTGCGGATCACCGGCGCGGAGCTGATGAAATGGTTCAAGCGCACCGGCTGACCTCTATCCCATTTTCGCCGGAAGGAGAAGGAGTCCCCATGAGCCGTTACCGCTTCACGGTATTCACCAAGCCGTGGAAGACGCCGATCCCCGCACTCGCCGCTCACGTCGCCGCGCTCGGCTTTGATGGCGTGGAGTTGCCTGTTCGCCCTGGCTACCCGGTGAACCCGGAGAACGCCGCCGATGCTCTGCCCGCCGCCGCCCTTGTCCTGAGCGATGCGGGCCTCACCCTCGACAGTGTGGCCGCGCTTCCCAACGAGGCGACGCTGGCCGCCTGCGCCGAAGCCCGTGTTCCCCTGCTGCGGGTCTGCGTCAACTATGAGGCTGAGGAGACATACCTGGAGGGCGAGGAGCGCCTCCGCCGCGAGTTCGACGCGCTGCTGCCTGCGCTGGAGCGCGCCGGCGTCACGCTGGGCGTTCAGAACCATTACGGCGCCCGTGACATCAATCATGCGTGCGGCCTCCGCAGCCTCCTGCGCGGCTACGACCCCCGGCGGGTGGCGGCGGTGTGGGACCCCGCGCACAACGCCCTCCAGGGGGAGGCGCCCGCCGCCGCGCTGGACTTTTTGGGCGACAGCCTGCGGATGGTCAACATGAAGAACGCCTTCTGGCGGCGAACGAACGGCCCCGAAGCCGAAGTTGCGGAGTGGGCGCCGTACTGGACGACCGGGCGCCACGGCCTCGCGCACTGGCCCACCGTCGCCACCGAACTGCAGCGGCGCGAGTACACGGGCGTCCTCTGCCTCTCGGCGGAGTATGAGGAGGAGAGCGGGGTGGATCGTCTGGCGGCGGAGGACCTCGCATTCGCCCGGTCGCTTTTCACCGAAGATGCCTCCAACGGCGCTGGACTCGCCTGAATCCGCCGGTTCCCTCTGCCTCGCCTGAATCATCTGAAGGAGCGCGCCATGCTCGAACTTCCCCTGCGCCGCCGTTCCGCCGCCGATGCTGAGAATCCACATGGTCACGCGACGATAAGCAGCGACCTTTGGCGGCCTGAAACCACGGCGGCCCTCGTGTGCGATATGTGGGATCGCCACTGGTGTTACAGCGCCGAGCGCCGCGTGGCCGAGATGATTCCCGCAATGGCCGCCGCCCTCGCCGCCCTGCGCGACCGGGGAGTCTTCATCCTCCATTGCCCCAGCGACACCCGTACCTTCTACCGCGACTCTCCGGCGTATGCGGCGACCCGCGCGGCGATCACGACCGCGCCCTTCCCCGAACGTTCCCTCCCCGCCGAGCCGCCTCTGCCGATAGACGACTCCGACGGCGGCTGCGACTGCGCCACTCCATGCCCCATCGGCGAGCCGTGGACCCGCCAGCATCCCGCGCTTCCGATTCAGATGGAAGACGGCCTCGCGTTTGACGAAGACGCCCTCCACCTCCTCCGAAGCCGGGGCGTCACCTCCGTCCTGCTGATGGGGGTTCACACCAACATGTGCGTCCTGCGGCGCCCCTTCGGAATACGTCGGCTGATGCGCCACGGCTGGGAGGTCGCCCTCGTTCGAGACCTCACGGACACGATGTACAACCCGCGCCAGCCGCCGTTCGTGAGCCACGTTGAGGGGACGCGGCTCGTTCTCTCCCATATCGAACGGAACCTGTGCCCCACCGTTTCCAGCGCGGCCTTTACCGGCGCGGAGTCGTTCCGCTTCGCTGGCGACCCTTACGGCGTGGAGTGACGGCGCCTCACGGGAGACCGGGCTGGCGCTATACTACGGTGGAAGCGGACCTCGTCCCCGCCTCACTGGAGCGCGCTGTGCCCTCTCGTGCCACCGGAGCCATTATCCCCGCCGCCGGGCGCGGCACCCGGATGCGTCCCCTGACCCATGCCTGCCCCAAGGAGCTGCTGCCTCTGGGCGGTAAGCCGGTTCTGCACCGCCTGCTGGACGAGCTGGCTGAAGCGGGCATCCGCTCGGCCGTCATCATCACGAGCCGCGAGAAGCCGCAACTGGAGCGATACTTTCATCGCGTCCACCCGCCGATGGAGCTCCGCTTCGTGACGCAGGAGGAGCAGAATGGCCTCGGCGACGCTGTATTGTGCGCCCGACTCTATGCCGAGGAGACGCTGGACGGAGGCCCGGCCCTCCTCGCCCTTGGGGACAGCCTCATCGAGTCGGGCGAGCCGATTTCCCCGCTTCGGCGGATGCTCGCGCAACACGAGGCGACCGGCGCGGGCGTCATCCTGGGGCAGGCGGTCCCCAAAGAGCGCGTCTCCCGCTACGGCGTGATGGACCCGATGGAGCCGGACGCCCCCCTGCGCGATGAAGCGTTCCTGCTGCGGCGGATCGTGGAGAAGCCGCCCGCCGACCTCGCGCCGAGCCTCGTCGCCGTCGCCGCGCGATACCTCCTGCCGTTCGAGCTGTTCGACGCGCTGGAGCGGACCCCCATCGGGCCGCGCGGCGAACTCGATTTGACCGACGCTCTGAATCGGCTCGTGATGGAGGGCGCGCCGCTGTATGGGATGCGCCTGCGAAACGGCGAACGCCGCTGGGACATCGGCGGCCTGAACACCTACTACGACGCTTTTGCCGCGTACGTCGCCCGTGACCGGGCGGACGCTGTGGCGACGGGAGAGACGCCTTCGTGAGAGTTTTAGTTTCAGGGGGATCGGGATTCATCGGCTCGCACCTGTGCGAAGCCCTGCTGGCCGCCGGACATGATGTCACCGCCGTGGACAACTTCCTCACCGGGGACCGCGCCAACCTGAGCGCCGCGCTGGAGCATCCCCACTTCACCTTGGTGGAGGCCAACGTCTCCGTTCCCGCTGATCTCCCCCCCGCCAACGCCGTATTCCACTTCGCCAGCCCCGCCAGCCCCGTCGGCTACCGCGCCTTTCCCATCGAAACGCTGCTGGTCAACTCGCAGGGGACGTATCACCTTCTCAACCATGCGAAGCGTCACGGCGCCCGCTTCCTCATGGCATCCACCTCCGAGTCGTACGGCGACCCGCTCGTCCATCCGCAGACCGAGGAGTACTGGGGCAACGTGAATCCCGTCGGCGTGCGCGCCTGTTACGACGAAGCGAAGCGGTTCGGCGAGGCGATGACGATGGAGTATCACCGCAGCCAGGGCGTGGACGCCCGCATCCTCCGCATCTTTAACACCTACGGCCCGCGCAATCAGCCGGACGACGGGCGAGTGGTGCCCAACTTCTGCATGCGCGCCCTCGAAGGGCAGCCGATCACGGTGTACGGCGACGGCTCGCAGACCCGCAGCTTTTGCTACGTGAGCGACCTGGTGGAAGGCATCCAACGAGCCATGTTCACCGAGGGCACGGCGGGCGAAGTCATCAACCTGGGGAACCCCGCGGAGTACACCATGCTGGAGTTCGCCCGGTTTGTGAACGGTATGGCGGGCGGGCGGTCGGAGATCGTCTTTGAGCCGCTGCCCGCCGAGCGCAAGGACGACCCGATGCTCCGGCGACCCGACATTACGAAGGCGAAGCGTCTCCTGGGCTGGGAGCCGGTCGTGGCGCCCGAAGAGGGCCTGAAGCGCACGCTGGACTATTTCCAGGCGTATGTGAAGTAGCGCCGCGCGGGAGGGATGCGACTGTTTTGTGGGGACGGGCGGTTGAAACCGCTGCCACAGACTGATGAAGTCGGCCTTCGGCCCACCTCACCCCGGCCTTCGGCCACCCCTCTCCCACAGGAGAGGGGCCAGTGGACGGCGGTTCTCTGCGGATACAGCCCCTCTACCTCACCCCGGCCTTCGGCCACCCCTCTCCCACAGGAGAGGGGCCGGTGAGATCATGGTCTCTATGGATACAGCCCTTCTACCTCACCCCGGCCTTCGGCCACCCCTCTCCCACAGGAGAGGGGCTGGTGAGATCATGATCTCGCACCCCATCATTCCTCCCCGGAGCCGCACCGCACGATCCCCTAACCCGCGCAGGCGGGTTTCGTGTAGGTGTTGCAGCGGTTTCAACCGCCGGTCCCCTCAGTCACTTAAGTCTCTTCAGTCACCTAAACCCCTGGGGGTTCTCAGGTTTTCTCTGCGGCCCTCTGCGGCCCTCTGCGCTCTCTGAGGCCCTCTGCGTCAGGGGTATCATCCTGGGGATGGGTCGCTCTTTCGGGAGCCACTCTGCCCGAAGGCGTCATCTCCATTGAACAAAATCAGTCGTTCCGGCGTCTATTGAGTGGCCCCGCGCCATTCGCGTCGGGGGAGGTCGGGGGCTTTATGAATCAGCGCGAAAAAATTATCGTGGGAGTGGCGGTACTCGTCGCCGTCCTCTTTGGCGTCCCCGTGGCCATGGACGCCATGAACAGCGGGGCCAATCTGGACACCACTCTCGCCCGCATGGAGACTAACCGCCGCACGAAGGAGCAGGAAGCCGCCCGCCTCGACGCGAAAGTGAAGGTCCTGCGGCCCCAGGTGGAAGCCCTCGCGTGGAACGTCCCGCCGGATCAGCTCCGCCAGCAGATGGTCCAGCGCGTCACGGCCTTCGCGCAGCAGGCGCAGGTCGGCGTCACCACCACGCGCCCCCTGAAGCCGCGCTCCCTGGATGTGATGACCGAAGTCTCCATCGAGATGCACGTCAGCGCCACCCTGCCGCAGCTCGTCCGCTTTCTCTATCCCCTCCAGCAGCCGGGCAGTAAAATGACGGTGGACCGCCTCCGCATCGCCAGCGCCAACGCTGAAACCGATCTTCTGGACGTGGACATGACGGTGTCGGGCTACACGCTGCAAACGCCCGACGACGTTCGCGCCACGGCGCCCCGAAAGG
>JBBRGS010000090.1:0-13762 GCA_038240635.1 Armatimonadota bacterium
GTTTGGGGGATCGTGGCGCAGGTTTGGGGGATCGTGGCGCAGGGTAGGGGGATCGTGCCGCAGGTGTGGGGGATCGCTCATAGACGGAACGCTTTGGCATGGCGGGAGTCGGCGAAGGCCGACTTTGTGCGGTTGTTGCAGCGGTTTCAACCGCCCGGACCTCTGAGCCATCTCCCGCCTTACCCTTGAATCCCCTGAGTCCCCTCAGTTCCCTGGGGTTTCTCTGCGGCCCTCTGCGCACTCTGCGGCCCTCTGCGTTAATGGTTGACACGTTGACACCGGAGCTAACCCTGGGGACTGATCACACTCCGCCCGGATTTGACAAGCCGCTCCCGGTCCGGTAAACTGTTCAGGCTGCCTCACTCCGGTGAGGTTTCGTTTGTTGTACTCATCTCGGCGCCACACGACACGATTTTACATCCCCCGGCGCGCGTCGGGGCGCGGAAAGGCTACGCTTCTATGTACGCGATCGTCAGGACCGGCGGACGGCAATACCGCGTCGAGCCGAAACAACTCCTTCAGGTGGAGAAATTGGAAGCCGAGGCGGGTTCCACCGTTCAACTGAACGAAGTGCTGGCCCTCAGTAACGAGGATGGCGCTCGCATCGGCGCTCCGCTGGTGGAAGGCGCTTCCGTTACGGCGCGGGTCGTCCGCCAGTTCAAAGGCCCCAAGATTCACGGCTTCACCTACAAGGCGAAGAAGCACCAGTCTCGTCGTTACGGGCACCGCCAGCTGTTGACCGAGCTGCGCATTGAAGCGATTGAGGGCTGATCCCTCCCCGGCCCCAACCGTCCCGGTTCCCCCCTGAAGGAGAGGTTCCTCATGGCTCATAAAAAAGGCGTCGGCAGCTCCCGTAACGGGCGCGACAGCAAGCCGCAAATGCTCGGCGTGAAGGAGTACGGCGGCGAGAAGGTCAACGCCGGCAGCATCATCGTTCGGCAGCGCGGCACGAAGATTCATCCCGGTAAGAACGTGGGGCGAGGCGGCGACGACACCCTGTTCGCGCTGATCCCCGGCTACGTTAAATTTGAGTGGATTCGCCGGGGCCGCAAGTGTGTCAGCGTCTATTCCACGCCGACCAATCCCGCCGAGGCCGCCCGCCACGAAGCGGCCGCCGCCGCGCTTGCGGAAGCCGCCGCCCTCGCGGAGACTACCGCCGCCGGATAGGTCCCCGGCGCACGACACCGGAAGCGCCCCGCGCCCTCCGTTTCTCACGCGGGGGCCGTCCCTCTACACAGAAGGCAAAGGGTGTCAGGCTCGCCTCGCCTGCGCCGTTTGCCTTTTTCATTTTATGCCTCCTGGGTGCGCCTCGTACCCTCGCCTCCCGGAATCGTTCCCTTATGTTTGTGGATGAAGTTCGCATCAAGGTGAAAGGCGGGCGCGGCGGCGCCGGAGTCGTCGCGTTCCGGCGGGAGAAATACGTCCCGCGCGGCGGCCCGGCGGGCGGGAACGGCGGGCGCGGCGGCAATGTCGTCTTTCGCGCCGACCCGAACCTCACCACCCTCCTCGACTTCCGCTACCAGCAGAACTTCGCCGCCGATTCGGGCGACTCAGGCGCCGGGACCCGCAAGCACGGGCAGGACGGCGGCGACATTATCCTCAAGGCCCCCGTCGGCACGATGGTCTACGTCGAAGGCTCCGATTACCCTGTGGCCGACCTGAGCGAGCCGGGCCAGGAGTTCATCGCGGCGCGCGGCGGGCGCGGCGGACGCGGCAACAGCGTCTTCGCTAACTCCACCCGGCAGGCGCCCCGCTTCGCCGAGCGCGGCGAACCCGGCGAGGAGCGCACCCTTCGCCTCGAACTGAAACTGCTCGCCGACGTGGGGCTGGTCGGCTTTCCCAATGTCGGCAAGTCCACCCTCATCGCCGCCTGCACCGCCGCGCAACCCAAAATCGCGGATTATCCCTTCACCACCCTTGTCCCCAACCTCGGCGTGGTCCAGGTCGAGGATCGCTCCTTCGTCATGGCGGACATCCCCGGCCTCATCGAAGGCGCGAGCGAAGGGTTGGGCATCGGGCACAGGTTCCTGCGCCACATCGAGCGCACGCGGGTCATCTTCCACATACTGGACGTGTCCGGCCTCACCGGGCGCGATCCCGTGAATGACTATCACGTCCTGCGCCGGGAGCTGGCGGCGTACAGCGCGGCCCTCGCCGACCTCCCCGAAATTATCGCCCTCAACAAGACGGACATCCCCGGCTCCGACGCCCTCGCCGACCAGGTGGAAGTGGCCCTCGCGGACGGCCCCCCAATCTACCGCATCTCCGCCGCCACCGTGGCCGGAGTGGACGCGCTGCTCTACGCCGCCCTGCGCGCCCTCGACGACGCGCCCCTCCCCAAACCGGCTTCCATGGACGACGACGCGCCCCTCTTCACCGGCGGCGCTCCCGACATGGAGTTTATCTGGAACATCCATCGCGCCTTTGATGGCGCCTGGGTCCTGGAAGGCCAGGGCGTCGAGCGGCGCGTCGTGATGACCGACATGAACAGCGACGAGGGGGTGCGTCGCCTGCATCGCCAACTGGAGAAGATGGGCGTGCTGAAGTCGCTGCGGAAGGCGGGCGCCAAACATGGCGACACCGTGCGCATCGCCGAGATTGACCTCGACTTTGTGGAGGAGCACCCCCCCGTCGAGCCGCCCTCCGAGGACGAGATGGAGGAGGAACCGGCGGAGTAGGCCGTCCCGCCGATTCCTCCACATCCTCCGCCAGGGTTCCCGTCCCTCCCTCGCTTACTTCTTCCGCGCCTTGGGCCGTTTCAGCGCCGGCGCGCCTCGTTTCGCCTTGGGCGAGGTCGTTGAACTGGCCCCCGCGCCCGAACTGTCCCGGTACGAGTACAGCGTGCCGTCCAGCGCCCCCACGAAGACCTGGCCGTTGGCGACCGCCGGGGAGGCGAGCGCGGGCCTCGGCAGGGGGTCCCTGAACTTCAGAGCGCCGCTGACGCCGTCCAGCACATACAGCGCGCCTTCCGGGTCGAGAGACTTCGCCGACGCGGGGCCGCCGCCCACCACCACGAGGCCGCCCGCCACCGCCGGGGACGACGTGAAGCCGTACGCCAGCGCCTGCCCGATGCCGAAACTCCATTTCTGCTTGCCGGTCGCCGCTTCCACGGCGTACAGCGTCTGGTCCGGGTTGCCCATGCCGACGTAGATCAGGCCGTTGCCCAGCGCCGGGGAGGAGTTGAAGAAGAACTGGCCGGGGGCCGTGAACCGCCACACCTCCTTGCCGGAGAGGGCGTCCACGGCGTACAGGTTCGGGTCAAACTCGCTGGTGAGGAAGTACACCTTCCCCTGGGCGACGAGCGGCGCGAAGTAGTACGGGTTGCCGCCCTTCACATCGAAGTGCCACGCCGGTTTGCCGGTCGCCGTGTCCAGGGCAAACAGCACCGCGTTGTTCGCGCCCACATACGCCAGATTGCCGGAGACCGCCGGGGAGGAGTAGGTGTACTGGGCGCCGCGCGTTTCGGTGGAGGCTTCGGTCTTCCAGACGAAAGCGCCATCGGCGGCGCGCAGGCAAAGGAAACTCTTGTTGGGCGGGCCGGACGCGAAGTAGATATTCCCGTTCACCACCGCCGGAGACGAGGAGTCGTAGGCGCCGCCGGTGGGTGTGCGCCACACCTGCTTGCCGCCCGTACTGACGCAGTAGAAGTAGCCGTCGCGGGCGCTGAAGTAGATGCGGTCGCCCACCACGGCGGGGGTGCTGTCCACCCAGCCGATTCCCGCCTTCTCCCACGAGTTGAACCGCCAGCGGAGCGCCCCCGTCGCGGCGTTGACAGCGTACAGCGAGCCGAGGCCGCCGCCCATCATCGTCCCCTTCGGCGTGGCGGGCTTCCCGGCTTCTGTGGGATTGTCGCGTGTCCCGAAGTAGACCGATCCGTCCGCCACCACGGGGGAGGAGAGGATCGCCTGCGCGCCGGTCTTGTAGGTCCACGCGCGCTTGAGGGGCAGTTTCAGGGCGTCGGCGGTGGCGCCGGTGCGCGCGGCGTCGTGGCGGAACATCGGCCAGTCGCTGGCGCGGGAAGGCGGCCCGGCGACGAGGCCAAGGCTGAGCAGCATGGCGCCGCCGAGAAGGGAAAGCGGTCGCCCACGCAACGAAGGGGCAGGTGAAGGAGTCGGGAAATGGGGCAAGTGGGTTTCCTCCTGGTCTCAATGGGGCGCACTTCTGAAGTGATGACCTGTCACGGCGGGAAAAGGTTACAGCCGGGGGAGCCTGGGGCGCTTCACATTCGTTTTGGACGAGGACTTCGCGGCGGCGGGCGAGGGTTTCCCATCCTTTGCAGGGGGCGACTTCGCGGCGGGAACCGTGGCGTCCCCATAAGCGTACATCACGCCGTTCGTCGCGCCTACGAAGATGCGCCCGTTCGACACGGTGGGCGACGCGCTGATCGGGCGCGGCACATGCGTGGACCAGACCGGCTTGCCCGTCCGCGCGTTCAGCACGAAGAGCCGCCCGTCCTGCTCGCCCGCCTGGGAGGCCGGACCCGCGCCCACCACCACGACCTCCCCGGCCACGGCGGGCGACGAAGTGAACTGCTGGATCCAGCAGAACCCCTTGGCAAAGCGCCACTTCTCCACGCCGGTCGCGGCGTCCACGGCGTACAGCGTCTGATCCGGGTTGCCCATGCCCACGTAGACCGTTCCGTTCGCGGCGGCGGGAGAGGAATTGTAGAAGAAGGGGCCGTCGGCGTGAAAGCGCCACGCCTCTTTGCCGGACGCGGTGTCCACCGCATACAGGTAAGGATCGAACTCGCTGGTGAGGAAGAGGACCTTGTTCTGATACACCGTCGGCGCGTAGTAGTACGGGTTGCCGCCTTTCACGTCGTAATGCCACAACTCTTTTCCGGTCGCGGAGTCCAAGGCAAAGAAGACCGCGTTGTTCGCCCCGAAGAAGGCCGTGTTTCTCCACAGCGACGGCGTGGTGTAGGCGAACTGCGGGTTGCGCGTGGGCGTTTTGGCCAGCGTTTGCCACAGCGGAGAGCCATCGGTGGCCCGCAGCGCGATGAAGTGGCGGTTGGGAAAGCCGGAGGCGAAGAGCAGGCGCCCGTCGGCGAGGGCGGGTGAGCCGTAGTTGCACAGCCCGCCGGTCGCCGTGCGCCACACGAGTTTGCCGCCGGTGGTGAGGCAGTAGAAGTAGCCGTCGGTGGAGGTGAAGTAGACGCGCCCGTTTTGCACGGTGGGGCTGCTGTCCACCCAGCCGAGGCCCTTGCCTGCATACTGATGGAAGCGCCACTTCACCGCTCCGGTGGCGGCGTCCAGGCGGTAGAGCGAGCCGAGGCCCCCGAAAAGCGGGTCAGGGCGCGGGGGAGCGTTCGGGTCGGTCGGCTTGTCGCGGGTTCCGAAGTAGAGGGAGTCGCCCACGGCGGCGACGGAGGAGTAGATGGCGTCGCCGCCGGTGTCGAAGGTCCACGCGGGCCGGAAGGGGGGCCTGAGAGCGTCGCCGGTGGCGCCGGTGCGGGCGAGGTCGTGGCGGAACATCGGCCAGTCTTCGCCGTGCGCGAGCGGCGTCCCTGCGAGGAGAAGCGGGACGAGCGGGAGCGGGAAGCGGCGGAAGGAGCGGAAAGGGTTCAAGGGGCGGGCGGGTCCGGCGGGGAGGGATACGCCATGATTCGGCGCGCGGCGGCGGGATGCCTTGTATCAGGACCCCTCCCACGCCCGGCGGGACCCAGGGAAAACGGCCCCCGCGTGAACAGGAGCCTTCGCCTTACCCCGCGCAGCCCAACACTTCCGGCTTTCCGTCGGCCCCATCGTTGTAGGGGTTCGCTTTGGACGCCTTGAGCCGTTGCTTCCAGTACGGCTGATCGAGCACCCACAGAATATTCGGCGTCATGGTTTGCGGAAACGTCAGCCATTTCGCATGGCCGTCCGCAAAGATATAGTTCGCTCCGCCGCTGTGTCGCGCTTTCTCGAGGGAATGCTCGCCGCCGTAGGGGGGCAGCACGTCCTGCGGGAAGTCGAGGTGCCAGTCGGCGACTCCGCTGCGCTTCTCCGCGATGGCGATCACCTCCGAGGCGTTCTTTACGTCCGCCAGGGCGATGGCGCCCTGGTCGCTGTTCGGTTTGGAGCCGTCAATGCTCCCGATCATCTGGGAGTTGGGGATGTAACTCCGCCGCTCCGATTCCATCTTCCCATCCACGCCTCGCAGCGAATAACTGCCCACGGGGCACGGGTCGCTGGGGCAAACCCATACGGCGTTGGACTGGATGAGCGACTGGAGCTGCTGGCGGAAGTACGGCCCTTCATTGCCCTGGTGACGATACGCGGGCAGGACGCCGTCCCACTCGTCGGTGTACATCTGAAGCGCCGTCCCGATCTGCTTTTCGTTGTTCAGGCAGGCGCTCTGGCGGCCCTTCTCGCGCGCTTTGGCGAAGACAGGGAACAGAATAGCGGCGAGAATGGCGATGATGGCGATGACAACCAGCAACTCGATGAGCGTGAAACCGTGAAGGCGCCGGGCGCCGGTTCGGTGGGGCCTCAACATCGTTCCAACCCTTTCTCCATCGTCCGCGCGGCCCCCCGGCGCTCGACGATGCCTACTCCTCGTCGGCGGCGGACTCCATGGGAGCCGTCTCATCCGGTAACGCATCGAGGGCCAGCTCGTCGGTCCCCTCATGCAGCGTCCGATCCGGCGATACGCTGACGGCGGGCGCCTCGTCGGACGAGTCGCTGATGAGGGGAGTCATGCCGAGGCTGCGCTTCAGGGAGACCCAGTAGCGCGCGTTGCGCGTCTCCAGGAAGCCTTCGTCCACCAGGTGGCGCCGCAGATTCACGGCTTCCTTCTTCACGGGCCGCAGGAGGGCGTCCACTTCCTTCTCGTCGTAGATTCGGCCCACGGTGAAGCGCTGCTCGCTGATCTGCTTCAGTATGGCCTCGCGAGGCGCCGATTGCACGGGAAGACGGAGCAGGCGCCCCTGCGCGTCGAAGAAGGCGCGCACAATCGGCTCGGAGGACGGCTCGGTCGGCGCCGGTTTCACCGCCGTTTCAATGCGGGCGACGGCGGCGCGCATGGCGGGCAGCGTTTCCGGCTGGAACTGATAGACTCCGTCGGCGTTGACGCTCACCCAATGCGCCTCGGTGAGCAGCCGCAGGTGTCGCGTGACGGTGGAGAGGGAAGGCGAGCCGAGTTCGGCCTGCAATTCCTCCATCGTGCGCGGGCGCGCCGCCAGCAGGCCCACGATGGCCAGCCGGGTGCGGTCTCCCAGCAGCTTCACGTAGCGAGCGAGCAGCGCGACATCATCCCCTTCAGGCGGCATGATAGGAACAGCCCTTTCTTTATCTATGATGTGATAGACTCCGTGACGCTCATCCCTGGCCGAACTCATCCCGCGCCTCTCGCCAGCCAATCCCTTTGACGCGAATCCTCCCCTCCCGGTGACGCGCCGGGCGGGTGAAGTCGGGTGGCGTCATGCTTCAGAAGCGGTCGGGGATATTCATATAAGGATGCCGTTCCGGGAAGAGGGCGCAAACCAGGTCAGTGACGACGGCGCTCGGCGGGGCGGGCAGGAGGGCGAGCAGGTCTTCCGGGCGAAAGGCGCCGAAGATCAGCCGCGCCATCGTCTCCTGGCTCAGGGTGAGGGTCGCGGCCGCCGAACGGGTGGCATCGCCTTCCGACGCCAGGGTGATGGCCTCTGGCGTGATCCGCAGCGTGACCGCTTCTTCCATCGTTTCCAGCCGGAAGTCGCCGGTGAAGGCGAGGCCCGCCGTCCGCCAGCGCGCGTTCAGTTCAGGGAGCAGCGACTCCATCAGGCGCCGGAGGTTCAGGACGAGCGCCATCGATTCGGCCGCCGGAGCGAACCGCTGCTCCAGCGTCGCCCAGCGGAAGCGAGCGGCCCCCGCCATCGGGCCTTCCGGCGCCCCGCAGACGACGACGCTTTTGACCGCTTCGCCCCTTTGAACCGCCTCCTCCCGCGCCCACCGCTCGCAGACGGCATACAACGCCTCCGCCGCCTCCAGGCTGTCCGCCACCGCTTCGCCAATCACCAGAGCGTCGGCGTAACGGGACTTCAGGTTGGTGCGGATGTACCAAAACCGGCTGCCCTGCCACAGGTAAGCGCGCGCCCGCCTGGAGGCGTCCCGAACCACTTCGCACTGATCCGTCGGCTCATCCTCCTCGGAGGGTTCGCTGGGCGGCAGGCTGGCCCAGACGCCGCCCGATTCGGGGCGAACAGCCGCGCCCACCGCGTGACGAACGCTCTCCTCGTAGAGGCGCTTCAGATCAGGCAGATCGGCTTCGACGCACGGTTCAGCGGTCCAGCCATGCGGCAGAGGCGTTGCGTCTTCAGAGACGAAGCATCGGGTGAAGTAGTCTGGCCCGGCGGTGGCGTAGCCGAACTTCGGATAGTAATCGGGGATGCCATACAGCATGGAGATGGCGGCGTCTCCCTGTTTCATCCAGGCCACCGTGGCCTCCAGGACGAGGCGGGAGTAGCCTCGATTCCGATGCGCTTCATCGGTGCCAACGCCCGCGATGCCGTCCATACGCACCACCGCGTCGCCAATGCGGAGGTGAAACGGCACTATCCAGAGGCGGCTGATCGCTTCGCCGTCCACGGATAATTCGGCGCGGGTGGAGCCGTTCTCCTCAGGAATGAACTTCACCTCATCGCGCGTCCCCTCACCGTTCATCGCGTCTCCCGCATCCCCACAGCCCGATTCCTTCAGCGTCATCCGCTTTCGCCTCCCTGCCTTCTTCCGGCTCGCTCTGTACCGCCGCGAACTATTATGAACGATTCCCGGATGTACGCCAGGAGGTCGCATTTGCGCCACATTCCGATGGCGTGATACAATTCGGCGGTTTGGGGACCGTCCCCCGGAACGCGTGGGCTTGCAGTGGCCCCTCTCGCTTCCTTCTGTTACCGATAGCAAGGAGTTTGAACGTGACCTTCTCTTCACGACTGGCGGGCGCGACCGGCGTCCTGACCCTGGGTCTGCTGTTGAGCGCGACCGCGCCGTCGGGGGCCGCAACGGCGTCCGCCGCGAAGAAACCCGCTCCCTCCAAAAAGGCGGCTCCCACGGCGGGCATGACCCCCGATCAGGTCGTCCAGGCGTTCCTGAAGGCGCAACAGAACGGGGACGACGACGCCTCCTACGTCTATCTCTCCTCTGACGCGAAGAAGAAGTATAACCAGGAGCGCTGGAACGACCAGGGCCGACAGGTCCGCATCACCTTCTCGGCCATCAAAATGCTCGTCGAAGACACCCTCGTCGTCGGCGGCGCCGCAAACGCCAACAGCAAAGTAACCGCCACCGCCACCAAAGGGAATACCGCGACCGTCAAACTCGTGCAGACGGTCCCCCTCACCAATACGCTGCATCTGGTGAAGGAGAACGGCAAATGGATGATTGACATCCAGAAGTCGCTCAGCGCCGACGATACGCCCGCCGCCACGGCGACAACCCCGCCCAAACCCATCACACCGGCCCCGCCCGTCACCCCGCCCACGCCTCAGCCACAGGATTATTCGCAAATCTGTCGCGGCAACCTCCGACAGGTCGGCGTCGCGCTGCGCGTGTACGCCCTGGACCATGACGGCAAGCTGCCCGACGCCAAAACCTGGACCGACGCCATCGCGCCCTTCCTCGACAACGCCGCCGCCCTCCGCTGCCCCCCCGACGCTCAGGATGTGAAATCGAGCTACGCGATGAACTCCGCCCTCTCCGGCGCTCAACTCTCCACCCTCAATCAGCCGGAAAAGCGCGTCCTCCTGTACGAATCGACCACGAAAGAAAGCAATGTGAACGGAACCGGGGCCACCATGCCGGAGAAAGCGCCCCGCCCGGCGGGCTACCTGGTCCTCATGGCGAACGGCGACGCCGTCTTCCAAACCCAGCGCCCAACCGTTCAGTAGGCCCGCAACCGGCTCCCCGGCCAACCCTGACTCATGAATGAGACCTTCACGCCGCTCTCCATCGGCCAGATCACCCGATACATCCGGGAGTTGCTCTCGCAGGACGATCTGCTGAGCGGCGTCTGGCTCCGGGGAGAGGCGTCCAACGTGACGCGCCACGCCTCCGGGCACCTGTACTTCACCCTCAAGGACGAAGACGCGCAACTCCGCTGCGCCATGTGGCGGCCCGACGCCGGTCGCCTCCGCTTCCCCGTGGAGGTGGGCGCGCGGTATCTCGCGTATGGCCAGGTGACGCTGTATGAGAAGCGGGGCGACCTCAGCTTCGTGGCGGAACATCTGGAGCCGGACGGGCGCGGCGCGCTCCATATCGCCTACGAGCGGCTGAAGGCCCGCCTCGCCGCCGAGGGCCTCTTCGATGAGGCGCGCAAGCGCCCGCTGCCGTTTCTGCCGCGCCGGGTAGGCCTCATCACGTCCCCCACCGGCGCCGCCCTCCACGACATGGTCCGCATCCTCCGGGAGCGTCACCCGCGCCTCGACCTCGTGGTGATTCCCGCGCGGGTGCAGGGCGACGCCGCCCCGGAGAGCATCGCGCAGGCCATTGTGGCCGCCTGTGGCGTGGAGCGGCTCGATGTCCTCATCGTGGGGCGCGGCGGCGGCTCGCTGGAAGACCTTTGGGCCTTCAATGACGAGCGGGTGGTCCGCGCCCTGGCCAACTGCCCCATCCCGCTCGTCTCCGCCGTGGGCCACGAAACCGACTTTACCCTCGCCGACTTTGTGGCGGACGCCCGCGCCGCGACTCCCACCGCCGCCGCCGCGCTGGTCGTCCCCCTCGCCGAGGAGCTGCGCGAGTTCGTGGCGGCCAACCTTCAGGACGCGGCCCGCCTGCTCGACCGCCACCTGACCGAAGGCCGTCGGCGCGTGGAGCGCTCGCTGGAACGGGCGGCGTTCGCGCATCCCCTGAACCGGGTGCTTCGTCATCGGCAGGAGCTGGAGCGCCAGTCGGGGCGCCTCTGCATCGTCGGGAAGGACCTTCTGCGTCATCGCCGGGAGCGAACGGCGGCGCTGGCGGGGCGGCTTCACGCGCTCAGTCCGCTGGGAGTCCTCGCGCGGGGGTACGCGCTGGTTCGCCACGACGGGAAAATCGTGCGCCGCGCCACGGAAGCCCTGCCGGGGGATCGGTTGGATATTCACCTGCGAGACGGCTGCCTGGTCAGCGTCGTGGAAGAAGTGTCGTGGACGACCGAGATTCCAGCGGTAGAGTTGAGCGAATCGTCTCCGCGCCCCTCATACTGTTTGAAGACGAAAGGGACGCCGTGACTTCAGAAACTCAGGATGCCGCCGCAGCGGCCCCACTCCCGGAGCCGGACGCGACCGCCGCGCTGCCGTTTGAAGTGGCGGCGGAACAACTGGAGGCCGTCGTTCGCGCCCTGGAGGAGGGCGACATCCCTCTGGAGGAGGCGCTGCTGCGGTTTGAGGAAGGCGTTCGGCTCTCGCGGCGGTGCCTCACCCTGCTCGACAGCGCGCAGGGGCGCATCGAGCGGCTGGTGGTGACGCTGAACGGAGAAGCGACCCTGGAGCCGATGGAGGAGCCGTAGACTGCGCTCGGCCTCCGTTAACGCCCTCCCGGCGACTGTTAAGGGGTTTGTTGCTACCCTCTCGCGGGTAAAGATTTACCAGGCTCCGCACCGTGTAAACGAAGGGCTGTTCATCCTGGTTTGGCCCGTTCCGGCGGAGACGCGAGGAGGACACGGATGTCAGATGCCAAAGTCAACCTGACCCAGCAGAACCCTCAGACGGAAAGCGGCGCTGAACCGACTGAACGCATGAAGAAGCCCGCCGAAAGCATGAAGAAGCCCGCCGAAAGCATGACCGTTCAGGAGGCGGGCCGCCGAGGCGGAATGAAGACGGCGGAACGCCACGGCCACGACTTTTACGAAAAGATTGGGAAGAAGGGAGGCGAGGCCCGTAAGCAGGCCCTCGGCCCCAAAGGCTACGAGGAATTGGGACGGCGCGGCGGCCAGCGAGTCCGGGACCTCATCGCCAGGGGTCTCGCCGGAGAGACGAAGGCGGCTTCCGGCTCAGGGGATGAGACGTAGCCAGGCGCGAAAACCGTCGCTACACAGAACGGCTTAACGCCCGGTCAGCAGCGTCGGTTCGCGAGAGGCGGCGAAGACTGCATTCTCCGCTCTCGCCGGAGGGTCGCCATCCCGCGCGGGAACGCCCTGAGCCAGCGCCACCGCCGCCTCGGCCAGGCCGTCTCCTGTCGCGGCGAGGACTCGCGTCGGCAATCCGGTCGCGTCGGTGAGCGCCCGCACCGGCGCATCATCGAGGAAGACGCCGTTCCTCAGGGCCACGTCCGGCATCCAGATTTCGGTGTAAGGCTGCGGCGCGTCCCGCACGGCGGCCTTCAGGGTCTCCACCACATCCTCGCCGGTCATGAGACCCGCCACGGTGATGCGCTCGCCGAACTCCCGGTTCTCCACCGGGACGAGCGACGCGCGCAGACCCTCGACGCGGTTCAGTCGCTCCACCGCCGGGGCCATCACCCCGCTCGCCAGCATCCCGGTGAGGATGAGCGCGTGAGCGGGCTGCGACAACGCGGCGGGGAGCTGGCGGCTGGCGTAGCGCCACCGGTGGAGGAAGAGCCGCGCCATGCCGATGCCGTCTTCCAGCTGGGGATACCCCTCATAATGGGCGTGGTTCGGCAGAGGCCGCCCGGCCAGCAGATAAAACTCGTCGGCGAGAAAAGCGAACCGCGTTCCCAGCGTCGTGAGGAACCGTCCCTGATGCGCGTGAACCTGCTCAATCGTCCGCCGCGCCAGATCGGGTGAGGTGGGCGTGAGAAGACGCTTCGCCTTCATATGCCGCCCCACCGCCACGGGCACGATGGCCACGGAGCCGGTTCCGGGACAGAGCGCCGCGAGGTCCGTCAGGGTCTGGTCCAGGACGACGCCGTCATTGATGCCGGGGCAGAAGACGATTTGGCAGTGCGCCTGAATGTTGGCCGCGATGAGGCGCCGCAGCGGCGTGAGGATGTCGCCGCCGTTGGGATTATCGAGCAGGCGGATGCGGGCTTCGGGGACGGTAGCGTGAACGCTCACGTAGAGGGGGCTGAGGCGCTGCTCCTCGATGCGCCGCCAGTCGGCCTCCTTCAGGTTGGTGAGGGTGATGTAGTTGCCGTGTGTGAACGAGAGCCGGAAGTCGTCATCCTTCACATAGAGCGAATGGCGCATCCCTTTGGGCAGCTGATAGATGAAGCAGAAGGGGCAATTGTTCTCGCAGATACGGATGCGGTCGAACAGCTCGTTCTCGAACTCCACGCCGAGGATGTCATCGGTCGGCTTGAACAGGTCCACCGTGTGGCCGTTTTGCCGCTCCACGGTGATGACGGCGGGTTCTCCGGCGGTGCGGAACCGATAATCGAGGAGGTCCTGCACGGGCTGGCGGTTGACGGCGAGCACGCGGTCGCCGGGGACGACTCCTGCGCGGTCGGCGATGCTTCCCGGCTCCACCGAATCAATGACTCCGGCGGGGGGGCGTTTGGCGGGCCGCGCGGCGGGAGGGCGGTCGGTGAGTTGGATGACGCTGTCGGACGGATACGACATAAGGCGGGAGACTATCGGCGGAGAGGGAGGCGTGACGACGTGTAGGAAGCGGCGCGAAGGGGGGGCGGTTCCCATTATACCCGCGCGGCGCCGTCCCTGCGAGGAAGCGAGCCGTTTATTAATGCCGATAGTGTTCGGGGCGCTCAGAGGTCCGGGCGGTTGAAACCGCTGCAACAACCCCACAAAGTCGGCCTTCGCCGACTCCCGCCATGCCGAAGACTTCCGTCCCTGAGCGGTCCCCCACCTCACCCCGGCCTTCGGCCACCCCTCTCCCACAGGAGAGGGGCCTGTGAGATCATGATCTCGCACCCTA
>JBBRGS010000091.1:0-13664 GCA_038240635.1 Armatimonadota bacterium
TCATTGGGACGGTGGAGTCCCGTGGCGATGAGCAGCGTGATCGCCTCATTGGGCAGCCCCGCTCGGCGCAGCGCATCCAGCATGGGGCGTAGCAGGGTGGCGTTGGGAACCGGGCGCGTCACGTCGCACAGGACGATGACGGCGTCGCGGCGGCCCCGCGCGAGTGTCTCCAGCGGCGCCGAAGCGAGGGGCGAACGGAGCGCCTCCTCCACTGCCGCGTCCGGGTCGGCCAGCGACTCCACGGGGCGCAGGCGCAGCACGGCGCTGAGGCGGTCGGTGGGAACCGAAACATCGAGGCCGTGGAGGCCGTAACGGAGATGAAGAGGGGTGGAGGACATTTCGGGACTTTCCGATCCGAGGGAGGCGCGCAGGCCGTGAAGACGGTTGCGTTTCATCGTGTTACTGTTTTATCATTTAGTGGCACTGTTGTCGTGGGCGACGCCGGTCTTGCGGCGACAGCCCGCGGTCAATGAGGAGGCGGAGATGCACCTACCCGACGGATACCTGGGACCGCAGACTTATGTTCCCGCTTATGTGGTGATGGTCCCCCTGTGGAAGCGCGCTCAAACGCGGCTGAAAGAGACCCTCAGTATCCGTCAGGTTCCGCTGCTGGCGATGGCGGCGGCGTTCAGTTTTCTGGTGATGATGTTCAACGTGCCGATACCGGGCGGCTCCACGGGGCACGCGGTCGGCTCGGTTCTGGTGGCGATTCTGCTGGGGCCGTGGGCGGCGGTGGTAGCGGTCTCCCTGGCGCTGGCGTTGCAGGCGCTGCTGTTTGGCGACGGCGGCATCACGGCGTATGGCGCGAACTGCCTCAATATGGCGGTCCTGATGCCGTTTATCGGCTACGGTGTCTATCGCCTGATCGCCGGGTTGTCTCCCGCGACCTCCGCGCGTCGGTGGATCGCGGGCGCCGTCGGCGGCTACGTCGGAATCAATGTGGCGGCCCTCTCCACGGGGGTCATGCTGGGCCTGCAACCGCTTCTCGCGCACGACGCGGCGGGGCACGCCCTGTATAACCCGTTTGGCCTCGGCGTCGCGGTTCCCGCCATGCTCGGCGGACACCTGCTCTTCTTTGGCTGGGTGGAGGCCATCGTGACCGGACTGGCGGTCGCCTGGCTGGGCCGCACGCAGCCGTCTCTCATCATGCGAGACGTGAACGAGAGCGCTCCGGCGCCCTCCGCACTCCGCCGAGTCGGGTGGGGACTCGTCGCGCTGGCCCTCCTCACGCCGCTTGGCCTCTACTGGCCCGCACGCGCCGGAGCCGGGTCGGCCTGGGGCGAGTGGGGCATGGATGAGGTCGGGAAGCTGGCCGGTTATGTGCCCAAAGGGATGGCCAAAGTGTCCGAACTCTGGAGGGCGCCGCTGCCCGACTATTCCGGCCCCGGTGCTGAGTCCGCCGCGCTGCCGCTTCAAAGCGCGTGGTACATCCTCTCGGCGGGAGTGGGAATCGCGCTTCTCGTCCTACTGACGCTCGCTCTACGGCGCTGGCTCTCCCGGCGCCCCGTAGCGGAAGCCTCGGAAGTCGCTTGAACGAGACGCTGATCCACTCCAACGAGACGCTGACTCGCGCTATTGAAGACGCCGTGTCTCTCCCCGACTGGCTCCGTCCCGGCGTTGGCGCAGAGTCTCATCCTAACGCCGAGCGCTCCGGTCGCCGCAAGGGGCGCTGGACGCGCCGGGGACTGGACGGCATTCTGTCGGTCATCGCCCAGGCGTCTCGCGCCGACGTCACACAGGGGTATCTTCAGCGGCTCGACCCCCGCGCCAAAATCGTCGGACTGCTGGGCGCGCTGGTCGCCGCCACGTTCATCCACTCCCTGCCCACGCTGGCCGCCGCTTATCTGGTGTGTGGAGCGCTGGCCGCCGCTTCCCGCCTCTCATGGCGCTCCTTCGCCGCGCTGTGGCTGACGGCGCCGACCCTCTCCGCGTTCATTGCGCTTCCGGCGGCCACTCAGGCGGTCACGTCGGGAGTCGCCTTCCTCACGCTGCCGGGAGGGGCGGGGCATCCGTGGCTCACCTTCACGGCGGCGGGGCTGACGCTCGCGGCGCGTTTTGTGCTGCGGTCGGCGGTCTGCGTCACGCTCGCCTGGCTGCTGGCCGGAACCACGCCGCCCCATCGGCTGCTGCGCGCCTTTAGAAGCCTGGGACTACCGGCGCTGTTCGTCTCGATGCTGGAGATGATGACGCGCTACCTGGTGTCGCTCAGTCGCGCGGCGGAAGAGATTCATCTGGCGAAGTTGAGCCGGAGTCTCGGCGCGGAGAGTGTGCGGGGTGAACAGGCGTGGATCGCCTCCGGGATCGGCGCCCTCTTCACTCGGTCGCAGGCGCTGGCTCAGGAGGTCACGCTCGCCATGCTGTCGCGGGGGTACACCGGCGAGATGCGCTCGCTGGAGGAGCCTCGCCTCAACCGCCGCGACACCCTCTTTCTGACGGGGGCGACCCTGCTCATCGCCCTGGGGCTGGCATGGCGGTAACGGGTGACGACGCCGGAGACTCTACCGCCGAAACTGTCTTCGAGGCGAGGGACGTGGGATTTCATTACCCTCATCGTCCCGACTCCCTCACCGACATCACATTTCAGGTCCGGCGGGGCGAGCGCATCGCCCTCCTCGGCGCCAACGGGAGCGGTAAATCCACCCTACTCCACCTCCTCGACGGCCTTTATTTCGCCACCTCCGGCGTCCTCACCGCGCTGGGGCGCCCGCTGACCGAGGAGACGGTGGATCGCCCGCCGTTTGGCCCGCGCTTTCGGCGGGAGGTCGGCTTCCTCTTCCAGCATTCCGACGCGCAGCTGTTCAACCCCACGCTGGAGGACGAGATCGCCTTCGGGCCGCTTCAGGCGGGGCTGTCGCCTGCGGAGTCGCGCGTCCGTGTGGAAGAAACGATACAACTCCTCGGCCTGGAGCGGCTGCGGGGGCGCACGCCTCAAACCCTCAGCGCCGGGGAGCAGAAGCAGGTCGCGCTCGCTTCCCTGCTGGCGGTGGCGCCTTCCGTCCTCCTGCTGGATGAGCCGACGGCGGGCCTCGATCCCCGGTCGCGGGTCCTCCTCCTCGATCTGCTCGATGACCTGAGCGCGCGAGGGTTCACGCTCATCACCGCCACGCACGACCTGCGGCTGGTGGAAGACCTGGCGGATCGGGCGCTCGTCCTTGGCGAGGACCACCGTCTGGCGGCGGAAGGTCCGGCGACGGCGATTCTGAAGGACCGCGCACTGCTCCTCTCCGCCAACCTGATCGCCTCCCGGTCGCGCCGGGGAGGCCGTCTCGACAAGTGAAGCAGGGCCTTCCGCATCCCCTCGGCGGCTTACTTCGCCTGCGCGAAGAGACGTTGGAGTCCCCACTTTCTCGCGAAGGCGTTGGCGCTGAGGATGAGCAGGTCTTCCTCGATCTCCCGCTTCACCTTCAGCGCCAGACGCCGGTTTTTGCTGGTATGCACAGGATAGACGAACCCGGTGATCAGATCAGTGAGGAACAGCTCAAAGCCGATGGAGCGATCCGCCCGCATCCCGACGCCCCACACCGATTCAAGGGTCTCGCTGGCCGGGGGCGGGGCGTCCTCCGAGTAGACGACGATCTCCATATTCGGCGGGGTGACATCGGAGACGCGGCCTCCCCCCTGCATCCGCTCGATCCATCGCCGGACGGCGGCGATGTGAGGCCGGAATTGAGGGTACAGCCAGATACGGGCCTCGCTGCGCTGATGCTCCCGATCAAACAGGACTTCCACAAATCCCGCGATCTGGCCGTTGACGAGAATCGTCTGCCGTTCAATGGTGAGCAGCAGCAAGGTCTCGCCGATCTGGAAGAGATGCGGGTCCTGCAAAGACGGCCTCATACGGGAAGCGAAAGGAGCGTTGGGCGTGGGGTAACGGTTCTCCGCTCATGACGCGCATGATTGTACCAAAGGGCTGGCGCGGGTTGGAGCGGTTTTCACCTATGGAGAGTGAGGCGCTTCAGCGTTTTGGCGGCGCGAGAGACCGCAGCGCCCAGGCGAGCGGGAAGTAGACCAGCGGGGCGCAAACCAGGTTCATCACAGCCTGAGAGACCATCAGCCCTGCGTTTCCCAGATGACGCGGGTTCCAGAGGAAGAAGAGAACTTCGCTGAAAAGGGTTCCCGCTCCGGCGACGGCGATGAAGAGGAGCGGCCAGTCGCCATACAGGTTTTCACGGATGCGGCCGGTCAGCCAGCCGACCACGAGGTAGCTAAAGGTGAAGCTGCCCATGAACATCCCGGTCATGGACGCCATGAGGATGCCGGTCCAGAATCCGAGCCAGGCCCCTCCGGGAGCGCCGACGATCCACGCGCCACACAGTGCGACGAGGAGCGGCAACTGCGGCCCGGTCGGAAGGTGAAGCGGAGTGAGCAGGGACCCCTGAATGACGGCGGCGAGCAGGACGCACACCGTCAGCAGAAAGAGACGCATAGCGCGGCCCCTCTCGACCGTTCCCACGCCGGGGAGAGACCGGGCGCGACAGAGGCCGCAGCGTCGAGGAGATCGGGAAGCGGCGGGAGCCTCAAGGCGCGGCCCCTTCGCCGGACTGGCGCTGGATCAGGGCTTCCTCCAGTTGTCCGTACTCCATGGGGGGCCGCAGGGTGGCGGTTCGACCCGTGCCGCTGGCGTTGGTGTGAACCTCCACCACACTGCCCACGTAGAGGCCGCGCGGGAAGACGCCTCCCCGGCCACTTGTGATGACGGCGTCTCCCTTGTGGATTTGCGCCGCTTTATCGAGATACGTCAGGGAGAGCGTGTCGGAGCCGTCTCCGCGCGCCACGCCGGTCACGCGGGTTTGCACATCCTGCACCGCGACGCTGCTCGCCGGGTCCGTGAGGTAGAGGACGACAGCGGAGGTGGGTCCCAGCGTCGCCGTCACCTGTCCGATCGCGGTGGCGGGACCGATGGAGGGAGCGGGCGCCTGGGGTGAGGGGAGGCTGAAGTTGAACCTCTGCAGCACGCTCCCCAGGCCAGGAGAGGGGGAAGGGGACGCCGGTTTGGGGCTGACTTTCGGCAGGGGGCCGTAGGAGATCACCACGTCCCGAGGACGCACGCCATCGGCGACGCCGCGGTCGAACGTGGCGGATTGCGCCCATCCCGATCCGCCTTCGCCGATGACCCGCGCCGGAAGTGTGGGGGCGGCGACGGAACGCTTCAGTTCCAGCAGGCGGCTGAGGCGGAGGTTTTGCGATTCCAGGTCCTGATTACGGGCGGAAAGCGCGTTCACACGCTCCTGGAGGCGCTGGACTTCGGTGGAGAGGGAATCCCCTCCAACTCTCAGGGCATGACGGACGCCGCGTTGGGTCGCCGTCGCCAGCCGCTGCCCCGGAGCCAGCGCCGCCATCACGGGAGTCGTGATCGGACTGGGACGGTGATGGGCGACAGAGCGGTTATGCGTCACCGCCAGGACGATGGAGAGGACGGTAAAGAGGAGGAGCCAAAGGAACGACTTCACGGGGCAGGCCGGGTGAGGGGGACGGAAGAACGACGGTGCGGATTAATAAGGGTGACGATTCATGGAGGCGCTGCTGAAGAGGTGCTCCCGGAGGCCGGGGGAGACATCCCACTCTTCGAGGACGCGACTGGTCCCCAGGACGACGCAGCACATCGGATCGTTGGCGACATGCACGGGCATTTCGGTGCGGGAGGAGATCAATTGATCCAGCCCTCGGAGCAGAGCGCCTCCACCGGCCAGCACGATGCCCCGCTCGATGATGTCCGCCGCCAGTTCGGGAGGTGTGGTTTCAAGGGTATTCTTCACGGTGTCCACGATGGCGTTCACCGGGTCGGAGATCGCCTCGCGGATGCCTTCGGAGGTGATGGTGGCGGTGCGGGGGAGGCGATGCACGAGGTCGAGGCCGCTGACCTCCATGCGCATCTCCTGTTCAAGGGGGTAGGCCGAGCCGATTTCGATTTTCACGCGCTCGGCGGTGCGTTCCCCGATCATGAGATTGTAAGTGCGGCGGACGTAGGTGACGATGGCTTCGTCGATTTCATCGCCAGCGATGCGGATCGATTCACTGACGACGATGCCGCCCAGCGCGATGACGGCGACCTCCGTGGTGCCACCACCGATATCCACGATCATGCTGCCGGTGGCTTCTTCCACAGGCAGGCCGGCGCCGATGGCCGCCGCGAACGGCTCCTCGATCAGATACGCTTCGCGGGCGCCGGCGCGCTTGGCGGAGTCGAGGACGGCGCGCTTCTCCACTTCCGTGACGCCGGAGGGGACGCCGACCAGGATATTGGGGCGAAACAGGCCCTTGCGCCGGTACACCTTCTGGATCATCCAGCTCAGCATCTTCTCGGTCTGATCGAAGTCGGCGATGACGCCGTCCTTGAGGGGTCGAACCGCGATGATGTGACTGGGGGTGCGGCCCAGCATCCGTTTGGCGTCGTCGCCAACCGCGAGGACCTGGCGGGTGTGACTGTTGACGGCGACCACCGACGGCTCCCGCAGGAGGATGCCTTTGCCCTGCACGTGAACGAGGGTGTTGGCCGTGCCCAGGTCCACGCCCATATTGCGGGCAAAGCGGTGCGAGAGGTTGAACCACCGCATGAAAAATTCTCCAGCGTCGAAGCCGCCCAGGGAGCGCCGTGGCCGGCGTCTCATGGGGGGGCGGGGGTTGACGCGGCGGGGCGAGGAGGTCATCAAGAGGGGGACACCGGGCGAGTGGAGCAGCGGGACTTGAAACCCAATGGAGAGGGGGCGCGACACCCTGCGAACGGGTCGCCCGCGTCGGTCAGCGGGGCAGGGACGCCGTCTCGGACAACGCCTCCATTCTGGCGCAGGTCATGGAGGCGAGGCAAGCCAGCGACCCAGAGCCGCGTGGGGCGCAACCCGGTTGGCGAAGGACGGCTTCGATTCGTACTCCTCCTCTCTTTCGCCCTTTCGGCGACGGAGTCCTTTAGCTGCCAGGTCCGTCCCATCTCCTCATGTCCGGGTCAGGCCCGCCGGGGTAGACGCTCAGCCCGGAGACCGCTCCAACCGGCATGCGCTCACCAAAGGGCCAGAGGCGCGACGTCCTGGGGGTGGGCCTGATGGCGTTCAGGCTCCGCCCAGCAACCGCTCCGCGAGGCGCAGATCGTCCGGCTTGTCCACATCCGCCCCGATTTCGGCGTACTCGGTGAGTATCCCGCGCACAGAGCCGTTCAGGAGGCGCCCCACGCGCCGCTCAACTTCCGCGATGGTGAGGCGACGGGCCAGCAGGAGGGGCGCCACACCGAACCCCACCCGTCGCGCCAGGGCGAAGGGCTGTTTCCGCAGCGCGTACGCCTCCGCCACCAGCGGCTCCATCCGCCGAAAGAATTCAGACCGCACCCAAATCATATTGCCGCCGGTGACGCGACCCTCGCGCAAGGGGACGTACGTCCGCTTCATGCCGGGGAATTGGGCGTCGTTCGCGGTCTTCGGGATGATTGGGTAACAGAGGTCCGCGCCAGTCTCCCCGGCCCGCGTGATGAAGTCGTCGAGGGCGGCGGGCGTGAGGAACGGGATATCGGTGGTGAGGATGAGGACGGGACTGTCTCCGCCATGAGCGGCGAGACCGGCGAGACCGGCGAGACCGGCGACGATGTTGGCGAGGAGGTCCGCGCCTTCGGGGATGAGAGGGATGTCTCCCAGGGTGGAAGCGAGCGCGTCCGGCCCCACGACCACCGTCGGCCCCATCTGTCGGCTGGAGGCGAGCGCATCGAGGACCCAGGCGATCATCGGGCGCCCGTGGATCGGGATGAGGCCGCGAATCGGCTGTCCGGTGGCGTCGGCGAGCTCGCCCCGGTCGCGGCCTCCGGCGAGGAGTACGGCGGGCAGGGGAGCGGCATCCAACGGTGGTTTTGGAGAGGAGGTCAACTGGTCACGAGGGGCGGTCGGAGGGCGCTTCAGGCGAAGTGGCTGGAGAAGTGGCTGGAGAAGTGGCTGGAGAAGTGGCTTCATCCGGTGACACCGCGACCTGCGAGCCGGAGTCGGCGCCGCTGACGACCCAGGTTTTCAGATCGTTGAAGGCGCGCTCCGCATCGAGGGCGTCCTGGGCGGAGGGAAAGAGGCCGAAGACGCACGAGCCGCTGCCGGTCATGCGGGCGGCGAAGGCCCCGACGTCGAGGAGGCGATGGCGCAGGCGCGCGAGATCGGGATGCTCGGCGGCGACGGCGGCTTCGAGGTCGTTTTGCATCCAGGGGAGGAGGGCATCCAGGGTGAAGGCGTCGCGACGGAGGAGTTTGGTCAATTCATCAGGAAGTGAGGCGTTCGGCGTGACATGGCGATACGCCCAGGCGGTCTCCACGCCAAACTCCGGGACGACCAGCAGCGCGTGAAGACCCGAAAGGGCAGGCTTAGGAGTGAGGCGCTCCCCGCGCCCTTCGGCGACCGCGCAGCCGCCGGTGAGGAAGAAGGGGACATCCGAGCCGAGGGCCGCCGCGAGGGTGTGGAGCCGCGCGGGGGACAATGGGGCGCCATGCCGCCGATTGAGGCCGACGAGGACCGCCGCTGCGTCGGAACTGCCGCCGCCGAGGCCCGCCTGCGCCGGGATGCGCTTCTCCAGCGTGAGGTTGAGGGCGGGAGGCAGGCCCGTCGCATCATAAAACGCTTCGGCGGCGCGGACGGCGAGGTTGAGCCGATCGGTGGGCAGCGCGGGGTCGTCGCAATGCAGGCGGATACCCGGCTCGGTGGCTGCACGCAGGGTGAGGCGGTCGGCCAGCGAAACGCGGTGCATCACGGAGAGCAGGTCGTGGTAACCATCGGGCCGTCGGCGGAGGACGCGCAGGAGCAGGTTGATCTTGGCGAAGGCGAGCAGGCTTGGCGTCTCGCCGGGGCGGGGGGGCGTCACCGGGGGACAGCCTCCATCTCCTTCCAGTTGCGGCCCGCCTTCACGTCCACGCGTACCGGAACGCGCAGGGGGAACGCGGCCTCCATCTCCTCGCGCACGAGTTGAGCGGTGGCGAGCATGGCGGTTTCGGGGACCTCGAAGAGGAGTTCGTCGTGGACCTGAAGCAGCATCCGGGCGGGGTTTGCCTCGCCTTCCAGCCGTCGGGCGACGTGGATCATCGCGCGCTTGATGATGTCCGCCGCCGTGCCCTGAATGGGGCTGTTGACGGCGGCCCGCTCGGCCATGGCGCGGGCGTTGCGGTTGGAGGAGAGGATGTCGGGGAAGTAGCGCCGTCGCCCGGTGAGAGTGCACACGTACCCCTGCGCCCGCGCCTGGCCGAGGGTGTCGTCCACATACCCGTGAATGCCGGGGAACCGCTCGAAGTAGCGCGTGATGAAGGCGCGCGCTTCGGAGACAGGGATGCTCAGTTCGCGGGAGAGGCCGAAGTCGGACTGGCCATACAGCACAGCGAAGTTGACGGTTTTCGCGCGGCGGCGCATATCGGAGGTGACGGCTTCCAGCGGGACAGCGAAGATGAGGGAGGCGGTGGCGACGTGGATATCCTCGTCCTGATTGAAGGCGTGGACGAGGGCCGGTTCGCCGGTGTAGTGGGCGAGGATGCGGAGTTCGATCTGGCTGTAGTCCGCCGAGAGGAGCCGGTGGCCATCGGGGGCCACGAAGGCGCGCCGGATTTCGCGGCCCACTTCGGTGCGGATGGGGATGTTCTGGAGGTTCGGCTCGGTGGAGGAGAGGCGCCCGGTGGCGGCCACGGCCTGGTTAAAGGTGGTGTGGACGCGGCGCGTCGCGGGGTCCATCAGCCGGAGGAGGGCGTCGGTGTAGGTGGAGCGGAGCTTGGAGACTTCGCGCCATTCGAGGATGAGGCTGACGATGGGGTAGGCCCCGGCCAGCTCTTCGAGGACCTCCACGCCGGTGGAGTAGCCGGTCTTCGTCTTTTTGCCGCGCGGCAGGCCCAGCTTCTCAAACAGGAGGGTTTGCAGCTGCTTCGTGGAGCCGATGTTAAATGTCTCGTCGGCGAGGGCGAACACCTCCTCTTCCAGTTCCGCGATGCGCCGGGTGAGGGTGTCGGAGATGTGGCGCAAGGCGTCGGGGTCGAGGAGGACGCCGCGCCGCTCCATGCGGGAGAGGAGGGCGGCGAGGGGGGCCTCCATGTCGGCGTAGAGGTCCCACAGTTCCTGCTCGCGGAGGGCGGTTTCGAGGACGGGCGCGAGATCGCGGACGGCGCGAGATTCGGCGGCCTGTCGTCCGCGCGCGGCGTCGGAGGGGGAGACGCCGTCGGGAGCGAATCGGTCGCGGGCAGAGGGGCGGGGCGGGAGGTTACGGCCCAGGGCTTCGATGGAGAGCGCGTCGAGGGTGATGTTGGTGCGGCCGGCGTAGAGGAGGTATCCGGCGAGCATCACGTCGAGCGCGAGGCCGTCGAGGCGCCCGCCCTTCCGTTCGAGGGCGCTGAGGAGCGGCTTGGCGTCGAAGACCGCCTTGGGGAGTTCGGGGTCCGCCAGCGCGGCGATGAGCGCAGGGGGGAGGTGGCCGTCGGGAGTGGCCTGGCCCGCCGCGCCGTCCGCAGTGGCCCAGGCGACGGCGGTGACAGTCGCGTGGAGGGGGTGGGTTCCGTCCATCTCGACCGCCAGGCCGAGGGGGGGAGCCTCGCGGGCGGCGGCGAGATCGCTTTCCAGGCGTTCGGGGGTGGCGTCTTCGGAGGGAGCGGGCGTCTCGCTCGCCTCATCCCAGAGCGACGGGGCGGCGGAGGGAGCGATGGGGACGGAGGGGGCGGGAAGGGCGCGTTGTTCCACGCGGGTGAGGAGGGAGCGGAACTCCAGCCGGTTAAAGAGGGCGCGGACGGCTTCGAGGTCGAGCGGGGCGAGGGCGTACCCGTCGGGGTCAATGTCGCAGGGGGCTTCGGAATGGATACGGCTGAGATCGTACGAGAGGCGGGCGTTGTCGCGGCCTTCGTCGAGGAGGCGGCGGACGCGGTCGGGCTTCACCTCATCCAGATGAGCGTACAGGTTCTCAAGGCTGCCCCACTGGCTGATGAGGGCGGAGGCGGTCTTTTCGCCGATGCCTTTAACGCCGGGGATATTGTCGGAGGTGTCGCCCTTGAGGGCCTTGTAGTCCACCACCTGATCGGGGCGGATGCCGTAGCGTTCGTGGACGGCGGCTTCGTCGTAGGTGACGGTATCGGTGACGCCGCGTTTGGGGAGCATGACGCGGACGCCGGGCCGCACGAGTTGGAGCATATCGGTGTCGCCGGTGACGATGAGGACCTCGTACCCTTCACTGGCCCCGTGGGCGGCGGCGACCCCGATGCAGTCGTCAGCCTCGTATCCGGCGAGTTCGAGGGATTTGATGCCGAGGGCCTGCACGGTGTCGCGGGCCATGGGGAACTGGGGCTTGAAGTCGTCGGGGGTGGGAGGGCGGTGCGCCTTATAGTCGGCGAAGGCGGCTTCGCGGAAGGTTTGGGCGGGGGCGTCCCATGCGACGAGCATGGCGTCTGGCTTCTCCTCGGCGAGGAGGTGTTCGAGCATGACAGCGAATCCGTGGACGGCGCCGGTGGGTTCGCCCGCCGAGTTGGAGAGGAACGGCATGGCGAAGTAGGCGCGGAAGAGGAGGCTGTAGCCGTCCACAATGACGAATTTACGAGAAGGCACGCTTCAGAGCCTCGAAGACAATCGGGAGGTCGCGCTTCAGCGCCTCGCGGGGAGTCGGGACGTGGCGCAGTTTTGCTGTAGGGGGATGGCGATCCGGCGTCGAGAGAATCATTCCCGATGGGGTGGGCGGAACCCTTCTTCAGCGCGGAAGAGAGGCGGGGTGAAAAAGAGCGTTGACAGGCGACGATCAAGACCTTACAATCTGGTTGGATCGCAGGACCGCAGTTACGACGTAGTTCACTTCGGGGAAGGGGACGCCTGGACGCGCGATCTGTGGGAAAAGCCGCCGCTGTAGCTCAGTGGCAGAGCACTTCTTTGGTAAAGAAGAGGTCGTGGGTCCGATTCCCACCAGCGGCTTTCAGTAGAGGCGTTTACGGCCAATTCACGCCTGTACTGAACGATTAATTCGTGGTTTCCGTCCGTCGGCTCCCGCAAAAGGAGCCGAAAATGCGAACAAACACCACTTCTTTCGACAGAAAAACACCACAATTCTCCATACCCGCCGGGACCCCGGAACCCTCCGCTCCCCCGCCTGGAGCAAGCGAGGAAACTTCGCAGCCGGGGACGCGCCCTCGTTCCGACAGGAACGCTCTGCCCGCCGACTGCCTTGTCGCCTGTGGCCAGGAATGGGTGATGGAAGCGCGCGGACGCAGTAAATCCGCCCAAACCGTCGCCATGCGCCGTTTCGTGATCGAGAAACTCCACTGGTTTGCCACCGAGCGTGGCTTCTCCCAGGTGGGCCGACGCGAACTACGCGCCTTCCTCGCCTACCTGAACGACGACCCGCCCGCCACAGGCCGATGGGGCGATCCGCGCCAGACGCGCCCCCTCCGTCCCTCCACCGCGCACACCTACTTTGTGCGGCTGAAGACCTTCTTCGCGTTCCTTGTGGCTGAAGAGGTCCTTCCCTCCTCCCCGATGGAGGGCATGCCCGCGCCGATGAACCGCGCCGACCAGGTGCAGCCGTTCAACCCTCAGCAGGTGCAGTCCCTCCTGTTCGCCGCCTCCCGGACCCACCGCCCCCTGCGGGATACGGCCCTCCTGCGACTCATGCACGATACCGGCATCCGCGCGTCCGAGGTCTGCGCGCTCCTGCGGGGCGACGTGGATATGAACACGATGACCCTTCGTATCCGTCACGGAAAAGGCGATAAGGCCCGAACCGTCCCCTTCGGGGAAGAAACGCTGAGCGCGCTCTGGAAGCACATGAACCCCAACTCGCACGCCCGGCGCGGCAAGGGGTCCGGGCGCGGCAGGGAAGACCTGCGCGGCGCTCACGATCCCCTGTTCCAGTCGGAACGCGGGAAGTCCGCCGGGCGGGCGCTCACCCGATACGGACTCTCTCAGCTCTATGAACGCCTGGGGGACGCGGCAGGCCTCACCGGCGTGCGCTGCTCCCCGCACACCATGCGCCACACGTTCGCCGTGGAATTCCTGCGGGCGGGCGGGAACGTGTTCGCGCTGAAGGAGATTCTGGGCCACACCGACCTGAACATGACCAATCGCTACGTCGCCCTCGCTCAGGTTGACCTGTCCAACGCCCACCGGCTCTATTCCCCCGGCGATAACCTGAACGGACGGCTGAAGGACGGCTGAAGGACGGCTCTACTCCCATCCGGCCCGTCTCTCCCGCCAAAGGAGACGGGCCGTTTCCGTGTACGCCGCCGTCTGTTACAAAACTTTGTTACATTTATAGGTAGGTTATACTACCTGTATCGTATATACGACAGGACAATAGGAGGTCGGTAATGTCGCCGACTCGCCAGAACCCTAAAGATTGTGCTTCATTTTGCTATAATCTCTAGTAGGCCAACGGCCTGGCTCCTGCGAGTGTTGGTTTTCGGGTTTATTCGGGCGAACTGACGTTCACGTAAGTGGACTCAAGTTCCGCCGATAGCCAGGCAAGATAAAAAAGGAAGGGCCGACTGACCGCGTTAGCGCGCGGGAAGACGACCCCTCCATAGCCCGTTACCGGGCGCGTGTTCCGTAACTGCTACCCAGTGACACAAGCTGTGGGCGTTCTCATCCGTCTCTCCGGCTTCTGTCGCTGTTCTTTTCGGACATCGGGACGGTTTCGAAACCGCTCTGATGACAAACCGCAGGCCAGTTCCCCGAACGGGTTCTTTCCCTGCGGCTGTGTGCTCA
>JBBRGS010000092.1:0-13549 GCA_038240635.1 Armatimonadota bacterium
GTTAGGGGGTCGCTGTGCGGGTTAGGGGTCGCTCCTTCGCGGACACGTTCAACGGTCATGGAGTCGGCGAAGGCCGACTTTGTGTGGTCGTTGCAGCGGTTTCAACCGCCCGGACCTCTGAGCGCTCCCCTGAGTCCCATGAGTCCCTTGAGTCCCCTCAGTCTCCTGGGTTTTTCTGCGGCCCTCTGCGTTTTCTGCGCTCTCTGCGTTACTGGTGGACCCTGGACGTTAATGCTGAACCTGGGAGTTTACGCCGAAAGAGATTCTGATGGCTGACGACGACCTGGAACCCGCGCCCGAATACGTTCCCCCCGAACCGCGCTTCCGCATCGAGGCGGAGACGTGGGAGGAACTCGTCGAGCAACTCAAGGCCCTCGCGCCCGAACCCGACGCGCTTCGGTTCCTCGGCCATCGGGAGGAACGGCCGCGCTCGCCAGAGGAGGCCGAGCCGCCGCCCCGCATGAGTCATCAGGACCTGCGGGACCTCGCCGACGAGCTGCAAACTCGCCTCGCCCGCACCCTGCCATTCGATGGGGATGAAGACGCTGCCCGCCCCCTCGGACAGTCGGACTGGAAGCCGAGCCTCCGCAGCGAGCGCGGCGCTGTCCTCCGGCGGTATCAGGCCCGTCGCGCCCGTCAACTCCAGGCCGAACCCGGCTACCTCTGGCTCTTCGATGCGATGAATGCCCGCGAGCCGATGGATCGTAACCGCGCGGTGGAAGAGCTGGAACGAATCGCCGACGCCGCCCGCCTCGAACGACTCGCCGAGCACTCCACCCATCGCAACACACGTCGCGCCGCCCTCGACGCCCTCTTCCGCCTCAACGCCCTCTCCGGCCTCGAATCGGCCGCCCTCTACGTCCGCGCCGTTGTCTTCACTCCCAAAAAGCCGAAATCCCCCGTGGACGAGGAAGCCCCGACGCCCGCTCGTGGGGCCGCCCCCGAATTCTACGACGACACCCGCGACCATGCGGTGGACCTCATCGCTCAGCTCGCCGACGCAAGCAGCGAGGACGCCCTCGACGCCCTCCTCCGCATCGTGCGCTACGACTTCTCCACCGAGGGCGGCGCCCGACTCCGCGCCCTCCGCCGCCTCGGCGAACGAGTGGAACGCCTCGAATCCCGCGCCGACTGGGAAGGACTGGCCCTCCTCTACCGGGAAAGCAAAAACACCGCCGTCCATCGCCGCGTGGCGGACACTCTGGCGGCGCACCTGGAGGAGATTGTAGCGGTGGGGGCCGCCGACGCCCTCCTCCCCATCGCCGACCTGCGGCAGGACCTTCAGGACACGGCGGAACGCGCCCTCCGCCAGATCGAAAGTCCCCCCAAAGGCGAAGAACCGCCCCATCCGAGCGAGGAACCGCCCCCAACGGGCGAACCAGGAGAGAACGATGAGTAGTGTGGGAATCGGCATCCTCAGCTTTGCCCACGGGCACGCGCTCGCGTATTGCGAAGCCATGCGCTCCATGCCCGACGTCCGCCTCGCCGCCGCGTGGGACGCCAATCCCGAACGGGGCCGACCCGCCGCCAAAAAATACGGCATGGCCTTCGAGGAGACCGCCGACGCTCTCCTCGCGCGCGACGACCTCGACGCCGTGATCGTCACCTCCGAGACGAACCGCCACGCCGACCTGATCGTGAAGGCCGCCGCCGCCGGAAAACATATCCTGTGCCAAAAGCCGATGGCTACCACGCTGGCCGACTGCGACCGCATCATCGCCGCCGTGGACGACTCCGGCGTGAAGTTCCAGATGGCGTTTCAGATGCGGTGCGACCCGCTCAATCAGCAGATCAAGCGGTGGATGGACGAGGGCGCCATCGGCCGGATCGGCGCCATTCGCCGACGGCACTGCATCAACTTCCTCTTCAATCCCGAACTGGCGAGCGGGCCGTCGGCGTGGCACATTGACCCCGTCGCCAACGTCGGGATGTTCTTCGATGACGCCGTGCACGCGGCGGACTTCCTCTACTGGGTGATGGGGGCGAAACCGGTCAGCGTCATGGCTGAGATTGATAACGTCCTCACCGACATCGCGCCCGACGACACCGGCGTGGCGATCTACCGCTTTCCTGGCGGCGCGTTCGGCGTCCTGTTCAACGCGAGCGTCACCCTGGCGGCGGAGAACACCACGGAGGTGTACGGCGATCAGGGGACGATCATCCAGAACAACGACGACCTGGTTTCCACCACGATGGTCGCGCCCGGCGTCGCGCCGCTGCGCATCTATCGAAAGGGCGCGCCCGGCTGGGAGGAGTTCCCGTTTGAGCTGCCGGAGCATCATGGGAAGCGGCTTCAGGCCGTGCCGCGCCCCTTCATCGAGATGCTGCTCTCCGGCGGCGAGCCGACCATCACCGCGCGCGACGGGAAAGTGAGCGTGGAGATGTGCCTCGCCGCCTACGAAAGCGCCCGCGATGGCCGCCGCGTCACCCTCTCGGAGGAGTAACCGGTCCCCCTGGCCCTTTGCAGCGTCCGGTCACATTCTCCCTTATGGAGCAGATATTCGGAGTCTATGGCGCAAAAGGAAGAAAGTTACAAGGAGAATCCTGAAACCATCCCGAAAACCTCTTGCAGTCACATGGAGGACCGGATAGAATAGGGACGGCGCCGGAAGGTTGTGGAACTTTTCACGAGTATCAAACGCTTCATAACCGACCTCAGCGCCTCGGATTCCTACGCTCCACCTAAGTCCGACTAACTTCATTCACTAAATTCATTCCTTCTGGAAGGGAACGCCTCCGATGAGTGTGTACCTACAGTCCTTACTGCGTCAGGCCAGTCAACGCCCTCTTCTCACCCGCTCCCAGGAACAGGAACTCGGCAAGCGCATCCGCACCGGGGACCCCGCAGCCCGCCAGACCCTCGTCGAAGCCAATCTCCGCCTCGTGTTCAGCATCGCCCGCAAGTACTCCCCCACCCCGCAGGTCCTCGATGACCTGTTTCAGGAAGGCTGCATCGGCCTGATGCAGGCCGCCGAAAAGTTCGATGAGCGGCGTGGCTGCAAATTCAGCACCTATGCCACATGGTGGATCACCCACGCGGTCCTCCGCGCCACCGAGGAGAAAGGCCGCTCCATCCGCCTCCCCAACCACGTCGAAGGCAATTTGCGAAAGATTCATCGCACCTTCGACCGCCTCGCCCAGACCCTGGGGCGCGAACCGACTACTGAGGAAGTCGCCCAATCGTGCGGCCTGCCCAACGACCGCGTCTCCGAAATCATGAGCGTGTCGGTGGAACCCGCCTCCCTCGAAGAGTTGACGGAGAAGGGCGCCCTCAATTCCCTCGAAAGCCCCGACGGCGACTGCACCGAGTCCATCGCCCGCCGCCAGGAGCTCGACACCCGCCTCGCCATGCTCACCGCCCGCGAACGGTACATCGTGGAGCAGCGGTTCGGCCTCGGCAAGGATGGCATCCCCAAAACCCTCTCCCAGATCGCCAGCCGGATGAATATCACCCGCGAGCGCATCCGCCAGATCGAGAAGCAAGCCCTCCAGAAACTCCGCACCCTCCCCGAAGAACCGGTTCATCCGCTCGCCTGACCGCGAGGCGCCCTTCGCTCGCTGGACGGCCGCTCCTCCTTCGTTCGTCTTGCTGATCTGTTGCCACCTTTCCGCCCCCGGCGTCGGCCTCGCTTCATCCGTCGCTCGCCGGGGGTTGTCTTATGCCCGCCGCATCGGGAGAATGGGTAGGGCGATTCCGCTCCCCTTTCTACCCCGCCACGAGGTTCCCCATGTCCGCTCCCGCCGCGTCCCCCGAACTCCCCAAAGGCTACGAACCCCAACAGGTGGAAGCCCGCTGGTACGACGTTTGGGACCAGGCGGGCTACTTCCACGCCGAGCCGCAGCCGGGCCGTCCCTCTTACTGCATCACCATTCCGCCGCCCAACGTCACCGGCGAGTTGCATATGGGCCACGCCCTCCAGCACGCCCTCCACGACGCGCTCATTCGGTGGAAGCGGATGTCCGGCTTCAATACCCTGTGCGTCCCCGGCACGGACCACGCGGGCATCGGCACCCAGCGCCTCGTGGAGCGCGCCCTCGCCGCCGAAGGGCTGAACAAGTACGACCTGGGCCGCGAGCGGTTCCTCGAACGGATGTGGGCATGGACCGAGCAGTACGGCAACACCATCCTCGGCCAGCTCCGCACTCTCGGCTGCTCCTACGACTGGCGCCGCACCCGATTTACACTCGATGAGGGGTACGTGAAGGCCGTCCTCCGCAGCTTCGTGGACTATTACGAGCGCGGCTGGATTTATCGCGGCGACCGCATCACCAACTGGTGCCCCTCGTGCCAGACCGCCCTCTCCGACCTCGAAGTGGATCACGAAGACGTGACGGGGAACCTGTGGCATCTGCGCTACCCGTTCACCGACGGGAACGGCCACGTGACGGTCGCCACCACGCGCCCCGAAACCATGCTGGGCGACACCGCCGTCGCCATTCACCCGAAAGACCCCCGCCACGAGGGCGAGGCCGGGCGCACCGTCCGCCTCCCCCTCATGGAGCGCGACATCCCCGTCATCGCCGACCCGATTCTTGTGGACCCCGAATTCGGGAGCGGCGCCGTCAAGGTCACGCCCGCCCACGACCCCAACGATTACGAGTGCGGCATCCGCCATCACCTGCCGCAACTCTCCGTCATCGGCAAGGACGGCTCCATGACCGAGGCCGCCGGTCCCTACGCCGGGCTGGATCGCTTTGAGGCGCGCCGCCGCGTCGTCGCCGACCTCGACGCGCGCGGCCTGCTGGACCATGTGGAGGAGTATATCCACGCCGTCGGCCACTGCGAGCGGTGCCGAACCATCGTGGAGCCGCTTCTCTCCGAGCAGTGGTATGTGAAGATGGAGGAGCTCGCCCGCGAGGCCGCCGCCGCCATCGAGGACGAGCGGATGCGGTTCATCCCGGAGCGATACGCCGCCCCCACGGTCGAGTACCTCCACGGCATCCGCGACTGGTGCATCTCCCGGCAGCTCTGGTGGGGCCACCGCATCCCGATTTACACCTGCGCCGCCGGGCACGAGTGCGCCTCGGTGGAGACGCCTGACGCCTGCGCCGTGTGCGGCGACTCCACTCTGACGCAGGACCCCGACGTGCTGGACACATGGTTCTCCTCCGCCCTCTGGCCCTTCGCCGTGCTGGGCTGGCCCGAACCGACGCCGGAACTTGAGGCGTTCTATCCCACCAGCCTCCTCATCACCGACCGGCAGATCATCCGCCTCTGGGTGATCCGCATGCTCTACTCCAGCCTCCACTTCCGAGGCGTCGTCCCGTTCCCCGACTGCTACATCCACGCCACCGTGCTCACCCGCGACGGCAGGCGCATGAGCAAATCGAAGGGGACCGGCGTGGACCCGATGGACCTCATCGGCAAATACGGCGCCGACGCCACCCGGTTCGGCCTGCTGCAAATGGCCTCCAAAGGCCAGGACATCCGCTTCACCGAGGAGCGCATGGAGGGCGCGCGCTTCTTCTGCAACAAGCTCTGGAACGCCAGCCGGTTTGCGCTGATGCACCTCGGCGGAGGGCAGCCACTCCACCGCGACCCCAACCTCATGCGGCTGGAAGACCGCTGGCTCGCGTCCCGGCTTTCCGCCACGGTGGAGGCGGTGTACGTCGCCCTCGCCGACTACAACCTGGACGACGCCGCCAACGCGATTTATGAGTTCACATGGAATGAACTGTGCGACTGGTACCTGGAGCTGGCCAAGCCGAGGCTTCAGGCCGGGGGCGACGACGCCGCGCACGTCCGCGCCCTCCTCGCCGAAACGCTGGAGACGACGCTGCGGCTGCTGCACCCGTTCATGCCGTTCATCACCGAGGAGATATGGAGCGCCCTCCGGGACGCCCTGGGCCAGGGCGACGCATGGGGTCCCAGCGTGATGGTGGCCCCCTTCCCCGTCGCCGAGGCCGGGGCGAGGGACGCCGACGCGGAGGCGAAGTTCGCCCGGATGATGGAGCGCACCCAGGCCGTGAGGCGCCTGCGCGCGGAGGCGAAGGTCCCGCCCGGCCAGCGCGTGAAGGTGGCGCTGGTGGTGGCGGAGGGGACGACCCTCGCCCCGGAGGAGGCCGACGCGCTCTCCGGCTGCCTCTCTACGCTGGCCCGCGCGGAGGTGGAATGGATCGAGCGGGATCAGGCGCCGCAGCCGTCCCTGAGCGACCTGGCGGCGGGCGTGGAGGCGTACCTGCCGCTGACCGGGCTGGTGGACGTGGAGAAGGAAGCGGCGAAACTCCGCGCCGAGATGGCGTCAGTGGAGAAGGAGCTGGCGCGGGTGCAGGGCAAACTGGCCAATGAGCAGTTCCTCGCGCGCGCGCCGGAGGCCGTGGTGGAGAAGGAGCGCGGCATCCTCGCGGAGCTGGAAGGTCGGCGGCAGGCGGCCCAGGAGCGGCTGACGGCCCTCAACGCGGCGGTCTGATGCCGGCGAAGGAGGAACCGTTCCCCCGCCTGACGCGGCGGTTCGGCCTTCTCACCATGTTAGGGGAGAAGCCGCTTGCGCGTAAGCATGCATGGCCCCCTACTCCGGCCTCTTACTTGATTGGGAGGCGCCCTCATGCGCGTTCAATCCTTACCCGCCTGGTTCCGGTCGCTGTGCCGGTTCGCGCCACTCTTCGCGCTGATTTCCGCCGGAGGGCTGACGCCCGTTCCCGCATTCGCCCTTGCGGACCTCGATGTGACGCACATCAGCCGCACGCCGCTCTACTTCCGTTACAACGTTCAGTATCCCAACAGCCTCCCCATCCTCGCGCGGGTCCCCGGCGGCAATACGGATCCCACCCTCGATAAACGGTGGCCCGATCCCGGCGAGCGCGTGACGTTCACCGCGCATATCCGCAATCATGGCGACGCTCCCTCGCCTCCTTTCGCCTTTGCGTGGGAATGGGACGGCGTTCGTCTGGCGGACGGCCAAACCGACAGCCCGCTCGCGCCGGGCGAAGAGACGACGGTGATCGTGACGTGGCCGTGGCCCACCGACACCGGGGATCACACCGTGCGGTTCGTCGCCGACCCCGACGCCGCCCTACCCGATGAATTTCGGAAGAATAACGAGCTGACCGATCCCGTGTGGGGGCTGTCATTCAGCATCTGGGTGGAGCAGGGCCTGTATGATCGCTTCAACGCGGTGAAGAACCGTTTTGGAACGCGCTCATTTGAGGACTGGTTCCGCTCCCAGTTCGACGCCTTCCGCCTCAACTTCGCCAGTTCCACCTACGGCCTCGATCCTCAGGGCATCACCGAGCAGGTCCGCGTGGACAAGTTTGTCATCATGCCCAACCCGGAGAACAATCCGCTTCTGTGGCGCACGCTCATGGCGAACGATCCAGACATGTTCCGTAACGATAGCCGGTGGCAGTTCACCAGCGAGCAGCCGACCCTCGCCGGGCAGCAAACCGACTGGGACAATTACGTGAAAGAGTTCGCCCTGAAGGTGGATTACGGCCTCCTCCACGAGATGACGCACCAGATCGGCATCATTGACCTGTACCGGATGAATCTGGAGCCGAACCAGAATCAGGTGAAGGACAAGCGCGGCCAGCCGACCCGGTTCAGCCACATCTTTCCGTATGGCGGCCTCATGGGCGGCGGAGACATTCGGCCTCACACCAATGGCAACCTGTACAGCTCGAATACCGCTCACGCCCTCAACCTCAATCGCCGATACCGCCGGGGCTACTTCGGGGAGTACCTGTTCGACACGCCCGCGAACAACACGCTGATCGTCACCGACGCGCTGGGCCGCCCCCTCGCTGGAGCGAGCGTCGCGGTCTTCCAGAAGTTGAAAGGCGCTGAAACCCTCTCCAACACACCCGTGATGACGGGGACGACCGATTCTCAGGGCCGCTTCCCGCTGAAAAACCGCGCGGTTCCGGCTAACGCTCCCACGGCGACAGGCCATCAACTCCGTCCCAACCCGTTCGGCTTCATCAGCGTGGTCGGCGAGAACGGTCTCTTCCTCCTCCGCATCCGCGCGGGCGACGGTGAAGACTGGCGCTGGATGGACCTGACCGACCTAAATCTCGCGTACTGGACAGGTCACACCTTGCAGGCGGAGTACCCCCTGCCGACGAACCTGCTGCCCCGGTTGCGCGAGGGAACGATAAACCGCGCCCAGGGCCGCCCCGTGAAAGCCAGCTCCGCCGCCGGGACCGCCGCCGTAGTGGTGGATGGGAATGACGCGACGACCGCGCCAGTGTGGGAACCGAGCGTCGCTTCAGGCACGTGGTGGCAGGTGGACCTGGGCGATACGTTCTCCGTGGGGCAGGTGAACGTGTATGGCGGAGGCGGCAACCCCCACGATTGGTACAGCCATTTTCGCATCGAAACGTCGCTGACCGGCGCCTTCAAAGGCGAACAGGCGGTTGTCGCCCGCGAGACCGGCTGGGATCGCACGCGCGGCTGGCTCGATCAGGGCGCCTTTGGGCACGGGAACTGGGTGGAGTATCACTTCCGCCCGACAACGGCGCGCTATATCCGCCTCGTCAGCGAGGTCAGCCAGAACTGGATACGGCTTCAGGAAGTCAAGGTGTATGAAGCCGCCATGCCCGGCGATGTGACCGGGGACGGCGCGGTGACGGTCTCTGACGCGGTGACGCTGCTGCACGCGGCGGCGGGCCTGCGGGAGGAACCGCTCACTCCGGCGTTCATGCTTGCGGGTGACATCGCCCCGGTGGGGGCGCCTGATGGCTTCATCAACGTCTCCGACGCGATCCTGGCGCTGCGGTGGGCGGTGGGCCTGCCCGATCCCGCGCCCGCGTCCTGAACGGGTCCATGCGGCTCGCCCCAGGACGCCGGTGTAAGGATGCGGCGGGAATCGGGAGAAGGTTCCCTAACGCCCGGTGACGAAGAGGCTGTTGACGGCCCCCCCCCCGCGTGCTACTCTGCATTGTGAAGCATCGCTCTTCATCTGAAGCGAGTTGCGCCCGAAAGGAGCGACCATGCGTTATCGGTACGGTTATCTGTATGCCGGAGTCGGTCTTGCCCTCGTTATCTGCCTCCAGGGCGGGAGGGCGCTCGCCGCGACGGACGCGCCGGTCGCCTCCGACGCGCCGAATGTCGTGGTGATCAAAGAGGACCCTCGCCTCGCCAAAAAACTGAGCCTTGGCCCGGAAGTGAAAACCGTTACCCTCTGGGGAGAAGCGATTCACAAAGCCACAGAAATCCCCCTGGTCCTCCCCACCGAAGCCAAAGACAAGGAACTGTTCCTCAACCTGAAGGACCAGACCCTGAAGAGGACGCTGGACTCCGTGGCCGCGTCGCTTCGGCTTCAGTGGAAGTTGAAGAGCGATCAGGCCGTCTTCGAGCCGCTGCCGCCGTCGGAACGGCTGGATGATCTGGCCGACATGCTGCCTCAGCAGGCCAGGGAGCTGCTGGAGATGCCGACCGATGAGCGCAACATGCTTCAGATGACCAGCGGCGGCGACTTTCTCAACCATCTCTCGCCTCAGGACTGGCAGGCCCTCGGCAAAGGCGGGGCTGTGGACCTGGAGAGCCTTAGCCCGGACGCTCAGCGCCGCGCCATGACCAACTGGTTCATCCCTCAACTTATGAGTTTTGACCAACTCCTTCAGCCGAGTTTCGGATCGACGCAGGGCAAACTCTCCCTGGAGGAGACCGGGAACGACTATCGCCTGAGCCTTCTGACCCAGGGAAATTCCGGGGACTCCGAATACCGTCTGATCGCCACTTTCCCGAAAACCGGCGAGGGCGTTCCCTTCGATCCGAAGGAGCTCCCCACGCCGCCTCCGCCGAAACCCCGCTACTTTCCCAACCCCCCGCCGCCCTCGCGCTGAAGCCGGACCAGGAGCCTGAGATGACCCGCGAATCCCTCCGCCCCTTCCTTAACCCGCTCGGCCTGTGTGCGGTGTTCGTTCTCTGCGCGGTCTGGCCAGGCCATTCGGGGAATGCCGCGCTTCCGCCCCCGGCGCCATCACCGCCGCCGCCGTCGTCTCTAACCGCCCCGGCGAGCGCAACCGTCACGGATGAGGCCCTGCTGAAGAAGAAGATTTCGCGGCATGACGAGAAGGTTCCCCTGGGCAAATGGCTGGAACACCTCTCTACGAAGGAGAATCTGAACCTCTCCGCCGGAGACCTCGACTGGAAGAAGGAGATCACCCTTGATCTCGCTGACACTCCGCTTCGGGATATTCTGGACAAGGCCGGGGAGCAGGCGGGGTTCTCGTGGCGAATGAAGCGCGGCGTCCTCACGCTGAAGAAGCGTTCCGGCGACTACTTCACCCTCATGTCCGACGTGTACGGCAAGGAAGCGGCGGATTATCTCGCCATGTCACCCGTGGAACGGAAGGCGTTCCTGGACAAACAGATGACCGGACTCTTCAGCTCCCTCACCGACGTACAAAAGGCCGACTGGAAGCGGCAGGGCGGCCTGACCCTCGCCACCCTCTCCGCTGCCCAGATGCGAAACCTTCAACTCTATTCCGACGCTCCCCGCCTGGAGGGTTTTCTCCCGGATTTTCAATTCATGCAGAAGCCTCACGGCATCCGCCTCGCCATCGGCTACCTCCCTGGCGAAACGCATCCCTCCCTGCAAATCACGTCGTCCAGCGCTCCCAACTCGCATTCGACGACGGACCTGGGAATCCCAGAAGGCGCGTATACGGGCAACCGGGACCTGCCCGCGCTGGAGCCGTAACCGCCTTGCCGTCTCCGGGTGTCTGTGGTAAGGTAGACGTGCGGAGAGACCGCGTCTCCCGCGTCGCGCCCCCGTAGCTCAGAGGATAGAGTACCGGCCTCCGAAGCCGGGAGCACAGGTTCGAGTCCTGTCGGGGGTATACCGCTTGAGGAGGGTTGCGAGGTTCTCGCGCCCCGCGACTCCTTTTTGGGGTCGCGCATCCAATGTGAGCGGCAAACTGAGCCAACGGCTTACCAGTCGGCCATGCTGCCGTCGTCGTGGAACCAGCGCGGCACGTCGCGCGGCTCGTAAGGGCGCGCCGCCACCGCCGCCTCGTCCACCGTGACGCCGAGGCCCGGCTTCGTGGGGACTTCCATCTTCCCGTCCACGAGGGGCAGCGGCTCCGTGAAGACGCCTTCGCCCACCGAAACGAACTCCTGAATGAGGAAGTTCGGGATGCAGGCGTCCAGTTGAACGCTGGCGGCGGTGAGGAGCGGGCCATACGGATTGTGCGGCGCCACCGTCACGTAGTGCGCTTCCGCCATCGCCGCGATCTTTTTGCCCTCCAGAATGCCGCCGCAGATGCACAGGTCCGGCTGGAGGACCGCCGCCGCGTGGCGCTCCAGGACCTCGCGGAAGCCAAATTTGGTGAAGAGGCGTTCCCCGGTGGCGATGGGCGCGGTCGTGCTCGCGGCGACCTCGGCCAGCGCGCCGACGTTCTCCGGCAGGACCGGCTCCTCCAGAAACAACGGATACGTCGGCGCGAGGGCGGCGCATAACACCTTCGCCATCGCCGGGCTGACGCGCCCGTGCAGGTCAATCATGAAGTCGAACTCGTCGCCCATCTCCGACCGCACGGCTTCCGCCAGGGCGACGGCCTTCTTCACGCCCGCCGCGCCCTCCACGCTGCGAAACTGCCGCGTCACGCCAAACTTCACGGCGGTGAAGCCCCGCGCTTTCGCCTTGTGGCAGCTCTCCACCAGCGTTTCCGGGGTGTCGCCGCCGACGTGGCAGTAGAAGCGGATCGAATCGCGGGTTCTGCCGCCGAGGAGTTGCCACACCGGCGCGTGGAGGGCCTGCCCCAGGATGTCCCACAACGCGATTTCGACGCCGCTGAGGGCCGCGTTGAGGATCGGACCGCCGCGCCAGAAGCCGCCCCGGTACATCACCTGCCAGTGATGCTCGATACGGAACGGGTCCTGCCCCACGAGGTACCGCTCCAGTTCCTGCACGGCGGCGCAGACGGCCAGGGCCTTGTCGCCGAGGCACTCGCCCCAGCCGGTGAGGCCCTCATCGGTGCGGACCTTGACGAAGACCCAGCGCGGCGCAGTGGTGACGGTTTCCACGGAGACGATTTTCATCAGGGACTCCTTGGCGGGGTGAGGGGGTATGACCTCACCCCGGCCTTCGGCCACCCCTCTCCCACGGGGAGAGGGGCCAGTGGACGGCATGTTTTGAGATACTTCAGGTTTTGAGGAGACGGGGAAGATTTACGGGGTCTCCTGGCAGAAGCGGCGGATGCGTTCCTGGGTCTCCTCTATCTGTTCCATGACCTCCCAATTGCTGATCCGCAGGACTCTCAGTCCTTCCGATTCCAATACGGCGTCCCTGTGCGCATCCTGTTCTCTTTGAGTGGAATGAACGTCACCCTCCACTTCCAGCGCCACGCCGGTCGCATGACCGTAGAAGTCCAGAATGAAGCCCCGGACGACCTGTTGGCGGCGGAAACGGAGGGACTCCAGCCGCCCGGAGCGCAGCCGTCCCTACAGACGAGCTTCCGCAGGAGTCATGGCGCGCCGCAACTCTCGCGAACGTTGTTTCTTAATCATCTCCACATATTGGTATCGGATCGTACCCTTTCTCAACTTCGAGGCGCCTCCAAAGTGTGAACAGAGTAGAGGATGCGGGGGAGTGTTTCGGTTTCCATGAATATGCCGTCCACTGGCCCCTCTCCCCACGAGAGACATGCCGTCCACTTGCCCCTCTCCCCGTGACAGACATGCCGTCCACTGGCCCCTCTCCCCGTGGGAGAGGGGTGGCCGAAGGCCGGGGTGAGGTAATCCTACCCTCTATTCAGGAGGGAGGGCGGCGAGCAGTTCCTCCGCGCGGCCCATCCAGTCGTCCTGATCCTCCCACAGCGTTCGCAGCTCGGCGATCTGGTCCGCAGTGAGCCGCTTGATTCCCGCGCTGAGGGCGCGCCCGCCGCCCGCCTTCCGCGTCACGCGCCCCTGAACTTCCACCTCGCCGCTCAGTTCGATAAACGGGTCCATCGGCGCGCCGCAGCAGAAGTACTTCTCGCGGTCGCCCAGGGGTCCGGCGGTCCACTCGCCGCAATGGGGGCACTTCTGAAGCATGACGCGGACCTCCTGGCCGACCTCCACGTCGTCCACGTCGGTCCCAAAGTCGAGTTCCACCACGGCGCCGACTCGTTCCACCTCCGTCTCCAGGAGGTTGTAGCGCGAGAGGACTTCGCGGCGCGCGTCGAGTTCATCCTGATTGAAGGTGAAGGTTTCGGTCTCCGGGTTGTAGTGGCGCGGCATACCCCCGACGGCGGCCCGCTCCACCAGCCGGGTCTCCGGAATCCCCAGATACTCCGCCGCTTCGCCGGAGGTCCATTCGCCGGGACCGTCGGCGCGGGTGTAGTCGAACACGTCGAGCATGAGGGTGCGGAACAGGTCAGGCTCCGACTTCTGCCCGGCGTCGAGCCACTGGGAGAACTCCTTGCCTCGCTTGTAGCGCGCGTTCGCGACCATCACGAAGGCGTACGGGTCGTTGGTTTCCTGCCCCAGCCATGCGAGGGCCGCCGCTTCGGACTCTTCAAGTCGCCCGACGCGAAACAGGAGATTGGCGGTGGCGCGGAAGGCGAGAGGGTTGCGGGGCGCCAGACTCCACCAGCGACGATACGCATCAATCGCCGCGTCGTCGTC
>JBBRGS010000093.1:0-13416 GCA_038240635.1 Armatimonadota bacterium
ATACTCCACCGGGTTCCCCGCCGCGCGCATGGCCGTCACGATCTGCTCGCTTTCGTCCTGTTTCACGCGCGGGTCGTTCGCGCCCTGCCCGATGAGGAGCGGCTTCGTCATGCGGTCGGCGAAGAAAACCGGCGACCGGGACCGCAGGAACTCTTCCTCCGTCTCCAGGTCCCCCACGCGGACGCGGAACATCGCTCGCATCGGCTCCCAGTACGGCGGGATGGTTCGCATGAGGGTCAGGAGGTTGCTCGGCCCCACGATGTCCACGCCACAGGCGAAGGCGGCGGGCGTGAACGCGAGGCCGATGAGGGTGGCGTATCCGCCGTACGACCCGCCCATGATCGCGATGCGGTGCGGATCGGCGATGCCTTGTTGCGTGATCCAGTTTACCCCGTCAATAAGGTCATCGTGCATCTTGCCGCCCCATTCGCGGTCTCCGGCGTGCAGGAACCGCTTGCCATACCCCGTGGAGCCACGAAAGTTGATCTGAAGCACGGCGTAGCCCCGGTTGGCGAGCCACTGAACGGTCGGCTGATAGCCCCACAGGTCGCGGCCCCACGGCCCTCCGTGAACGAGCAGCACGGTGGGCAGATTCTCCTGGGCGACGCCGAGCGGCAGCGTGAGATACCCGTGCAGGGTGAGGCCGTCGCGGGCGGGAAAGACGACCGGCGTCATTTTGGCGAGCGGCTGGCCCTCCAGTTCCGGTGTCGTGGTGAAGAGGAACTCGGTGGCGCGGGAGTCTCGGCGATACAGGTGGAACGCCGTCGGGCCGTTGTCGCGGGAGAGGGAGACGATCCACAACTCGCCATCCAGAGTGCGGCTGACAATATGCAAATCGGCGGCGGCGTCGGCGGCGAGCGCGGTGAGCGCGGCGAGCGCGGCGAAATCGTCGGTGACGGCGGGATCGAGGACGCTCCATTCCAGACGATCCCGCTCGAAGGAGACGGCCTCCGGGGTCAGGCGCCGGGGATGGAGCAGGACATCGCTCACGTCGAATTCGGGGTCCTCGGCGAGGACCGTCTCCTCGCGCGTCTGCATGTTGAGGGCGAGGAGGCGCCGGGCGTTGGCGTCGTGCGTCCCGGTGAAGTACAGCGTTCGCCCGTCCTCCGAAAAGCCGACCGCGCCGCCTTCGTCCTCCGGTCTCCAGTGGCGCGCAAGGTGCGGCTCCGTGGCGTGTTCGGGGTAGAGCAGCAGGTCCATCCCCCCGTCCGCCGTCGCGGCGAGAGCGGCGCGCACGTTTAGGAAGGCGTCGGAAACCATGCCGACCACCGCGCCGGGGTTGACGAAGACTCGCTCCGTCTCCCCCGTGGCCAGGTGGACGCGGTAGGCGTCGTGCCGGGAGGGGTCCTCCACATTCATCGCCACCAGCAACTCATCGGGGCACTCCGGCGAGGCGTGAATCAGGTACGCCCGCGTCCCCGCAAACGGCGTCAGGTCACGCGTCACGCCGGAACGAACATGGACGGCGTACAGGTGATAATCCTCGTCGCCATCGCCATCCTGCGCGTAAACGAGATAATCGTCCTCGAACGTCCAGAAGTAGTCGTGGATGCCGCGCTTTCGGTCGTCGGTGATTGGGCGCGCATCCTCCTCGCCGAGCGTTCGGAGCCAGACCTGAAGCACGTCGTGATCGTCGGGCGCGAGATAAGTGACGTACCGGCCATTGGGGGAGAGTCCCGGCGCCGTGCGTTTCGGGTTGCCGAAGAGGAGGTCGCGGGGGATGAGCGGGGGCGGGCTGGAAGTCATGGGGGAAATGGGGTCCGGGAAGCGAGGGGAGCGCGAACGGCGATGATGGCGCGGTGACGGGCGGTTGAAACCGCTGCAACACCCACACGAAACCCGCCTGCGCGGGTTAGGGGGTCCCTGCGCGGGTTAGGGGGGTCCCTGCGCGGTTTCGGGGGGTCCCTGCGCGGTTTAGGGGGGTTGCTGCGCGGGTTCGGGGGTCCCTGCGCGGGTTCGGGGAGCAATGATGGGATATGAGAATATGGCTGTCCACTGGCCCCTCTCCTGTGGGAGAGGGGTGGCCGAAGGCCGGGGTGAGGTAAGGGGGATCGCTCATGGACGGAAGGCTTCGGCATGGCGGGAGTCGGCGAAGGCCGACATAGCGCAGTTGTTGCAGCGGTTTCAACCGTCCGAACCTCTCAGCCCCCTCAGTCCCCAGGGTTTTCTCTGCGGCCCTCTGCGCTCTCTGCGGCCTCTGCGTTAGCGGCTGACCCTCGCTCAGCCTCGCTCAGCCTCGCTCAGTCGCTCGGCGGTCGGCGCGAGCGGCCTGTGCTATAATAAGGGAGGCGAACGGCGGCCTCTCCCGGTGAAGGAGCGGGCGTTATCGTTTCGCTACAGGGGCCCGCCTCATTGAGTTCGGTTCCCGAAGCGGGGGTTCCTTTTCTCAGCGCCCCCGCGCACGCTTCATCACGAAACCTTAATGCGCCTTAATGACACCTTAACAAGGAGAGAACGACATGGTGGAAACCTCCACGTGGAAGAATAAGGTCGGCCTGGCGGAGATGCTGCGCGGCGGCGTCATCATGGATGTGACCAACGCCGAGCAGGCCGCCATCGCGCAGGAAGCCGGGGCGGTCGCCGTCATGGCGCTGGAGCGCGTCCCCTCCGACATCCGGGCGCACGGCGGCGTTGCGCGTATGTCTGATCCCCTCATCATCCGGTCGATTCAGAAGACCGTCACCATCCCCGTGATGGCGAAATGCCGCATCGGCCACTTCGCGGAGGCGCAGGTGCTGGAATCCCTCGGCGTGGACTTCATTGACGAAAGCGAGGTCCTCACCCCCGCCGACGAGGCGTATCACATTGACAAGCACGCCTTCAAGGTCCCCTTTGTCTGCGGCTGCCGGGACCTCGGCGAGGCCCTGCGGCGCATCGGCGAAGGCGCGGCGATGATCCGCACCAAGGGCGAAGCGGGCAGCGGCAACATCGTGGAGGCCGTGCGCCATATGCGCGCCGTCATGGACGGGATGAAGCGCATCCAAGCGCTCAGCCGGGAACAACTCATGGCTGAGGCGAAAAACCTGGGCGCGCCCTACGATCTGGTGTGCCACATCCACGAGACCGGCCAGCTGCCGGTGCCGAACTTCTCCGCCGGAGGCATCGCCACCCCCGCCGACGCCGCCCTCATGCGGCAACTCGGCGCCGAAGCCGTGTTCGTCGGGTCGGGCATCTTCAAGTCGTCGGACCCCGCTCCCCGCGCGAAGGCCATCGTGCAGGCGGCCACCTTCTTCGACAAGCCCGACGTGGTGGCGGAGGTGTCGGCGGGCCTCGGCGACGCCATGCAGGGCCTCGACATCCGCCAGCTCCCCGAAGGCGAACTCATGGCCACGCGCGGCTGGTAATCGGGTCCTCCCCGGCGCCCCTCCCCACAGACGATCCATGGAGCGGGTTGTAACCATTGTGAAGGCAGACACCCTTGGCCATCATCGGAGTGCTGGCGTTGCAGGGCGACGTGCGGGAACACCTCGCGGCGGTGAAGGCCGCCGGAGAACCCGATGTCGCCCCCGTGCGAACGCCTGAGGAGATTCGCGGCCTCGCGGGCCTCATCCTTCCTGGCGGCGAAAGCATCACCGTCGGCAAACTCATGCGATGGGGCGGCGTGGACGACGCCATCCGCAACGAACACGAGCGCGGCATGGCGGTCTTTGGCACCTGCACCGGCCTCATCCTCATGGCGAAGGAAATCGAGGAGAGTGATCAGTTCCGCCTCGGTCTGATGAATACCACCGTCCGGCGCAACGCCTTCGGGCGGCAGATCGATTCCTTCGAGGCCGACCTGCCCGTCCCCCAACTCGGCGTGGAGCCGGTTCACGCCGTGTACATTCGTGCTCCCGTCATCGTCGATGCCGGGCCGGGGGTGGAACGATGGGCGGAAATCCCACAGGGAATCGTCCTGGCGAAGGAGGGCCGTTGTCTCGCGGCGGCGTTCCATCCCGAACTCACGCCGGACCTGCGCCTCCACCACCTCTTTCTGGAGATGGCGCGAGAGTGACTTCCTCCTCTGGCGGAAGCGGCCCCGGCGCCCCCCATCCCGGTCCCGGCGCGCCTTCGCCCCGCCGACGGTGGGCGAGCCATGCGTGGCTCTGGGCGCCGCCGTTTATCGCCCTGCTCGGTGTCGCCGCCACGGTCAAAGCGCCGCGCGTAAAGCCCGGTAAGCCGCCTCCCCGACCACCTCAGCACCGGCTGGAACGCCTCTGGAGCAAACCGACGCCCAACCTCGCCGCCTTCGATCTGGACCCATCGGGCGGCGCCGTCCTCCTTCGGCTGAAGGGGAATGTGTTCCACTGCCTCAACCCCGAAGGTGGCCTCCGCTGGGGCGCGACCCTCTCCCGGCCCTCCCGCCTCCTCCTCTCCCGCGACGGCGCCGTGGGACTGGCGTACACACCTGGCAATCCGTACGCCAAAACGCTCACCCTCCTGCGCGAAGGCCGCTTTACCCTGCTCCATACCCTCGACGGCCCCATCCAGGCCGCCGGACTCTCGCCGGACGGCACCCTGGCGGCGGCGGCGACTCCCCGCTCGATTCACCTGTTCACCGCTTCGGGCGCGAACCCCGTTCAATCCCGCGTCCTTCCTGTCAGCGGCGTCCCCCGCGCGATCCTCGCGCCCCGCTCCGGCCTCGTTCTGGTGAGCTATCGGGGCGCCGGGGGCGTGGTCGCAATGAACGCCGCCGGGCGCCGTCTATGGAGCCTGGCCGGACAGCCCGGTTTCATCTACGATCTCGCCGCCTGCCCGGAAGGCCGCGCGGTGGGCGCTCTGGCGTACCGCGCCGGGACCGGCGATCAGGCGCGGGCGTACGTCCTCACCGCCGCCGGAGCGGTCCTCTGGCAGGCGCCCGTCCCCGGCATTTACCCTCGTCTCCGCCTGGAAGCCGACGGCGCGCACGCCGCCCTGGGCTGGACGGAAGTGATGCGCGCAGGCGACAACGTCTCGTACGCCCGGCACATCGCCTACTACAATGCGCGAGGGAATAAACTATGGGAGAAAGGCGGCCTCTTCTTCAGCCTGCAACTCCTGGGCGTCATGACTCCGGGGCCGGGAGTCCTCGCGCAGGGCGCCTCCGGGGGCCTCTTCGTCTTCGGGGAGAACGGACGCATCCTCTCGCTGCAACGCCTCTCCGCGAACGCCCCCATCCAGCGCGCCACCGCCACCCGCGACGGCGCCGCCCTCGTCGCCCTGCGGCAGGATCAGTCGCTGGAGTACTGGCGCTGGCGATCCCGCTAACCCGGCGCGTCATTCCCTCTTACCCCTCCTTCACGCGCCTCGAATCGCATCTCCCCAAAGGATGAACAGCTTGGAAATCGGCGTGGACCTCATCGAAATTGACCGCATCGAGGCGGCGGCCCGCAATCCGCGCTTCCTCGAACGGGTCTACACCCAGGCCGAGCGCGACCGGTGCCTCCGCCGCCGTAACGCCGCCGAGGAACTCGCCGGGCGGTTCGCCTCCAAGGAAGCCGTCATCAAGTGCCTGGGGCGCCGCACGCCGTGGAAGCAGATCGAAATCCTCAACGAGCCGAGCGGCAAGCCGTACGTCGTCCTCCACGGCCGCGCAAAGGAACTGGCCCAGGGCCGCGTCCTCCGCCTCAGCATCTCCCACTCACGCCGCTATGCCGTGGCCACCGCCCTCCTCGAAGACGCGCCTGCGGATGCCCCCGCCGAGGCCCACACTCCCCCCACGGAAGGGAACAAAGCGTGAAGCGTAAACGGTCCAGCATGGAGAACCCTTCTCCCGCGCCCGGCGAACCCGGCGACGCCCTGCCGCACAACCCCACGCCTTTGCTCTCGCCTCGCCCCACTCCGTTCCCCGACACCCTCTCGCGGGGCGGCCCCGGCGGCTCCCGCAACGGGAAAGGGGGCCGCGCGCCCCACCTCCACACTCATCCCCCCTCCCTCATTGATGTCGCCCTCGACCGCTCGGAGGACCTCCAGCGCCTCGTGGATGAAGCGACCGAGGCCCTCAACGCCCTGCGCGCCTTCCTCGCCCTCGTGGACAGCGACACCGGCGAACTCGTCGTCAAGTTCGTCTCCGGCGACGACTGGTCCGAGGAGAAGCGCGACCGCCGCCTTCGCATCGGCCAGCAGGAGGGCCTGGGCATCACCGCGTTCGTCGCCGTGAGCGGCCAAATCTACCGCAGCGACGACGTGGCGCGCGACCCGTATTACCTCAAGTACTTCGAGGACGTGCTGAGCGAGATCGCCGTCCCCCTCCTCGACTCCCACGGGCGCACCATCGGCGTGATGAACGTCGAAGGGGACCGCATCGGCGCCTTCGACAGCCGGGATGAGCGCGTGCTGAAGGCCCTCGTCGGCGAAGCGGCGATGATGCTCAACATGAGCGACTACCGCGCCCGCGAACGCGCCCTCCTCGAAGTGGGGCACGAACTCACCCTCGTCGGGGACCCCAGCGCCCTCATGCAACTCATCCACCGCGTGGTGGACGTGGCCGCGCACCTCCTCCGCTCCGACGACTCCTCCCTCTTCCTCCTCGACGCCGAAGGCCAGCGCCTCATCCTCCGCGCCTCCAAAGGCCGCCTGGGCAGCGAAACCGACACCGCCAGCTACGCCCTCGGCGAGGGGCTGACCGGCTGGGTCGCCCAGGAAGCGGTCCCCCTCCGCATCGGCGAACCGAAGGGCGATCCGCGCTGGAAGGGCCTCTACGGCGAGTACCCCCCCGACGAACTCGGGGCCTACCTCGCCGTGCCGATCAAATCGCCCCGCGCGCTGCTCGGCGTGCTGCGAGTCGTGAGGCGCAAGCGGACCTCCATCTTCTATCAGCACGAGTTCACCAGCGAGGACGAGGGGCTGCTCGCCATCCTCGCCAACCAGATCGGCGTCGCCATCGAAAACTCCCGGCTGCGGGAACGCCTCATCCAGAAGGAACGCATGGCCGCCTGGGGCGAGATGTCGGCGCGCACCGCCCATATGATCGGCAATCGGGTCTTCGCCATCCGGGGCAACCTCAACGAACTCGAATACCTGCTGTCGCGCACACCGCCCAACATCGTCGAAGTCGCCGAACTCTCCCAGGCCCTGAAGCGAGGCGTGGAGCGGCTCGAATACATCCTCCAGGAATTCCGCGACTTTGTGGTGGCGACCCGACTCTCCTTCGAGGAGCTCGACTGGAACACCCTCGTCCGCCAGGCCATTGAGGAGGGACTGCCGCATCAGGATCAGCTCCACATCATCTGCGACCTCGCCGACGACCTGCCCGCCATTCGCGGCGACAGCCACAAACTGATCCGCTCCCTCACCGAACTCCTCGAAAACGCGGTCATCTACCAGCCGCAGGGCGGGGAAGTCGCCGTACAGACCGGTATGGCGGGGCCGGACGAACTCAAACTCTGCCCGCAGCTGCCGCCCACCGGCCAGTACGTCTTCGCCGACGTGGCCGACCGGGGGCCGGGCGTCAGCGAGGAGAACAAGAAACGCATCTTCACGCCCTTCTTCACCACGCGCGCCAAGGGGATGGGCCTCGGCCTCTCCATAGTGAAGGGCATCGTGGAGGGGCACGGCGGCGCTATCGTGGAGCGCGGCGTCCCCGGCGAAGGCGCCCGTTTCCTCATCGTGCTGCCCACCGCCGACACCGCGCGGGAATGTTGACGGCTCGCCCATAGCAGGCGCATGGACGGGTTTACAGCCGATGTGTACCGGGGAAAGCGGAATGATAACAGGATTTCGGCCTCCCATCACAAAAAGGAAAGAGACAATCAGGCGTTCCACGGCGAACCCTCCCTTATACAGAAGGAATTACGCGCTCATGGCCCTCCTCAGTCGAACCCATCGTCCCCGTTGGCTCCCCCTCACCCTGATGGTCCTGGCCGGAAGCGTGGCCGGGGGCGCCGTCGCCCAAACCCCGGTCCCTCTGGATATCGCGGCGCAGTACCCCCTGGGCCAGACGCGCAACATCGCCCTCTCCGGCGCGGGGCCTTCGGTGGCGTTCTCACTCGGTCCCGTGGCCTCCCTCACCGGGTGGGCCGCCTCCGGCGCTCTCCTCAAGCCGCTTAGCAATCTCGGCCTGGCGGGCGTGGGGAATTGGGTCTACGCCATCGGGGGAAACACGGGAGTCGGCGCCAACGCGGTCCTCTCCGCCGATGTGGCGAGAGCGACCGTCGCGGCGGACGGGACGCTCGGCGCCTTCACCCTGATGACGAACGCGCTGCCCAAAACCCGCGCCTACGCCACCGTTGTCGCGTATGGGAATGTGCTGTATGTCATCGGCGGCCACGAGGAGAGTATCGGCCCCGGCCTCACCGACTCGGTCCTCTACTCCAAAGTCGGCGCCGACGGCCAGCCCGGCCCGTGGCGGGAAGCGACGAAACTCCCCGCCAAACGGGACACGGTGGCGGCGTACGCCTCGCACGGCAATTTAGTGGTCCTCGCCGGGGCGGATGAGGCTGTCGCGGGGACTTCCACCGTCTGGGTCGCGCCCATCCGCGCGGACGGCAACCTGGGCGCCTGGAAAGTCGCCACCGACACCGACCCGACCCCCGCGCCGCTCAACATGAACGCCGCGCGCTACGCCGCCGCCGCCCTGGGGCTGGACAGCCGCGCCTGGGTGGCCGGAGGCGCCGTCTTCCTGGGCAGCTCCGAAGGCGTGCTGAACGATGTGATGGTCGGCGTCGTTAACCCGATGGGCCTGAGCGCCTCATGGTCGCAGTCGTCGCCGCTCCCCACAGGGAAGGGATACCTCAACAATTCCAGCCCCTTCGCGCAGGGCCGATGGTACCTCGTGGCCGGGCAGGAGACGAACAACCTGCCCGCCAGCACGGTCTTCTCCTCTGAAATCGGCGTGACCGGAACGCCCGTCGTCCCCGACCTGAAAACCTGGGCGCAGGATAAAGCCCTCCCCATCCCGCTCAATCAACTGGCGACGACGGCGGCGGGGGTGGCGGGACGCCCGGACGGCTCCGTGGTGGCGGGCAGCCTCCTCGTCGCGGCGGGCGGTTACGACGATGCCCTCCAGGACCGGAATAACGTTTACGTGGGAACCCTCGCGCCCGACGCCCCCGCCACCACCGCCCCCTACGGCGTCTACGAATCCCCCATGATTGACCTCGGCGCCGATCAATCGGTGCAGCGATTCGACTTCACCGTCGTCCCCGCGACCGGCGGAACGGCCACGGTCCAGTATCGCCTCGCGGGCGGTGGCGGTGGCTTCTCCGACTGGAGCGCTCCCCTCTCGTCCGGCCCGATCCTCATCAACAAACTCGGACGCACCTTCCAGTACCGCATCGTGCTGACCGCCGGGCCGACCGGCGCGTCCCCCTCGGTGTCCGGGCTGAGCCTCACGTCGGCGGCGCAAACACTGACTTACGGCGACCTGAACGGCGACAACCAGGTGAACGTGCTGGACGGTGTGCTGGCCCTCAAGATCGCCGCCAAGATCGTAAAGCCCAACGAGCGGCAGACCTACGTGGGCGATGTCGCTCCCAAACCGGGGAAATTCGGCCTGGCGTTCGGAGACGGCGCCCTGAACGTGGCCGACGCGATCCGCATCCTCCGCGCCGCCGCCAAACTGGAGCAGCTCCCCTGATCCGCTCCTCCGGCTCACTCCTCTCATAAGGGGATTGACCCCTCGCTCTCCACACGCCAGAATAACGCGGCGGACTTCGGGATGATCCGATCCGCCGCGTTGCTGCGTACTCTCCTCCCGCGTTCCCGCCGACAGTGTGGTCGGCGTCCCAACGCCTCGTTGAAGACCCCGGATCGGGCAGCGTCGCCTGTTCGGCGGCAATGACGCCTCATCGTTACCGAAACGCGCGGGAGACGCGGCTGGTCCTCCCTCGCGCTTTTGGCGTTCCCGTAGGTAGCATAGGGCGGGAACGATCTGATACGGTCAGGGGACCTTCATGCTTCGGTTTTTACGCTGGGCCGCGCTCCTCGTCGGGGCGCTGGGGTCATCGGTGGCGTTCGCCCAGGGCGCCAATCGCCCCACTTCGCCCATCAATGGCGCGGATACGGTCTGGGTGCTGATCTCGGCGGGGCTGGTCATGCTCATGACCCCCGGCCTTGCGTTCTTCTACGGCGGCATGGTCCGGCAGAAGAACGTCCTCACCACGCTGCTGCAAAGTTTCATCTGTCTTGGCGTCATCAGCGTCCAGTGGATGCTCTTCGGCTATTCGCTCGTCTTCAGCTCCGGCAACGGTTTCATCGGCGGCCTGGGGCATCTCGGCCTGGCGGGAATCCCCCTCAACGGCGCGACGACGTACGCGCCAACCATCCCGGCCCTCGTCTTCGTCCTCTACCAGATGATGTTCGCCGTGATCACCCCGGCCCTCATCTCCGGGGCCTTCGCCGAGCGGGTGAAGTTCAGCGCCTACCTCCTCTTCGTCATCGCGTGGGCCACGTTCATCTACGATCCCATCGCGCACTGGTTCTGGGGCGCGGGGGGCTGGCTCGGCGCGATGGGCGCCCTGGACTTCGCCGGGGGCAGCGTCATCCACATCTCCAGCGGCATCTCCGCGCTCGTCTTCGTGCTGGTCATCGGGCGGCGCATCGGCTATCCCGACGAGGAGATGCGCCCGCACGACCTGCCGCTCACCCTCATCGGCACGGGGTTGCTCTGGTTCGGCTGGTTCGGGTTCAACGGCGGCAGCGCGCTGAGCATTGGTCCGGTGGCGGCGGTCGCCGTGATGAACACCCACCTCGCGGCGGCGGCGGGCGCGCTGGTCTGGATGGCGGTGGAGTGGCGCAAGCAGGGCCAGCCGACCGCCCTGGGGATCGCGTCGGGCGCGGTGGCCGGGCTGGCGACGGTGACACAGGGCGCGGGGTACATCGCCCCGTTCGCGGCCCTCGTCTTCGGGGTGTGCGGCGGTCTCGCGTGCTATTCGGCGGTCCTCCTCAAAGTCCGCCTCAAGTACGACGACGCGCTGGACACCTTCGGGGTGCATGGCGTGGGCGGCATCATCGGAGCGCTGCTCACCGGCCTCTTCGCGTCCAGCGCCATCAACGCGGCGGGGCGAAACGGCCTCTTCAACGGCAACCCGTCGCAGCTGCTGATTCAGGCGACCGGCGTCGTCGCCACGGCGGCGTACGCGGCCCTCGGCACGTGGATTCTGCTCAAGGTCATCGATGCGATGGTCGGCCTGCGGGTTTCTCCCGCCGACGAACTCGCCGGTCTCGATGTCTCTCAGCACGGCGAAATGGCGTATCACGGCCCGTAGCGCAACCGCTTCGACCGCAGCGCGAGCCGGGGGAAGTCGCTCAGGGGATCAGGACGCCCTTGTGGATCATCCCCGGCCGCTCCGCCCACTCCGTGAACACCCTGGGGGCGTCCCACATGCTGAACTCCGTGGCGTAGCGGGGATAATGGATCGCCCCCTTCGCCAGCAACTCCAGCGATTCGGGGAAGCAGTTCACCGATGCGCGGGAGCCGACCACCGTCATCTCCTTGCGTGTGAAGTCGAGGCCAGGGAACGTGACGCCGAGGCCCTGCTTCACCAGCCCGACGATGACGATGCGCCCCCCCGCCGCCACGAGGTCCACCGCGCTCTCCATCGCCGGAACCGCGCCGGTCGCCTCAATGACGACGGGCATCCCCTCGCCGTCCGTGCGCTCCCTCACCCGGTCGAGTAGGTCATCCCCGGCGGGCATGGTCTCCGCGCCCAGGGCGGCGGCGGTTTCAAGGCGTTCGGAGTTGAGATCGGTGACGACGGGATGCGCGCCCTTCGCCTGGGCCACTTCGATGAGGGCAAGGCCGATGGGGCCGCAGCCGAGGATGAAGACCGTCTCCCCGGCCCGCACCTCGCCCCGGCGGCACGCCTGCACACCGATGGCGACCGGTTCGGCGAAGGAGGCGTCGGAGAAGGAGAGGCCGTCAGGGATGCGATGGATGCGGTCGGCGGGGGCGGTGAGCTCCTCCCCAAAGCCACCGGGCCGGTGGATGCCGATGATCGTGAGGTTGGCGCAGCAGTTCGATTTACCGACGCGACACGGATAGCAGCGTCCGCACCCGATAAACGGCTCCACCACCACGCGATCCCCCACGGAGAGGCCGTTCACGCCGTCGCCGAGTTCGGTGAGGACGCCCGCGATCTCATGGCCGCAGACCTGCGGGTAGACGGCGTACGGATTTTTGCCGAGGAAGAAGTACATATCCCCGGCGCAGATGCCCGTGGCGCGCACGGCGACGCGGACCTCTCCGGGGCCGAGCGGGGCGGGGGTCCAGTCGCCCACGCGCATGGCGTGCGGGGCGTCCATAATGGCGGCTCGCATCGGGGTTCTCCTCTCCGAAACATCCAAAACAGTGACAGGCGACCGGCTCGCCCGGCCCTCCTTTCGACAAAAGCGGGGCGCTCCCTTCGCCGAATCGCCGTCTCCCCTGCGAAGGCGGCTTTCTCCGGCGGGGCGCGCGCCAACACAATAGAGGAGAACGCGGCATGGCCTTCTGTGAACCACACGGAACGCCCATGTAACGCGAGCGTAAGGAGGTCGTATGCGGGTGGCGGTGACGGGAGCCACAGGGTTCGTGGGGCGGGCGTTGTGCGCCGATCTCGTGGCGGCGGGACACACGGTCATCGCCCTGACGCGACGGCCCGAAGCGGCGCGCCAACGGTTCGCGGAGGAGACGGTCTATCCCCTCGCGGAGGTGGAGGCGCGGGAATGGAACCCGCCAACCGTGACGGCGCTCCCCCCTTGCGACGCCGTGGTTCACCTCGCCGGAAAGAGCATCGCCGCCGGGCGCTGGAGCGCCGACCAGAAGCGGGAGATGTGGGAGAGCCGCGTCGGCTCAGCGAAGGCGCTGGTGGAGAGCATGGCCGCCATGACCCCGCGCCCCAGGGTTCTCGTGAGCGCGTCCGCCGTCGGGTACTACGGCGACCGGGGCGACGAACTCCTGCCCGAAACCGCTCCGCCGGGGGACGACTTTCTCGCCCGGTTGTGCGTGGAGTGGGAGGCGGAGGCCCGACAGGCGATGACCCTGGACGCCCGCGTGGTGAGAGTGCGCCTCGGCATTGTGCTGGGGAAGGGGGGCGGCGCCCTGAAGCCCATGGCCCTCCCGTTTCGGCTCGGCGTGGGCGGCCAACTGGGCGACGGGCGGCAGTGGGTTTCGTGGATTCACCGCGTGGACGCCGTGGGACTGTTCCGGCACGCGCTGGAATGTGACGCCGTCTCCGGCCCGATGAACGGGGTGTCGCCGCACCCGGTTCGTAACTCGGAGTTCAGCCGTCGCCTGGGCAGGGCGCTGCATCGCCCGTCGTTCATGCGCGTACCCGGCTTCATGCTGCGGCTGGTCGCGGGCGAACTGGCGGAGACGCTGCTTGCGGGTCAGCAGGCCCTCCCGCGTGTCGCCCTGGAGACGGGATACCCCTTCCAATTCCCGACGCTGAAGGCCGCCTTCGCCGACCTTTATTCCGGCTGAGGTTGACTCTACCTCACCCCGGCCTTCGGCCACCCCTCTCCCACAGGAGAGGGGCC
>JBBRGS010000094.1:0-13363 GCA_038240635.1 Armatimonadota bacterium
AGGCGTGAAGGCGACAGGCCGTTTTCATCGAACGGTAATGGGAGTTGGCCCACACGCTATTGTAACCTCTCATCGCGCTATCTCGCCGCAGACAGGAGCCGCATCCGTGCCCGAATCGCCGTCCAGCGCCCCGCCCGTCCCCGAAACAGTCCTCCTCTGGCCGCATGGCGCTCCCAACGCGGCGGGCGACACGCCGGAAGATCACCCGAACCTCACCGTGTACCTGCCGCCCTCGGCGCGCGCCAACGGAGGCGCGGTCGTCCTCTGCCCCGGCGGCGGCTACGGCTTCCTCGCGGTGGACCACGAGGGCGTGCAGGTCGCCCAATGGTTCAACGCGCGGGGGATTGCGACGTTCCTGCTGCGGTACCGCATCGGGCCGCGCTATCGCCATCCCGCGCCGCTTCAGGACGCCCACCGCGCCATGCGGATCGTCCGCTCCCGCGCCGCCGAGTGGAACGTGAAGCCCGACCGGATCGGCCTCATGGGATTTTCCGCCGGGGGGCACCTCGCATCCAGCGCCGCCACGCACCTCAACTTTCATGACCCCAACCCGGAAGCCCGACTGGAGGGCGTCTCTCCCCGGCCCGACTTCCTCATCCTGGGCTACCCGGTCATCACCTTCACCGAGCCGTATATGCACCAGGGATCGCGGGATATGCTGCTCGGCCCGAACTTCGCGCCGGAACTGGCCGCCGAATTCTCCAACGAGAGGAAGGTGACGCCGCAAACGCCGCCGACCTTCCTCTTCCACACCGACGCCGACGACGGGGTGCCGCCGCAAAACAGCGTCGCCTTCTACCTCGCGCTCCACAAGGCGAAGGTTCCGGCGGAGATGCACATCTACGAGCAGGGGCCGCACGGCGTCGGGCTGGCGCCGGACGACCCGATTCTGTCGTCGTGGCCGGGGCGGCTGGAGGACTGGCTGCGGGTGCGCGGCATCCTCCCGAAGCGGGGTGGCGCGCGTCGGGTGAGCGCCCCCTGATCGCGAGCGCCTGCGTGAGGGCCTAGAGGAAGTGAACGTTCCCCTGCCCCGCCCAGGGCCGCGTCACGTTGCGGGTATCAATCACCAGGGGCGCCTCGCGCACGACCGTTTCGTAGTCGAAATCACGGTGGTGCGTGACGATCACCACGCAGTCGGAGTCTCGCAGCAGTTCCGGCGTCAGGTCTTCGCGCGTGAAGGTGTGGTCGCCCACGGTGTAGGCGGGGACAAACGGGTCGCAGTAACGGAGGTTCGCGCCCTTGTCCAGGAGCATCTCCATGATCTCCTGGGCGGGGCTTTCGCGGGCGTCACTGACGTTGGGCTTGTAAGCCACACCGAGGATGAGGACACTGCTGCCGCGCACCGGCTTGCTGGCGTCGTTGAGGCGGTCGCTGATCATATCCACCACATATTGCGGCATGGAACCGTTGATCTCGCTGGCGAGGCTGATGAAGCGGGGTTCGTAGCCGCTGAGGCGCGCCTTCCACGAGAGATAATGCGGGTCGAGCGGGATGCAGTGGCCGCCGATGCCAGGGCCGGGGTAGTGCGCCATGAACCCGAACGGCTTGGTCGCCGCCGCATCAATCACTTCCCACACGTCCACGCCGAGGTGACGGCAGACGAACGCCATCTCGTTGGCGAGGCCGATGTTGACGCTGCGGAAGGTGTTCTCCAGCAGCTTGGCGGCTTCGGCGACGCGCGGGCTGGAGACGGGAACCACGGTGTCCACGAGCTGGCCGTATAAGGCCGCGCCGAGTGCGGAGCAGGCGGGGGTGACGCCTCCCACCAGCTTGGTGATGTTGCGCACGCCGAACCTGCCGTTGCCGGGGTCCACCCGCTCCGGCGAGAAGCCGAGGAAGAAGTCCTCGCCGACCTTCAGGCCTTTTTCCTCGAACATCGGGAGGAGGATCTCCTCGGTGGTGCCGGGGTAAGTGGTGCTTTCCAGCACGATGAGCTGGCCGGGCCGCAGAGTCTCGGCGACGGCCCTGCTGGCCGCGAGAATCGCCGTCAGATCGGGGTCCTTGGATTTGCGGAGGGGAGTCGGCACGCAGATGAGGATGGCGTCGGCGTCGGCGAGGGCGGCGGTGTCCTTGCGCGGCTTGAATCGGCCACTCTCCAGGGCTTCCTTCAGGTCCTCATCGGAGAGATCAGCGATGTACGACTCGCCGCGCGTGAGGGCTTCGTATCGCTCCTGAGAGACTTCGATGCCCAGGACGGTGAAGCCCACACGGGCGAACTCAATGGCCATGGGCAGCCCGACATACCCCATGCCCAGCACGGCGAGGGTCGCCGTCCGGTTCTCCAGCGCTTGCTTAACCTGCTCCACAAGGGGGGGACGCGTTCCCACCGCAGAGGGGGCGCCCACTGTGTTCGTGTGTTCCGTAGCGCTCATATCGCTCTCCTTTGATTCATCTCAGAGTGAACGGTTGCAGATACTGCAAGCGGCCCCGCCAGTGTAGGAGAACGGCAAAGCGGCGCCCTTACTATCCTTCTGTTGCCATTGTAGCCGTCCGCCGCCCTCAGGCGCTACGGGCGGAGGTTTTGGCGCATTTCACGCGCATCACCTGCTCGCTCAGCTCCTCGACCTTGCGATCCCAGGATTCGTCACGCATCGCAGCGCTGCGGGCGCGGCGGGCCTCCGGAGTGTCGGCTTTCAGGGCGTCTTCAATCGCGCGCTCCCATTCGTCCGGCGTGCGGGCGATGGCGCACAGCGGCTGATACCGTTCCACTTCCGGCAGCGCCGCCGACACCACCGGCAGCCCCGCGCAAAGATACTCCCGCAGCTTGATCGGGTTGACGTGCAGCAGCCGCTCCGTGAGCTGATACGGGATGAGGCCCACATCGAACGCTTTGCAGTACGCCGGGAGTTCGTCGTGCGGCTTGCGGCCCAGGAGGCGCACGTTAGGCACGGCTTCCAGCCGCGATACGTCCACCACCGCCTTCCCCAGAAGGACGAAGGTCCAGTCGGGGCGGCGCCGGGCCAGCGTGACGAGCAGGTCATAGTCGAGCCAGTCCTCCAGCAGGCCGTAGAAGCCGAGAATCGGCCGGGGCAGATCGGCGAGGTCGGCGGGCAGCGGAGTCGCGTCGTCCAGCGCCCGCGCGAACTTCTCCACTTCCACGCCGTGGGTCGCCAGGTGGCACTCAAGGTTGAGCGGCCTGCGGTTGTCCAGCAGCGACTGCGCCGTGGCGAAGAGAATGTCCACCTTGCGGCACAATTCCCGCTCGGCGTCGGCCATTTTCCGCTCGTTGACGCCGGTGAACTTCGACCACTCATCGGTGCAGTAGTACACCGAGACCGCCTCGCCCAGCGTCCCCACATACTCGGTCGCGTTGGGGAGGAACGTCCAGAGTTGGAACTCCGTCATGCCGAGTTGGCGGCGCAGGCGACCGAGCATGAAGCGCAGGAGGAGGCGGTTGGCGCGGGTCGCCCAGGGGCTGTGCGGCAGCGGCAGCACCAACGGGGTGTAGACCCAGAGGCGATCACCCTCGTGACGCGCGCCGCGAAAGAAGGCGCCCAGCTTCGTGACAATCTTTTTGAGGTCCCGCCCGCTGGAGAGATTGGGGGCGCGGGTGGAGATCGAGTTGAGCCAGAGGACCGTGTTCTCTTTCGCCAGCCGCCGCATGACGTGATTGTTGCTGGTCGGGTCCTCGGTCCAGTCCTTGGAAAAGGAGATGATGTTCTCGCCTTTCACGACACTCCCCGTTCATGGTTGAGGGCGGCCCGGCGGGATGGCCGGAGAGATAAGGCGCCGGGGGAAGCGTCTCCCGGCGAGTTCAGTGTATCACGACCTTCCCCGCTTCGGGAATGCGGCCACAGAGTGAGGGTCAACTGTTCCCTCTCTACTCCCCCGCAAAACAATGAACTGCACCCGGTGCGGAGCGGGCGGAAACGGTGGGCGGTTCAACGAGCGGAAGCGACCCCGGCCCCGGAAGCCCAGACGTTCACGGCGTCGGCGAGGGTGTCGCGCAGAGTCAGGCCAAAGGCGTCCCAGGAGAGAAAGGGGACCGTCGCCCGCAGCGCAGCCGGGTCCCATGGGCGGCGGATCACCTCGGCGAGGGCATCCGCCAGGGCGTCGGCGTCACCGGCGGGGACACGGCGGCCCGCATCGTCGCGCAGCAGTTCGGGGACGCCGCCCACATCCGACGCCACGACGGGCCGCCCGGACGCCAGAGCTTCCAGGACCACGTTGGGGCAACCTTCCCGGTAACTCGGCAGGCAGAGAGCGTCGCAGGCGGCGATCCAGTGCGGCGTTTCGGCGTGGGGCTGACGGCCACAAAACCGTACGCGCTCCCCCAGGCCGAGGGCCGTCACCCGCGCCCGAAGCGCCGCCTCCATCGCCCCGCTTCCCACCATCAGGAGGGTCGTGTCCGTGCCGCCCTGGGAGGCGAGCCGCCCCATCGCTTCGACGAGGATATCCGGCCCCTTCTCCGGCTTGAAGTTCCCCAAAAAGAGTATCGCCGGGCGGTCGGGCGGCAGCCCCAGGCGCTGACGGGCCTCACTGCGGTCGCGCGGGAAGAAGCGTTCGCCGTCCACTCCGTTGTGCTGCACCAGGACACGCTCCGGCGGCAGGCCGAGGTCGTCCACCACGCGGTCGCGGAGGGCGCGGCTCACGCAGACGACGCGATAGGCGCGGTTCATGCCCCACACAATCTGCTTCCGCAGGGCGGGATGGCGAGTGAATTCGTTCACATCGCTGCCGAGGGTCATCATCACGAAGGGAACGTCCATCTCCTCCGCCAGGCGAGCCGCCGCCACGCCGTCGGGATAGGCCCACGCGGCGAGGATCACCTCAAACGGGAACACGCGGCGAAGGCGTCGGACCTGACCTCGCAGCGAAGCGGCCATCCCCCGCGCGTGCAGCGCCTGCCGCCCCGGCGCCGACCAGTACGTCGGCCAGGTGACATGAAGGCCGGTGGAATCGTCCTCCGGCGTGCGCAGCAGGGCGCCGGGATGCTTCAGGCGGCCCCACCAGGGCAGCGGAGCGAGGACGCGCGCCTCGCAGTGTTGCGCCAGCGCCCCAAAGCGCTGACGATTGAAGACGCCGCGCGACGGCTCCTCCGGCGAAGGATACAGGTTGGTGAGGAGCAGGACTTTCACGGCGGCCTCGACGGCTCGGTGGGGCGCGTCACGGGATGCGGCGGGGCGCCTAAGCCCCGGCGCTCTGGATGGAGCGGGCGTACAGTTCATGGTAGCGGGCGAGCATGGCGTCGAAGGAGAAATCGTCGCGGACGCGGGCGGCTCCGGCGGCTCCCATGCGGGCGCGGAGGGAGGGGTCAGCACACAGGGCGCTGATGCGCTCGGCCAGCGCGCGCGGGTCGTTCACCGGAGTGAGAAAGCCGTCCACACCTTCCCTCACCACTTCGGGGATGCCGCCCACGGGGGTCGCCACGATGGGCAGCCCCTGCGCCATCGCTTCCAGCACGGAGAGCGGCAGGCCTTCGGTGAGGCTGGGGAGCGCGAAGAAGTCCACGGCGCCAAGCAGATCGGCCACATCGGTGCGGAAGCCGAGGAAGCGGACCTGCTCCGGCCCCAGTTCCAGCGAATCGGCCAGGGCGCGCAGGGGGGCTTCCTCTGGCCCGTTTCCCGCCATCAGGAGAATCGGCGAGTGGGGGGGATCCTTTAAGAGCGCAAGGGCTTGCAGGAGGTCGGCATGGCCCTTGAGGGTGTTCAGTCGCGCCACGATGATCCCCGCGACGCGGTCTCCCAGTTCGAGTTCGGCCCGCATGACTACTCGCGGACGCTGGGGGGGCGTCGTTTTCACGCCGTTGAGGACGGTGAACACGCGGCTGGCGTAATCGGGATTGTCGGCGCGCGTGACGACGGCGGCGGCGGCGGAGACGGCGATCACTCCGTCGAGATTCTTCCAAACGGAGGGGTCGGGCCGCCAGGAGTCCTGCCCATGACGGGTCATGAGGATGGGAACATGACGAAATCGCCGCCACAGCCGCGCGTAATGAAGCGACGTGGGATTATGCACATGCACCAGGTCGGGGCGAACGGTCGCCAGGGCAAGGAGGCCGCGCAGCGCGCGCGCGAATTTATTGGTCCCGCCCAGCACGGTGACATCGAGGCCCTCCGCGCGGGCGGCGTCGAGGAGCGGGCCTCCCTGAAGCGCCACGATGGACGGAGCGTCTCCCTGACGGGCCTGTTCCGCCGCCATCCGCAGCACAAATTGCTCCATGCCACCGACCTTGAGGCTGCTGACCATATGAGCGATGCGGAGCGGGCGTTGGGGGTCGGCGGAAGGGACGGAATCACGCATAAGGGAGTCGAATCGGAGACCTGGCGGAGGGGGTGAAGAAGACATGTAGACAAAACGAAAGCCTCGGCGAACCGAGGCTTTCGCGGGATGAGGGGAACGGCGGGAGCGGATTACGCCCTTCGGGTCTTCCGCAGGCCGATCCACATCAGGGGCAGGAGGCCGGGGAGCATGAGGACCAGCGCGTTGGGTTCCGGCACCAGAGGGGTCTCCGGGGTGTCCGGCGGGGTCACGGGCGGCGTCACGGGCGGGGTGACGGGAGGCGGGGGCACTACGATCACGGGGGGAGGAGTCACCGGCGGAGGGATGACAGGGGGAGTTGTGCCCCCACCACCGCCGCCGCTACTTCCACCGCCGCCGCCCACGAGGGCCGCGCCGCCAGCGATTGCCGGAATGAGGAAGTTGAAGCCGGTACCCGCGATAATCGGCAGGGCGCTTCCCACCACCGACGCGGCGGAAGGAGCGGCGGCCAGCAACGGAGCGATGGCCAGGGGCGAGCCGGAAGTCGCCGGGAGAAGAGCCGCCACCTTGGGCGTTTTATCCTCCGGAGGACCAGGGAGGCCCGCAGGGATGAACGGCTTGGGACCGGCGCTCAGGCGAGCGAGACGGGCCTGCGGCTTCACCGGGGTGAGGCCCTGGGCGTAGATATTCAGCCGGTTGAGCGGCGTGTTAAAGACGAGTTTCTTGATGCAGGCGCAGCAGCTTCGCACACCCAGGAAGGTGGAGCGCTGCCCGTTCTTATTCGTCACCTTCACCCATTGCAGGGGACCGTGCCGATTGGTCGTCATGTTGAAGATTTTGACCGGACGCCCCTGCTTATCATACGCGCGGACGGTGGCGTTGGCCGGGATTTGTCCCGCCGCCCCCTGGATGTAGGCGCCTGCGGCGTACACCGGGCGATCAAAATCCACTTCCGTGCCGGAGCCGGTCGGCGTGACGGTAAGGCCCAGGCCGCGCTGTGATTTCGCGTGATACGGCGCGTTGGAACGGGTCGGCGCCTGACCCTGGAGCGCCACCGTATCGTTCCCTTTCAGGTTGGAACTATTCGTCACGACAGTCACATGGGAGAACGCCGACGGGGCGAAGGTCGCCAGCGCCAAGGCGGCGAAAGTCCCTGTAACGCGACGCGTAAGTTGAAGTTGCCTCAAAGAACTCATGATTTCTTCCTTGGAAGGGAGAGCGATAGATCGGCGAAAGCCTGACGAAGTAAAACGAGGAGGGCGCGAGGAGGGTTCGGGACCTGTCGCCCCTCCCGCGCACAGCGCCGCCAACTGTTAGTATACCATACACTCCCGCTATACCCTCGGCAAGTGGATTGTTCCATGGGGTCTGAACGACAAAACCTTTTGAACGCCGGGGAGCGCAGGGGCCGCTTTGTACGGTTCCGGTCACTGCCTGGCGGGGGTCGTTATCAGTAAATTGCCGACCAGGGCGCCGATGTGCATCCCTTTTGTCACACGGCCCTGGCGCATCGCCCGGCGCTTTGCTGAAACCCCTTATCACGCCTCGTCATCCCTCGCTGCGATCTCCGCCTGGCCGACCGCCTTCCATTGAACCGGAAGGAGCCTTGCACGGCGTTCGGAACTCCTGTAACTTGTAGACACAGTAGAGTTCGCCCGCCCGGCGCCCATGTCGCGGGTCGGACGACCGTCGCCTCCTTTTCATTGAGCCGGAGATCCCCATGAATCAGCCGTTACTCCCTCGCTTGTTTTCGCCGATCCGCTTTGCGCCGTTCCGCGCCCTGCGGCTTCCCTCTCGCCGGAGCGCGCCGCTCCTGCTGAGTCTGTTATTGCTCGTAGCAACCTCCGTCTTCAGGGCGCCCGCCGCCTGGGCCGCCGACGCGATTAAGAACGACGATATCCTCACCGTAAACGTCAGCGGGGAACCCGCCCTCTCCAAAAATTACACCGTGAACGCTCAGGGGGACATCACCCTCTCGATGCTGGGCGCGGTCCACGTCGCCGGACTCACGCCGCAGCAGGCGCAGGAGCGCATCACGCAGGGCCTGAAGCGGTACCTCAAGCTGTTTGAAGTGGAAGTCATCCCGGCGGGCGACACCGGCGGCAGCGTGCTCGTGTACGGCGAGGTGGGCAAGCCGGGCGCCGTCAAGCTGGAATCGAACAGTCGGCTGCTGGATGTGCTGGCGGCGGCGGGACAGCCCACCGCGAACGCCGACACCAAACGCATCTCGATTGCTCGTAAAAATGGCGGCGAGCCGGAGACGGTGGACCTGGACGCTGTGCTGAAAGACCGCTCGCTCAACGTGCCTGTCCATGTGGGCGACACCGTGACGGTCCTGCCCAAAGGCGATAACACCATCGAGGTGATGGGCGAAGTCCGCCTCCCCGGCTCCAAATCCCTCGACACGTTGAAGACCGTCTACGCCGCCATCGTGAACGCCGGACCCACCGAGAACGCCGACTGGAGCCGTATCCTCATTCGGCACAAGGCGACCAGCGTGCCCCTGACGGTGGACCTCACCAGCGTGCGTTCCGGGCAGCAGAAGGACGACCTGGAGCTGCTTGCGGGCGATCAGGTTACGGTGCCCAGCCAGTTCCTCGGCGCGGCGATCCTGCGCGGCGAGGTGAAAACGCCGGGCGAGAAGCCCATCAATGGCCGTATGCAACTCCTCGACTTCATCACGACCTCCGGCGGCGGTTTCGGGGATCACGCCGATATGACCAACGTGAAAATCATGCGGAAGGAGCAGGAGCCGAAGGTGTTCAACCTGGAGGAGGTTCTGAACGGCTCCCGCTCCTCGGATGACCCGGAGATGGCGATCCGCCCCGGCGATGTGGTGTTCGTGTCCAGCGATGCGAGCCGACGGTTCGGCATCTCCGGCGGCGTGGTGAAGCCCGGCACGTATCCGGCCCAGCCGGGTATGCGGTTGATGGACGCCGTGACGAAGGCGGAAGGCTTCACGCCCAGCGCCACGCACAAGCAGTTTGTCGTGCTGCCTCAGGACCCCCAGGATGAGCGCATCGCCGCCGACAAGTCTCAGGCGCGCGTCGTCAACAAGGGGAAGGACGCGCCGCCCCAAACGATGATCCTCATAGATTACAAGAAACTGCTGAAGGGCGACTCCACGCAGAATATCACCATCAAGCCCGGCGACAACATCCTCATTCCGGTGGAGCCGAGCACCGGCCCCAAACCGAGCGTGCTGGATCAGGTCCTGCGTATGCTGCCGCTCATCACCCTGCTCCCATGACCGTTCAGGGCCGTGTGACCCCCTCCGCCTCCCCAACGCCGCCGCCGACCGCCCCCCCTCTCCCGGATCGCTCGCCGCCCCGCTCCGCCTGGGTTCCCGTGCTCCTGCTGGGAGTGGCCCTCTGGCTCCCCTTACTGGGGCCGTGGCTGGAGACGTGGCGCGCCGACCCGATCTTCGCGCACGGGCCGGTCGTCGTCGCCCTGGCGCTGGGCGCGCTCTGGCTGCGCCGTGACGCGTTTCGAGGGTGGAGCGCCGCCCGCGCGCCGGGGCTGCTGATCGCCGCTTTAGGCGCCCTGGTGTACATCGCCGCCTTCTACGCCGACCTCACCTTCTTCAAGTTTCTCGGCGTCATGGCGATTACGCTGGGAACCGTCTGGTTTCTCGGCGGCGGAGCGAAGCTGCGAGCGGCCGCCGGGCCGATGGGCTTCCTCCTGTTCGCCATCCCGTGGCCGACGAGCCTGATCGAGCGAGTCGCCTTTCCGCTTCAACTCATGAGCAGTCGGTACGCCGCGATGCTGGGAGGGATCGCGGGGCTGAACGTCCACCGCGAGGGCATCGCTCTCTCTGTGGTCAGCCCTGCGGGAACACCGATCTACAGCGTGCTGGTGGCGCAGGCGTGCAGCGGCATCACGTCGCTGATGGTCCTGCTGGCGCTGGCGTACCTGGTGGCGTCCATCACGCCGGTGCGGTGGAGGTATCAGGCGTTACTGATGCTCCTCATCATTCCAGTGGCCCTGGCGGCGAACGCTGTGCGCCTCGTGTTCATCCTGCTGGCGGGGACGTACCACGGAGCCGCGCTGGCGCAGTGGGTCCACGACAATGAGGCGCCGCCGCTCATCTTCCTTTGCACGCTGGGACTGCTGGGACTGCGCACGCTGCTTCTGCGATATGCGCCGCTGGCCGCCCCGGCGGGTCCCGGCCCTGCCGCCCAGGAAACCGAAGCCCATGCCCGATGAATTGGAGGCCGGGTCGCCCCCGCCGCCTCGAAGAACGCCGAGGCGGGACGCCGGATTTCTCGCGCGCCACCGCTTCACCCTCGCGGGAGGGCTGCTTCTCCTCGCGGTGATCGGAGGCTGGTGGGGGCGGCGCTCGGAGGCGGGCGATGCGCTTCCCTCCCGCCCCACCGCCGACTTCCTCGCGCCCCTCGATATGCAGTACCGCGAATGGGGCAATGTGGACCTCGATCTGCTCCCCTCCGAGGCGAAGCAGATGCGGCCGGAGGGCCTCTTCTTCCGCCGCTATGAATCCGAGGTGACCGGCCAGGAGATCGAGCTGGCGGTTATCGCGGGCCGCCGGAAAAGCACGGTGCATACTCCGGCGTACTGTATGCCGGGAAGCGGATGGGAAATCCTGACTCAAGAGATCATCCGCCTCCCCGTCGGCCAGGAGACGGTCCCCGCCAACTCCACGCTGCTTCGGGGGACAAACGGCGAGAACCGGCTGCTCACCTTCTTCTTCACCGATGGCCGCTTCTCCACAAACAGTATTTCGCGGTTCCAGGCGAACCAGCTCCTCGCGCGGTTTCAGCGCCGGCGCCCGGTCGGCGCGTTGGTTCGCATTCTGACTCCGGCGCCGGCGAACGAAGCGGAGGCGGAAGCGCTGACGGCGGATTTCGCCAAAACGACGCTTCCTCCCCTTTTGAAAGCGATCCGGGAAGCCGGAGATTAGGGTTTGCCCCCCAGATCGTCTCCGCAGCCCAAATCTGCCCGAACGGCCGTAGGTGACTTGTATCGGCGGCGCTGGTCATAATGGCTGAGGCGTCGGGACCGGCGGCGTCTCGCAGGAGTCCGCCTGAAGAGATGAGGCGGGGCTTTGTCGCTTCGTTACGAGGAGGAAGAACGACTGATGGCTGATCTGGCGCTGGTGACGGGCGGGGCGGGGTTCATTGGGGCGCACCTTGCGGAGGAACTGGTCCGACGAGGCTTCCGCGTGCGCGTGTTCGACAACTTCGCCACCGGCCACCGCAGGAATCTGGCGGCCATCGAGAGCGCCATTGAAATCCGGGACGCCGACCTCCGGGACCCTGAAGCGTGCGCTCATGCCTGCGAGGGAGTCTCCGTCGTCTTTCACCTGGGCGCTTTGGGATCGGTGCCCCGCTCCATCGCCGATCCGCTCACCAGCAACGCCGTGAATGTCACCGGGACCCTCAACCTCCTCCAGGGCGCCCGACAAAGCGGCGTGCGGCGGGTCGTCTTCTCCTCCTCCTCCTCCGTGTATGGCGACACGCCCACGCTGCCCAAGGTAGAGACCATGCCCCTGTCGCCGCGCTCGCCGTACGCCGTCACCAAACTCGCCGGGGAGGAGTACTGCCGCGTCTTCTCCCAGACGATGGGGCTGGAGACCGTGCGCCTGCGGTACTACAACGTGTTTGGCCCGCGTCAGGACCCCAACAGCCAGTACGCGGCGGTGATCCCCCTCTTCGTTAAGGCGTTGATGGAGGGACGGCGGCCCACCATTCACGGCGACGGCCTGCAATCGCGTGACTTCACCTACATCACGAACGTCGTGGAAGCGAACCTGCTGGCCGCCGACGCCCCCGCCGCCGGGGAAGTCTTCAACATCGCCTGCGGGGAACAGATCACCGTGCTGGACGTGTGCCGCTTCATCGCCGAGGAGTTGGGCGTCCCGTGTGACCCGGAGTTCGTTCCGACGCGGGCGGGCGACGTGAAGCACTCGCGGGCGGGGATCGAGAAGGCGCGCGCCATACTGCGCTATGAGCCGGGGATTGGCTTCCGCGACGGGCTGAAGCGGACGGTGCACTGGTACCGCGAGGCGGCGGATCGTTCCTCCGCGCTCTAACAGCGGAGCTACTCCGCCCGGTCGGCGGTCGGTTCGGGCTTCAGATGATGCCAGAGGAACCAGGCGAATCCGGCGAGGAGGACGCCTCCGATCACCAGGTCCGCACCGTGAAACCAGCCGCGAATGGTCTGCCAGTTTTCGCCGAGTTTCATGCCGATCCAGGTGAAGAGGTAGCACCACGGCACGCTGCCAATGAACGAGTAGAGCAGAAAGCGCCCAAACGGCATCCGCGAAATGCCCGCCGGCAGCGAGATGAAGGTGCGGATGACCGGCAGCAGGCGGCTGAAGAAGACCGTGGCCTCGCCGTGTTTGGCGAAGAAGCGATCCGCCGCGTCGAGGTCCTTGTGGCGCAGGAGGATGTACCGGCCGTACCGCTCCACAAACGGGCGGCCCCCGTAATACCCCGCGACATACGCCACCGTGGAACCGAGCGCGCACCCGAACGCTCCGGCCAGCGCGGCGCCGTGCAATCCCATGCTCCCCTTGAAGACAAGATACCCCGCGAACGGCATGATGACTTCGCTGGGGATAGGGATGCAGGCGCTCTCCAAAGCCATCAGCAGCAGGATGGCGGTATATCCCCCGCTTTCAATGGTCCGCATGACCCACTCAAAGAGCGGCTGCAGCAGGTGTTCCAAGCGGGATTCTCCTCGTGGAGCGGCGAGACGGTCGCGCCCCCGTGATGCAGCGTCCCCGTGAAGTCACGGACCCACTTCACCGGTCCTCCTTCAGTTTGAGAGATACAGACGACTTCCGGCCAGCGTCCCCTGGCGGTCTGCGGAACCGGAGGGGCGAGCAGCGTGAAGGAGACTAGGGAGTGTCCGACAAATGGGAACCTGATCTGGTGAATAATCTTCCGGAAGTGCGGGAGGGCACCGGATATGGATCGAGGTGAATTAAGCGATAGCCAGTATGAAGCGATCAGGGGCTTTCTGCCTTCGAGCGAAGGCCGGCGAGGGAATCGATGGAGGAATCACCGCACTGTGCTCAACGGGATTCTCTGGATACAACGCACCGGAGCGCCGTGGCGGGACCTGCCGAAACGGTATGGTCCGTATACCACCTGTCACGACCGGTTGCTGCGCTGGCAGGCGGACGGCACGTGGATGAAGA
>JBBRGS010000095.1:0-13306 GCA_038240635.1 Armatimonadota bacterium
GGAGGAAGTGCGGGAGCGGTTTCGGTTTCTGGAGTGGATGATCGGGCTGTCGGCTGAGGAGAATCGGGCGTTTCGGAGCGAGCTGACCGCGTATGAGGAGGAGAGGAAGATGCCTTACGTCACGAGTTTCGAGCGGATCGGCATTCGCAAAGGTCTGAAGCGGGGGCGACTTGAGGGGCGGCAGGACGCGGCGCTGAGCCTGAGCCTGCGGCAATTGAGCCGGAAAGTCGGAGCGGTGAGCGCGGCCCAGGAGGCGGCGGTGCGGAGTCTGCCGGTGGAGCGGCTGGAGGCGTTGGCCGACGCGCTGCTCGACTTCTCCGCATCCGACGATCTCGACGCGTGGCTGCGCGACAACGCCCCCGCCCAGGGCTAACGTCGCCCCCCCGCCTCCACCTCTCTGCTCTTCTGTCTCGCGGGAGACTTATGCCGCCTCAACCCTTTCATTCAACGGCTCGACCAGCGCTGGTCCTTGCCCTTCTCGTGGCGTTCGGCTGGTCTGGCGCCCTATCTGCGGCGTCCTCCGTTTCCCGAAAACCTCCACCCGCCCCTCAGGCGATGGCCGCGCCCACCCAACTGCCCGCCAACTGGCCGGTCACGCTGCGCCTCGCCGACAGCTTCAATGACCCCAAACTGCTCGCCAGCTGGGTCAGAGGATACGCCCTCCCGCGCCCCGGCTTCTCCGCGTATGTCGGCCTCAGCAAGCCTCCCCCGGCGGCGGCGGTCGCAGCCCAACTTAAAGGCGTGAAGGCGTCGGGGGCGACCCTTCTGATGCCTCAGGCCGGCAGGGTCACGCTCGTCAGGCTCCCCCCCGGCCTGAACAATCGGCAGGCCATCTCCTTCCTCCAGCGCTCCGCCCGCATGACCGCCGCCCAACTCGCCGCCGCGCTGCGGGAACTCCCCCACGTGGCGACGATCACTCTCCAGCCTCCCGGCGGGCGCAGGCGGACCTTCGTGAACCAGCGCGACGCGGCGACGAAAGCGGTCGCCTCCGCCCCATCCGCGACTCGCGCGACGGCACGCTGGAAGATGGCGGGACGCGCGCAGGCCCTCGATTATCCGCCAGTTCAATAACTCGGCGCCATCTGACGCAGGGGATTGAAGCGACTGAAGGCCGGGGTCAGCCCTGCATTCCTCCCTCGAACCGGCCTCGCGCCCAGGCGGCCACTGCCCGGCCCAGTTTCCAATGCTCAGACGCCTCAAAATGAAGGCCGTCCAGCGGGCTGGAGGCAATGACCTCTCCCGCATTCAGGAAGTCACAGGCGCGCTCCTCCGCCACGCGAGCGTACTCCGCCGCGAACCGTTTCGCCTTCTCCGCCGCGCCAGTGAACATCTCGGCAAGGCCTGTCAGTGAGGCGAGTGGCGGCGGCGCGACGAGCAGCACGCGGGGCGCCACTCCATCGGGACCCACGCCGTTTCGCAGGATTAAGTCCACCAGCGCGCCCGCGCCGTTGGCGATGTCGGAGGCGGGGAGGGAGAATCGGGCCTTCAGGTCGTTCGTGCCGAGCATGAGGATCACGGCGCCCAGCGGCGCATGGGACGCGAGGCACGGCCCCAGGTACGTCTTCCCATTTTTCTCAGAGGGGGTCATGCCCTCAATGGGATCGTCCCATACGGTCGTCCGGCCGCACAGCCCTTCCTCCACGACGTGATACCGCTCACCCAGCTCGTCGCTCAACTCCTCGCGCAGCACGCCGGTCCATCGTCGGTGCGCCGGGAATCGGCCGCCCGACGCCGGATCAAAGCCCCAGGTGTTGGAGTCGCCGTAGCAAAGCAGGGTGAATCGAGTTGAACTCATCGGGTCTCTCCACCTGAAGCGGGAGGGGGAGACGGGAAGCGAATCACGGCACCCCGTTCCGCAGAATCATAGGCGGCGAAGACCAGTTCCGCCGTCCTGAGGTTATCTTCTCCGGTCGTCTCGGCGGCGCCTTCTCCCTCATCAGACTTATCAGAGCGCAGGGCGCCCAGCAGGTTGGCGCAGCACCCGACAATGCTCGCGTGCACCACGTCGTAGGCGGGATCAGCCCAGGCGTAGCGCTCTGGAGGAACACGGCGAGCGTGAGTCCCGTCGGTGGTGGTGATGCGGAGCCAAAAGTCCGGCCCCAGTTCCACGGTTCCCCCGGCGCCCTCCACCGTCACGTACGTCTCCGGGAAGCGGTCATGCTCGGCGGGAGCGCCTGGATACCCGATCTCCACGAGGACGGTCATGCCGTCGTTCATGCGGAGCATCACGGTCGCCACATCTTCGCCTTTAATCGTGGGATGGACGCGCTGCGTCTGGCAGTAGAGGCTCGTCGCCTCCCCAAAGAGGAACCGCGCCACGTCCAGAATGTGGCTGCCCATGTCGGTGAGGATGAATCGCTCCAGCTCGGCGAGAAACGGCTGATTGGCGAACACCGGAAACCCCGACACCATCCTCAGCCGCGCGCGAAACGGACGACCGATCACGCCGGAACGCAGCGCCTCTTTCACGGCGCGCAGGGGTGTTTGCCACCGCCAGTTCTCGTGGATGAAGAAGGGAACCTCAGCGTCCCGGCAGGCCGCCACCATCGCGCGGGCGGCGTCGAGGTCCGGCGCCATCGGCTTCTGGCAGATGACGGGGACGCGAAACCGCGCGCAGAGGCCGACGAAACGCGCGTGCGTCTCCACGTCGGTGATAATGTCCGCGAAGTTGAGAGTCTCGTTCTGCAGGAGGGTTTCAGCGTCATCATACACGGCGGGAACGCCAAACTCCTCGGCGAGGGCCTCCGCTTTGGAGCGAGTGCGGTTGTACAGGGCGACGCACTCCGCCCCGCCCACTTCGCCCCATGCGGCGAGTTGGTACCGCGCCCAGAAACCCGTCCCAAACACGGCGAACCGAAGCGGCGCCATCACTCCTCCTTCGCAGAAGGCTTCCCCGCAGCCGGGGGATTGAGCGAGCGGCCGGACTTCGGCAGCAGGTGGTAGTAACGCACGGCGTTATCGTGGAACAGGTCGAGCCGCTCGGCTTCCCGCCAGTGCGTGGTGATGGTCATCAGGGCTTCCACCCAGCTCCGCAGGGTCGCCGTGGTAGTGAGGACCGGCCAGTCGCTGCCGAACATGATGCGGCGCTTGCCGAAGGCGTGAACGCAGCCCTGCACGAACGGCGCGAGGTCGTCGGGGGTCCACTTCCCCGGCTCGGCGGTGGCGACGATGCCACTGATTTTGCAGACGACGTTGTCATGTTTGGCGAGGGCGTCCAGCCCCCGGCGCCAGGGCATGATGTCTTTCGTGCGGACGTTGGGATTGCCACAATGGTCCAGCACAAAGCGCGTGTTGGGGCACTCGCCGACGAGGCGGGCGGCGTCTTCCAGCGCGTCACTGGGCACGCACAGGTCAAACCGCAGGCCGAGATCGCCGAGGAGTTGGATCCCCCGAACGAAGGCGGGATCGAGGAGGCCGTCTTTGGGCATCACGCGGCGGACTCCCTTCACGAGGGGATCGGTGTGGAAGCGGCGGACCACCTTCTCAAACCCGTCGCTCGCGGGGTCTCCCCCGATCACCATGCCCAGGAGCGGCGTGTCGGGGCGACGGCACAGTTCGAGGACGGCCTCCGCCTCTTCCGCCTTCTGAGACGCCTCCACGTCCACTTCCATGTAGATCGCGCCGACGATGTTCAGCCCTTCGGCGGCGGCGAGGTAATCCGGCACCAGGTGGTCCCCGGCGAGCGGGCCGTCCTTCGGCAGCCAGGGGAGCCGGAAGCGCTTGAGGTCCCACAAATGCACATGGGTGTCCAGTATCGGAATGGGAGGGGGTTTGGGCATGTGGTCCTTTCCGGGGAGCAATGGAAACAGGAGAAGTGGCTATACTACATCATACTGATTGTGGCGCACCGCCCTGGGTAATCATCAATGGAAGGGCGCCGCCTCGCCCGAACCAGGTCCTGATCCATGCCTGCGACTCCGGGTCCCTTCCTGCGACAGGGAACGCCCTTGCCGACTCAGCCTTCCAAAACCCTCGAAACCTTTCCCAATCCTCACCCGGAAAACCGCTACACCATCGAGATGGCGTGCCCGGAGTTCACGTCGCTGTGCCCAAAGACCGGCCAGCCGGACTTCGCCACGCTACGTATCCGATACGTCCCGGCGCAAACGTGCATCGAACTGAAGTCGCTCAAACTGTACTTATGGAGTTATCGCAACGAGGGGGCTTTTTTCGAGGACGTGACGAACCGAATATTGAATGACCTGGTGGCGGTCCTCGACCCCGTGAGCTGCGTCGTCGTCGGCGATTTCAACGTGCGGGGCGGCATCACCTCCGTCATCACCGCCACCTACCAAAGAGACCCGGTCCCCTGAGTCCCCTAAATCCCCAGAGTCCCCTCGCGGAGGAACACCGGCGTGACCTTTAACTTCTCCTCTTCATCTTTCCTCGCCATCGCCCCTGAACTCACCCTCATCGTCGGGATTCTGTTCGTCCTCGTCTCCGACCTCATCGTCCCCCGCGAGCAGCGGAATCTGCTGGTCGGCTTCACGCTCGCCACTCTCGGTGTGGCCGCGTTCTACACCGGCCAGTTGTGGGGACAATCGGGCTACCACTTCTACAGCGCCATTGTGGTGGACAATTTTCGCCTTTCGATGAACTTCATCCTCCTCGCCGGGGCCGCCCTCACCGTCCTGATGTCGGGTCCCTACCTGCAACGCGAAGGGATTGATTACGGCGAATACTACGCGCTCATCCTGTGCGCCACCCTCGGCATGACGCTGATGGGCGCGGCGATGGACCTGCTGATGGTCTTCGTCGCCCTGGAGACGCTCTCCATCCCCGTGTACATCCTGGCGGCGTTCCAGCGGCGGAAGGTGGAGTCGAACGAAGCGGGGATGAAGTACCTCCTCATCGGCTCGTTCGCCACCGGGTTTTTGCTGTACGGCATTGCGCTGGTGTATGGCGCCACCGGCCACACCAATCTGGTTCACATTCATCAATTCCTGTTGAACCACGCGGCGGACAACAAGCTCCTCTACGCCGGCATCGCGTTGATGACGGTCGGCTTCGGCTTCAAGGTCGCGGCCTTCCCGTTCCACCTTTGGACGCCCGACGTGTATGAAGGCGCTCCCACGAGCGTCACGGCGTTCATGGCGGCGGGGGTGAAAGTGGCGGCGTTCGCGGCGTTCGCGCGGGTCTTCATGTCGGCGTTTGGGCCGGTTCACATCGTCTGGGTCGGTCCGATCAGCTGGCTGGCGGTCCTCACCATGACGCTGGGGAACTTCGTGGCGCTGACCCAGATGAACATCAAGCGGCTGCTGGCCTACTCCAGCATCGCCCACGCGGGCTATCTGCTCACGGGGCTGGCCGCCGGGACCACCGAGGCGTCGAGCGCGTTGGTCTTCTACCTCGCGGCGTACACCCTCACCACGATGGGCGTCTTCGCCATCCTCCTGTACATCGGGAAGCGCGGCGAAGCAAACCTCACGCTCTACGATATGCAGGGGCTGGGCTACCGGTATCCGCTGCTCGGCGCGGCGATGGTGGTGATGATGATGTCGCTGGCGGGGCTGCCTCCCACCGCCGGGTTCATGGCCAAGTTCATCCTGTTCCGCAGCGTGGTGGACGCCGGGCTGACGTGGCTGGTCGTCATCGCCGTCCTCAACAGCCTGGTGTCGGTCTACTATTACCTGTGGGTGCTGGTGCGGATGTTCATGGTGGCCCCGGAGGAAGACCCCGGCGTCCATCCGCCGTACGTGCCGATTGGTGTGGCGCTGGGCGTGGCGACCCTCGGAGTCGTTGCGCTGGGCATCTTCCCGTCCATGTGGATGGAGGCGGCCACCCGTTCGCTGATGGTGGCGCTGGGTGGGCAGTAGCCCCTCCCTCATCGCTTCGGTCTGACCATGCGACCAGGGGATCACCCTCATGTCGAACCCCTCATACCAGGCGGACACCCCCCTCATCGCTCCTGAAGACCGCATCGCGGAGTGGGAGCGCGTCCTGGAGACTCAAACCGACCCGCTCCTCGATCATGCCCCTCCGTCTCCTCCCGTGGAAGTGGCGGCGGCAACGATGGCCCTCACCGGCGTCCTTCTCGCAGGGGGGAAGGGGCGACGGATGGGCGGCCCCAAGGCGTTTTTGACGTTAAAGGGCCGTCCTGTGCTGGAGTGGATGGTGGAGCGCCTGCGGTCCCTGTGCGACGAGTTCCTCGTCGTCGCTTCGATGGAAACGATCACTCAATCCTGGCCAACCCTTCATAAAAATACCGGGATTCCCCTGAAGGAGTTTGACTTTCTGACGCTGCGGAACCCAGGCGTGCGGGTCCTGGCCGACAACCTTCCCAACTGTGGCCCCATGGGCGGCATCCTCACCGGACTGGCGGGCGCCTCCCATCCCTGGGCGTTTGTCGCGGCGTGCGACTCCCCTCTCGTCACGGCCCGCCTCGCGCGGGTCCTGCTGCGCCACGCGGAAGGAGCGCAGATCGTCGTTGCCGAATATGAAGGGCGTCCGCAGCCCCTCCTCGCTCTGTACCATCGGTCGGTTGGCCCCCAAATACTGGAACGGGTGAAAGGGAACCGCCTGAAGATGATGGACCTCTTGAAAGATGACGCGATTCGGGTTCACACTGTATCGGAAGCCGAATGGCGGCGGTGGAATGTGCCCCCGCACACCTTCATAAACCTTAATACCCCCGAAGACCTGGACCAGGTTCAGGGCTGGTTAAACGATCCAGCCTGGAGTGAAGAACGCGAGAATTGATCGCCGCAGGGCGACTCCGCTCAACCGCCCAGTCAGGGGCGTCCATCAGGAACTGATTCATGAGGCGACACTGTTCCCGCCGCCCCCACCTTCCGAGCGCCGGAACTGTCGCCGGGATGAAGTCCATTGCAGTAGCGCCGGAGCCACCCTTGAAGCGCTGAGACTGAACCTCCAGGGTTCCCGGAAGCGGATGCGTCCCACCGACTGGCGAGGGGATCACGCCGGACGGCAACGAAAACCGGCCTGCGGTTTCGGCCTGACCATGAAATCTGAGACGGCTTGACCTTCATCCCTTTTCACACCCTTCCTCTTCGGATGCGGACAAAGGACTCCCGCGTGGACGAGGAAACCGGCGCTCCGCGTGCTCCCCTCATCGATTCGTGCGGGCGCGCCATGCGCTACCTGCGCGTCTCCGTCACCGAGGCGTGCAACCTGCGGTGCCGCTACTGCCTCCCCGACGGCGACCTGGGGGCGTACGCCCCGCATCGGGACACGCTCTCCGACGCGGAGATCATCACCGTCGTCGAAGCCCTCGCGCCTCTGGGGCTGGAAAAAGTTCGCATCACCGGCGGGGAACCGCTGCTGCGAAAAGGGCTGCCGGGCCTCATCCGGCGCATCGCCGACACAACTCACGTGCGGGAAGTCACCATGACCACCAACGCCTTCCTGCTGGCCCGGCAGATCGAGGCGCTAAAGCAATCCGGCCTGACCCGAATCAATGTGAGCCTGGACACCCTCGATCCCCGGCGCTTCCTCGCGATGACCCGGAGGGACGCCTTCAGGGAGGTGATGGACGGGATTGAGGCGGCGGAAGCGGCGGGGTTCACTCCGCTGAAAGTCAACGCCGTCGTCGTGAAAGGAATCAACGACGCGGATGTGGCCGCCCTCGCCGGCGAGACCCTGCGCCGCCCCTGGACCATGCGCTTCATCGAACTGATGCCCATCGGGCAGGCGAGGGCGCTCTGGCCCCACGGGTTCATGAGCATGGAGGAGATGATCGCCCAAATCCGCGACCGGCACGGCGAGCTGGAACCTCTGGAACCCGATCCCGCAGATATCGCCAAACGGTACCGACTGCCGGGGGCTATCGGAACCCTGGGTTTTATTACGCCCATGTCCCACCACTTCTGCGGCGCGTGCGACCGTCTTCGACTGACGGCCAACGGCGTCCTTAGACCTTGCCTCTGCGACGCCGCCGAAGTGCCTATCCTGTCCCACCTCCGTTCCGGGGCCGCCCCGGAGGAGATTCGTCAGCGCATCCGTCAGGCCGCTCAGCATGCGGCCCTTATCAAGCCGTTCTCCGGCGTCGAAAATTCCGTCCGTTCCGGAGCGCGCACCATGGCCCAGATTGGGGGATAAGTGGATACCACCGAACCAACCCGAAAACGACGAGGACGACCGAAAAAAGTTGTGGAAGAAACCCCGCCTGTTGAAACCAGCCCGGCGCAACCCGTGGAAGAGGAATCCTCCAGCGCCACCCCACCGGTAGACAGCGCGACATCCGGGGAGGCCGAAGCCGCCTCCACCGAAGAGAAACCGGCGCCCGTCACCCGCAAGCGTCGCACAACCACCCGGACGAAGGCGGCGGAAGCGGCGCCCGTCGAAGAACCTACCCCGCCAGCGGAAGAGCCGGTCGCCGTCGAACCCGACACGTCCTCCGAAGACGAGGATGCCGACACCGATGAGGAGGACTTCGAGGCGGAAGAGGACGATGACGCCATCGTCATGGGCGCCGAGGACAGCCTGGACGAAGACGAGGAGTTTACCGACGAAGACGACGACGAGGATGCTCTCCCCTCGGAGGCTCCCGCCACTGCTTCCTCCGGCGCCCGCTTCACTCATCTCACTTCCGACGGCCGCCCGCAGATGGTGGATGTGAGCGGGAAACCGACCACCTCCCGCACCGCCGTGGCGACCGCGTTCGTCCGCGTCTCCAAACGCACCCTCGCCCTGCTGGAAAGTGACGACATCCCCAAGGGAGACGCCCTCTCCGTGGCGGAAGTCGCCGGAATCATGGCTGCCAAGCGGACCTCTGACCTCATCCCGCTCTGCCACCCCATCCCGCTTACGGCGGTATCGGTGCGCTGCGAAGTGACCCCCAGCGGCGTGCTCATCCGGGCGGAAGCCTCCACCAACGCGCAAACCGGCGTCGAGATGGAAGCCCTCACGGCGGCGAACATCGCGGCGATCACCCTGTTCGACATGTGCAAGAGCGTGGACCGGGACATCGTGATCGCGGACGTGCGGGTGAACGCCAAGAGCGGTGGCGCTTCCGGCTCGTGGCAGTCCGAATCGGCGCCCGTTCAGGCTCCGGTTCAGGCGCCCGCACAGGCTCCCTCAAGGGCGTCGGTTCAGGCGCCAATCCAGGCCGCTCCGGCGACCGCGCCTCCCCCTCCCGCCGCCGACGCCGGCCCCACCGACTGGTCCGAAACCGAAGCCTCCACAGACGATTCGGCGGACGAGGAGGAAGAAGAGGCCCAGATCATCCCGCGCTCCATTCCTCAGCCGATCCCGCAGCGCGGCGGTCCGACCTACCGACGCGAGGGGTACTCCGGCGCTCCTGCACCCGGTTACAATCGAACGAATCCGGCCACGCCACCTGCGGCTGACCCTCGCCCTCCCGCTCCGAATCGGCCGGCACAGGGTGATTACGGCAATCGGCCGCAACAGGGCGGCTATAATCGCGACCGGCCGCAACAGGGTGGCTACGGCAATCGGCCCACGGGTCCCTCCACTCCCTCCGGCGGCGGGTATGGCAACCGGCCTCAGCAGGGCGGCTACAACCGCGACCGTCCGCAACAGGGCGGGTATGGCAATCGGCCTGCGGGTCCCTCCACGCCGTCCAATCCATCCACTGGCGGCTACAACCGCGACCGTCCGCAACAGGGCGGGTATGGCAACCGGCCTGCGGGTCCTTCCACTCCTTCCGGTCCGTCCACCGGCGGCTATGGCAACCGGCCTTCAAACCCGTCCGGCGGGTATGGCAACCGGCCGCAACAGGGCGGCTACAACCGCGACCGTCCGCAGCAGGGCGGCTACGGCAACCGACCGCAACAGGGCGGGTATGGCAATCGGCCCCAGCAGGGCGGCTACGGCAAGCCTGGCTTTGGCGGGTTCCGGGATCGCCCCAATCGGGACCGCGATGAGAACAGCAACGGCTAGGCCGTAACCTCCCGCGCCGCGCCGGGAACTCCTCCGAGATCGTTCGGCGGGAGCTCCCGGCGTAGCGTCTTTCATGCGGATGGCGCGCTCCACACTCCGCGAGCCGAAGCGTGCCCGGAACCGAACCATGCCCAAACCGTACCCCGTCGGCCTCCTCACCATCAGCGACCGCAGCGCGCGGGGCGAACGGCCCGACGCGAGCGGCCCTGCCCTCGTTGAGGCTCTGCCCACCGATCGCTTCACCGTGATTCGGCGGGGTATCGTCCCCGATGACGCCCATGCCATCGCTGAAGCGTTGCGCGAATGGGCGGAGGACAGCGCGCTCGTCCTCACGACTGGCGGAACCGGCCTCTCCCCCCGCGACGTGACCCCCGAAGCCACTGCGCGCGTGCTGGATCGCCTGGCGCCCGGTATCGCGGAAGCCCTGCGCGCCGACGGCATGACGCGGACGCCCTTCGCCATGCTGTCTCGCGGGATCGCGGGCGTGCGCGGGCGCTGCCTCATCGTGAACCTGCCGGGCAGCCCCAAAGCCGTCCGCGAGGGCATGGCCGTCCTGCTCCCCGTGCTGGAGCATGCGCTGGCTCTGCTGGCGGGCGAGGCCCCGCATGACTGAAGAGCCGCCTCACTCCGATCCATCGGATGACACAGTGGAGCGGCTGATTGCGCTCCAGTTGACGCCTCATCTGGGGGAAAAGACTCTCCGCGCCCTGGCCGCCGCCGGAGACGCGCGCGCGCGGGCCGCTTTTGACGCTTCGGAAGAGGCCCTGCGGGACGATTACGACTTTCATCCCGAAGCCGCCTCTGTCTTCTTCCGCCGCCGACTGAAACTCCTGGACGACGCGCGATTGCTCCTCGTCTCCCTGCGGCGCGCCGACGCGGACGCCCTCCATCCCGGCGATGCCCGGTATCCTTCACGCCTCCGGGGCTGGACTGAAGCGCCGCCTCTGCTGTACGCGCGCGGCGACTTCGACCTGTTGAACGCCGCCGCCGTCTGCTTCCTCGCCTCGGCATCGGCGACTTCCGCCACGGTGGCCCGGCTCCGCGCCTGCGCCGACCGCGTGGCCCGCGCAGAATACGCCATCGTGACCGGCCACAACCGGGACGTGTATCAGTCCGCCGCCCTCGCCGCCGCCGAACACGCCTCTCCCGTGATGTACGTCCTGGACCGGGGCCTCTTCGGCGTGGCGGGGCAGGGGCGCTCCGCGCCGTTCGCGGCGGGAAGCATTCATCCTTCCAACGGCCAAAGGCGCCTCTTCCTCTCGCCTTTTCGGCCCAAAGACCCGTTCATCGGCCACAACAATCGCCGGAGGGATCGCCTTGTGGCCGCCCTGGCGAGCCTTGTGGTGGCAGTGGAGATTCGGCCCGGCGGCGTGATGGAGCGGGAATGCCTCGACGCGCTTCGCCGAGGTCAGCGCGTCGTCGCCCTGGCGCCCGAAGGCCGGTTGCCGGAGACCCACAGCCGCCTGTACGACGCGGGCGCGCTCCTCATCCAGAGCGAGGAAGAGCTGATCCGGCACCTGTGGGACGCGGGGATCGCCCCCCCGGCCTGAAGCGCTACGGAGTCGCCATGCGCCGCTCCAACCGCCGCGAGAGCAGGGTAAGGGGCAGCGTGAGCAGCAGGTACAGGACCGCAACTATCGGCCAGATGGTGACGGGCATCGCGTAGTAACTCGCCAACTCCTGGCCGCTCCGGGTGAGTTCGGACAATCCCATCACCGAGACGAGCGACGAGTCCTTCAGCAGCGCGATGGCCTCGTTGGTAAGCGGCGGGATGACCCGGCGGAAGGCCTGGGGCAGCACAATCCACCGCATCCCCTGCCGCTCGGTCAGCCCCAGGGCGAGGGCGGCTTCCCGCTGGCCGGGGTCCACGCTCTCGATTCCGGCGCGGAAGATTTCGGCGATGTAGGCGGCGGAGTTGAACGCGAGCGCGACCATTCCCGCCACCAGCTGCGGCAGGCGAACGCCGATTTCCGGCAGCACGAAGTAGATGAAGAAGACCTGCACGAGGAGCGGGGTCCCGCGCGTCACTTCCACATAGAAGGTGGCGAACGCGCGCGGAAGGGCCGCCGAACCGAGCCGCATCAACGCCAGGATCAGCCCCAGCGCCAAGCCGCCCACCAGTCCCGCGAGGGTGAGCTGCACGGTCCAGACGGCGCCGAGGAGCAGCCCGCGCGCAATGGCGCCGCCCGCCCCGCCGAGGAACTCGGTCTTCCTCGTCGCCGAGGCGGGCAGGTTCTTCTCCACCTGCGCCTTCTGCGGCGTCAGCCCCTTCCCGAACCATTGATTGTAGATGCGGTCGTAGGTCCCGTTCGCGCGGAGGGCTGCGAGCGCGGCGTTCACGGCGGCGACGAGATCGGGGTCGGACTTCCGCATGGGCATACCGTACTGCTCATGGGTGATGAAGTCGCCTACGGTCACGAGGTCGGGGAAGCCGGTTTTGATGGCCCACCAGAGGGCGGGGGCGTCGGCGGACACGGCGTCAATGCGCCCATTGCGAAGGTCGGTGAGGGGGAGGTCAATGCTGTTGTACTTCCTCACTTCGATGCCGCCAAACTTTTCCACCACAAACTGGCCGGTGGTGTTGAGCTGCGCCCCCACGGTGTGCCCGATGAGCGAAGAGAGCGAAGGAAATCGTTTCGCGTCGGCTTTGCGGACGGCGAGGATGTTTCCGGCGGTGTAGTACGGGTCGGAGAAGGCGAGGATGCGCTGGCGTTCGGGGGTGATGGTGGTGATGGAGATCACCAGGTCGAACTTTCCGGCGAGCAGGGCGGGGAAGATGCCGTCGAAGGCGACGTTGACCCAGTGGGCCTTCACGCCGAGCTGTTGGGCGAGCGCGTTCCCCAGGTCAATATCGAAGCCGCGATAGGCGCCCTCCTCTTTCCACTCGAACGGGGGATAGGTGGCGTCGGTGCCGATGACGATCTCGCCGCGTTTGCGGAGGGTGTCCAGTGTGCCCGCCCGCGCTCCAGGCGTCACTGCCACCAGGAGGAGGAGGGCCGCGAGGAGGCCCATTATGAGGGACGTGGCGCGGGAGGGATAGTCCGGTCGTCGCGGAGCGTGACGGAAAGTCAAGAGGAACAGCCTCGTAACGGGAAAGCGGCGGCAGGGGAGGGCGTCGGGAAGCGAGGAATCATTCGGGAGGCGGCATTCCGCTCCCTGCCGGTTCAGGAGTTTAACGACATCGGGACCCCTTCATTGAGAGCGGTTTCACCGAGCGATGGAGCTGGAAGCTGATCCGGCGGAGGACCGGGTGAAAAACATTAGGGTTGTGTTGTAATAGAGGAAAGTAAAGAGCAGTGTCTATACAGAGCACCATGATGACTTATGCAAGATTGGCCGCTCGACCGAGCGCTTTCCAAAGCCTGCTGGGCATGAAGATCGAAGCGTTTGAGACGCTCTATCCGATCTTTGAAGACGCCTGGCGGGACGCTCACCTTCACCCCTC
>JBBRGS010000096.1:0-13269 GCA_038240635.1 Armatimonadota bacterium
TTCCGAGACGGCCAGACCGACGGCGGTGGAGGTGAAACTTTTACTCAGCGAGAAGAGCATATGCCGCCGGTCCGCCGCGTACGGCGCCCACGCCCCCTGGGCGATGACGTGGCCATGCCGCACCAGCGTGAAGGCGTGCAGCCCACCCACCCGCTCGTGCGCCGCGTGGACAAAGGCGAGAATGGCGTCGGAGGGGACGCCCTGCGCTTCCGACGTGGCGCAGGGCAGGGTGACGGGAGAGGACTCGGCGCTCATGGGGTAGGCTCCTGCGCGAACGCCGCCGCTTCGCTTTCGGCGTTCAGCGCGAAAACCGCCTCTTCGCTCGGCAGGGGGCGCATGAGGCGAGGATAGAGATTCTTCAGCGCCACCACGATACTCGCGGCGACCGGCACGGCGAGAAGCACCCCCCAGATGCCGAACAGCGCGCCCGCCGTCACCATGGCGAACAGGCTCGCCAGCGGGTGCAGGCCCACCTGATGCCCCAGGATGCGCGGCGTGATGCCATAGTCAAACACCTGATGGATGAGCGTCAGGACGGCGATCACCACCAGCGCCCGCCCTACCCCAAACGCGACAAACGCCACGATGCCCACCACCAGCGTCGTCATGAGCGCGCCCACGTACGGCACCATATACAACACGCCCGCCATGAACCCCAGCGCCAGCATATTCGGGATGCGAAACGGCAGCAGGACGGCCGTCACCGCCAGCCCATACAGCGTGCAGACGATGATCAGGCCGCGCAGGTAGTTGGAAAAGACCTCCGCCACCTGGCTGCCGATCACCGTGGTGCGATGCCGATGGCGCGCCGGCACTGCGCGACGGATGGCGAATCCGATGAGCGGCAGGTCCAGCATCAGATAAAACGTGGCCAACAGCGTGATGATCAGCCAGAACAGTCGGGAGATCGTCGCGCCAAACAACGCCGACACGTCGGTGAGCAGCGTGGGGATGTGCTCGGCGGCGCGGATCGTGGATTTGCGGATCTGTTCCTCCAGCGGCGCCCGAAAGTTAGCGGGCAGTTTCCGCACCAGACTCGACCTGAGCAAGGCGTTCGACTGATTTTGCACCTGCGCCAGGTAATGCGGCGTATCGCTCAGAACATTCGTCACCTGGTTGTACAGCGCGGGCACACCCCACACGATCCCCCCGCCGATGACGGTGGTGATGAGGAGGAAGAGGAGCGGCACCGACCGGCCACGCGGCCACCCTCGGCGCTCGCTGGCGCGGATGAGGGGGTCCACCACCACGGCCAGCAGCATCGCGGCGAGGAATGGGATGACCGCCTCCCGCACCTTCCAGAGAAAGAGCAGGGCCAGCGCGACCAGCGTCACCGCCAGCGCCACGGACCCCCACCGGGCTGTTGGCGTCACGGTAAGGGTCGCGCTGGGCGGCGCCGTATCGGGGCCAGGTGATTCGGAGGAAGCCGGAGTGGGGATCGTCAGGTTCACCTCATGCGCGGGGAGAGGCGCGGGATGAGAAACGAGAAACGTGGTACGAGCGCGTTACGCCTTCACCGCCACGCCGGACTGATCGGCCAGCATCGCCTTCAGGCGTTTGAGAGCCTTCGCCTGGAGGCGGGAGACGTGCATCTGGGAGATGTTGAGCCGCTTCGCCACTTCCGTCTGCGAGAGGTCGCGGAAGAAGCGGTACAGGATGATCGCCTTCTCGCGGTCTTCGAGGTCATTGATTGCGGCGCGGAGGTCCTCAAAGTTTTCGAAGTCGAGGAGGGCTTCATCCTCCCCGCCGATCATCTCGCCGTGGGTGAGCGGCACGGTGTCGCCTTCGAGGCTGAGACTGGTGTCGAGGGAGACCGACTCGTGGGCGGCGCCCAGTTCGATGGCCTCAATCGTCTCTTCCTCGGTGGCGCCGATGGCCTGGGCGATCTCATGCAGCGTGGGGGAGCGGCCCAGTTCCTGCGAGAGGGTGTCCACCGCTTTGGTCGCCGCCCAATTCAGCTCCTGAAGGTGCCGGGGGACCTTCAGGTTCCACGACTTATCACGGAAGTAGCGCTTGATCTCGCCCATGATGGTGGGCGTGGCGTAGGTGGAGAACTTGGCGCCGCGTTCAGGATCGTACCGATCGATCGCGTTGAGCAGCCCGATGGAGCCGACCTGAATCAGGTCATCGAGCGGTTCGCCGCGATTGGCGAACTTCCCGGCGAGGAATCGGACGAGATTCACGTGGAGCATGGCGAGACGGTCTCTCAATTCGGGAGACCGGGTTTGTTGGTACTGGCGGAAGAGGCGGGCGATTTTCTCGTCAGGCGTTTCAGTCGGACGGGCTGAGGGTTCCGGAGGCACGGAAGGTTACCTTCCTATATTTTTCACCATAGTGACGACGGCGCCGTGTTCAGGGCTGGACTTGATCTCGATTTCATCCACTAATATCTCCATCAGCAGGGCGCCGATCCCCTGCTCTTCCAGCGAGTCGGCGCCCTCGGCGGGGCGGGCAGGCTCGTTGGGGTCGTAGGGGAGGGGGTCGGACACGGTGATGGAGAGCCGTTGGGGGTTCATATGGCACACGATGGTGATATGGCTGTCGGTTCGTCCGGCGCGGGCGGCGCGATCAATGGCGCTGGTGCAGGCTTCCCCGACCGCCAGGCGCAGGTCTTCCACCTCGTCGTAGGAGAAGGAGATGCGGCTGGCGACGCCCATGATCATCATGCGGGCGACGCCGATGAATTCCGCATGGCTGGGTATTTTGAGTTCAACGGTGGCAGTGTCCACTACATTCCCCTTCGATGAGTCTTTGAGGACCGAGTCGGGACGGTCAGACATCGTCAGTACTCCGCAGGCGAGCGAGGGCCTCCTCTTCGGAGGGAAACATCTCAAAGATTTTAGCGAGGCCCGTGATGTCAAAGATTCGCATAATCCGGACGTTGGGGCAGATCAGGACGAGTTGGCCGCTTTTCTCGCGCGCTCGTTTGAGGCCACCAATGAGGACGCCCAGCCCGGTGCTGTCGAGGTACTTCACGTCGGCGAGGTTGATGGCGATGCGCTTGACTCCCCGCTCGATCTGGTTGATGATCTCCTGCTTCAATTTTGGGGCGGTGAAGGCGTCCACTTCCCCCTGAAGGTCCACTACGACGGTATCGTTATCCAGGTGTCGAGAGTTCAGGCTAAAGTCCATGAGGGGTCCGGCGCCGCCCGGCCCGCAAGGAGCGGGATAAGGCGGAACCTTCCTCCTTTCCTAAGAGGGGATGAGAGGGCAGAGAGAGGGGGCGCCGCGTTCCCGCCGAGGTAAGGCGTGCTGGCGCAGCGTGAAGCGCGTCATAACGACGATTTGGCGATCCGTCCCTGGGCGATCCGCGCAGACACACCCGCCTGGGGAAGCCGCCCGCAGTGGCCGCAGTCCCTCCCGGCATCGGACCGGACCGGGGCCAAAGGTGCTTCAGGGAAGCGTCAGGCCGGGTCTTCCGCCTGAAGCCGTGATTCCAGCTCGTCACGGCGCTCTCCGGCGGCTTCCTTGCCGGCCTGCATCGCGGTGTCGAGTCGGTCACGGGTCGAATCCACGAGTTCGCGGCTTTTGGCGGCCAATTCATCAAGGTTCTGCTTCAATTCCTGAACCATTTCGTCCGCCCGATCCCGGACTTTGTGGCTGATGTCTTCCAGGTCCTCGCGCGTCTCCTGGCCGCTCTGAGGCGTGAGCAGCATCGCCGCCACGACTCCGACCAGCGCGCCCACACCGATGCCCAGCAGCAGGCTGGCGAGCGAATGACGGTTCATCTCCGAGTTGGTTGTGGTCAGGTTGGTTTCATCCATTCCGATGGCTCTCCTGCCCCCGGCGCTCCGGGAGGCTGTGGCGGGCGGCGTCCTGAGGAGGCGCGGCCTTCGATTTATCTCTCAATCTCTGAACGGTGGGGCGATCCTGTCGCCATGCGCTAACCCGCTTCACCCGACGACCGGATGACTCCTCCCCCCACCACGCTGTCCCCATGATAGCAAACCACGCTTTGTCCCGGCGTGATGGCGCGCTCCGGCGCGTCGAACACGATCTCCACCACGTCGGGCTGATCGGGGCGGGGCAGCGTGAGGCGAGCGGACGCACCCGGCGATGCGTACCGGATTTTTGCCACAACCGCAGTCGAGGGAGTTGGCGCTTCGATCCAGTTGAACGCTTCCGCCACCAGCCGCCTGGACAGCAGGGCGTCGTTGGGGCCAACCACTACCTCCCGCGTCTCCGGGCGAAGGGCGGTGACGTACAGCGCGGTCGGGGAGCTGACCCCCAGCCGCTTCCGCTGCCCGACGGTGTACCGCGCCACCCCGCCATGTTCGGCTCGCCGCGCGCCGGTCTCGTCCACCACGGCGCCAGGCTTCATCAGGTCGGGCGCGCGGCGAGCCACAAACGCGGCGTAGTCGTTATCCGGCACGAAGCAGATTTCCTGGCTGTCGGGCTTATGGGCCGTCGGCAGGCCCATCTCCTCGGCGAGTTCGCGGGTGCGATCCTTGCTGGCGAGGTCGCCCAGCGGGAAGAGGGCATGAGCCAGCTGCTCCTGCCGCAGCGGGTAGAGCGCGTAGGTCTGATCCTTGCGCGGCTCGGCGGCGCGGAGCAGTTGATAACGGCCCGTCGCGTCCCGGCGAACGCGCGCGTAGTGCCCCGTGGCGATGAACCGCGCCCCCAGCGCCCGCGCCTTCTCCAGAAAGGCGTCGAACTTGATGAACTGGTTGCAGCGCACGCACGGGTTAGGGGTGCGACCGGCGACATACTCTTCCACGAAGTTGCCGATCACGTCCCGCTCGAAGGTCTCCCGCAGGTTGACGACGTAGTGCGGCGCGCCCAAAGCATGGCACACCCGGCGGGCGTCCTCCACGGCGGAGAGGGAGCAGCAGCCGCTCTCGTGGTTTTGCGGCAGGTCGTCGGGCCACAACTGCATCGTGATGCCCAGAATGTCGTAGCCTTGCCGCGCCAGCAGGCCCGCCGCCACACTGGAATCGACGCCGCCGCTCATCGCTACCACGACCCGCTCGCCCGGACGCGGCCCCTCGGCTTCCATGCCGTCTTCATTCATCATGTGGAACCCCCCGCCCTCGCCCTTTCTCCATGAATTGCTCATGATGAAGAATTTATGAAGCGCCGCGCCGCCATCCGTCTGAGCGCGACTCCCTCCAACCTCCCATTCGCCTCATGATAGACGGTTTGAGAGCCATGGCAAAAGAGCGGCGCCCTCGTCTACGAAATCCGGCCTGACCGCGCAACTACCGGCTGTCCGTAACGTCATAATCCATACCCTCCATGTATCTCGCACTGCTATTCGTGAAGTCCGTTACCCAACCGGAGCGCTAACGATGAATTCTCGTATCCTGACCGGCGTGGCCCTCGGCGGCCTGATCCCCGCGTTGTGGGCGTCCTCGATGGGGGCGGCTCCGGGCGCGCTCGCCGCTCCCCGCGCGCAGAATCCGGCGCCCCGACGCGCCCCCCTCGCCGCGAAACCGGCGCCCGTTTCCCTCTCCTACGACCGCCTGCCATACGCCCGCGCGGGCCTTTCCGCAACGCAGGCCGCCGCACACCTGCTGGACCGTTTCGCGTTCGGCGCGCGCCCCGGCGACGTGGAACGCGTGGTCGCCCTCGGCCTGGAACGATGGCTCAGCCAGCAGCTCGCCGCGCCCGCGCCCGGCCCGGAGGTCGAGCGGCGCCTGGCGGAGTACTCCACGCTGACCCTCTCCCCCGCCGAGGTCGTGCAGCGGTACCCCAACAACGGGCAACTCCTGCGCGCCGCCCTCGACGCGGGCGTCATCACCCAGGCGGAGTATCAGAAGAAGGACCGCGTCGCCCTGAAGGACCGCCTCGCGCAATTCGCCCAGCAGCAGGGGTATGGCCGCCCGCAGGAACTCCTCGCGGAGACGACCGCGCAGAAGCTCATCCGCGCCGTCTATGGCGAGGATCAGCTGCAGGAGGCTCTCAGCGACTTCTGGTTCAATCACTTCAATGTGTCGTGGACGGACAACAAGGCGCGCCTCTTCATCCCCTCCTACGAGCGGGACGCCATCCGCCCTCACACGCTGGGCCGGTTCCGCGACCTGCTGGAGGCGACGGCCAAACACCCGGCGATGCTCTACTACCTGAACAACGCCGAATCGACCGCCCCCATGCCCGACGACGCGAGAATGCAGCTCGCCGCCGATACGAAGGACGCCTCAGACGCCAGCGCCACCTCAGACGCCGCCAACGCCGTGATGACCGACAACGCGGCGATGACGCTGAACCCGGCCCCCCCCGCGCCGGGCCGCCGGAAGGCCCTTCAGAACCCCAGGAAGGCGCTCCAGAACCCGAAGAAAACGGTGAAGAAGGCGGCGCGCGGCATCAACGAAAACTACGCCCGCGAACTTATGGAACTCCACACCCTCGGCGTGGACGGCGGCTACACCCAGCGCGACGTGATTGAAGTCGCCCGCGCCCTCACCGGCTGGACCGTCCTGCCTCCCGGCCCCCGCGGCAATGCGCTCCAACGGCGCCTGGCGCGGCAGGGGAGCGCGCAGAATCTCGTGGTGGACGGCCTTTTCGTCTTCCGGCCCGATATGCACGACACCGGGGCGAAGACGGTCCTCGGCCAGGCGTTCCCGGCGGGGGGCGGCATGGAGGAGGGCGAGCGCGTCCTCGACCTCGTGGCGAACCATCCGGCGACTATTCGCCACATCACCCACCAGATCGCCGTGCGGTTCGTCTCCGACACGCCGCCCAAAGCGCTGGAAGACCGCCTCGCCCGCGTCTTCAGCGACACTCATGGCGACCTCCGGGCCGTCGTGCGGGCGCTGGCCTACTCCCCGGAGTTCTGGAGTTCGTCCGCCCTGCGCGCCAAGGTGAAGTCCCCCTTTGAACTGGCGGCGAGCGCGCTACGTGCGCTGGACGCCGACGTGATAAATCCTCGCCCCGTGGTCCAGTGGATCACCCGTATGGGCCAGCCGCTCTACGCTTACCAGCCGCCGACGGGCTATCCCGATTCCGCGAAGGCGTGGGTCAACACCGGCTCGCTGCTCAACCGGATGAACTTCGGGCTGCAACTCGCCTGTGGCCGCGTCCCCGGCGTGCGGCTTGACCTGCTGAAACTGAACGGCGGCCACGAGCCGGAGTCGGCTCAGGCGGCCCTGAAGACGTACGCCCCGCTGCTGTTGCCGGGCCGCGACCTGACCGACACACTGCGCCAGCTCGCGCCGGTGGTGAACGATCCCGAATTCGTCCGCAAGGTGGACGCCGCCGCCCCGAAACCCGCCGCGCCCGGCGCCATGACTTCCCCCGATGAAACCTCCACGCCTTCCAATGAGGCGATGGTCGCCCCCGACGATGCGATGGCCCCGACAGACGCCATGACCGCGCCCGACACGATGACCCCGGCCAGCGACTCCGGCGCCGCTCCCGCTGCCCGACGCGCGCGCCGACAGACCAACGCGATCCGTCGTCCCAACGGGCAGGCCAGCCGCATGAACGGAGGCGGCGCCGCTCGCCGCGCCCTGCGGAACGCCCCCGCGCCCACGCAACTCGCGGAGGTGGTCGGCGTGCTGCTCGGTTCGCCGGAGTTCCAGCGCCGTTAGGACTTTTCGCGCCCTCCATCCGTTATTGCGCACTCCCTCGAACGGGGACGGCGCCGATCCCAGGAGATCAACAAAGATGTGGACACGCAGAGCGTTACTGAAATCAGGCGGCATGGCGGTCTTCGCCGTGGGGATGGGCGGCAGTCCGCAGTTTCTCGCGCGGGCGGCGAGTCTCGCGGCCTCACCTGCGATGGGACGGCGGCGCAAGGTCCTCGTCACCCTGTTCCAGCGCGGGGCCATGGACGGCCTCATGGCCGTGACGCCGTTCACCGACCCAAATCTCCGCGTCATGCGCCCCCAATTGGCGATGGACGCGAGCCGGGACGCCGGGCCGGGCGCGCTCACCGACCTGGACGGACGCTTCGGGCTGCACCCCGCGCTCTCCGCGCTCGCGCCGCTCTTCCGCGAGAAACGCCTCGCCATCGTGCATGGAGTCGGCTCGCCGGACCCCACGCGCTCCCACTTCGACGCGCAAGACTATATGGAGTCGGGGACGCCGGGGCGCAAGGGCACGGCGTCCGGCTGGCTGAACCGCGCTGTGGGACAGCTGGGGCACGACGCTTCGCCGTTCCGGGCCGTCTCCCTCACCTCGGCGCTGCCGCGCTCCCTTTATGGCGACGAACCGGCCCTCGCGGTCGCCAACCTGAACGACTTCGGGGTGCAGGTGCCGGGAGCGGCGCGGGTGGCGCAGGCGGCGGGCCAGAGTTTCGAGGCGCTGTACGAGACGACCTCGCAGTCCCTGCTGCGCGGCGCCGGCAAAGAGAGCTTCGAGGCGGTGCGGATGCTCAACCGCGCGGACCTCGCCAATTATCAGCCCGCGAACGGCGCCGTCTACCCCAACTCTCCCCTGGGCCGCAGCCTGCGCCAGATCGCCATGCTGATTAAGAAGGATGTCGGCCTCGAAGTCGCGTTCGCCGAAAGCGGCGGCTGGGACACGCACGTCCAGGAAGGCACCACCAACGGCGCCTTCGCCCGGCGCGCCAAAGACCTCGGCGACTCCATCGCCGCCTTCTGGACCGACCTCGGCCCCCGGCAGGACGACGTGACGCTGATGACGATGACGGAGTTCGGTCGCACCGTCCACGAAAATGGCTCCGGCGGCACCGATCATGGGCGCGGCTCGTGCCTCTTCGCGCTGGGCAACGACGTGGACGGCGGCAAGGTGCATGGGCGTGTTCCCGCTCTCGTCCCCGACGCGCTGGAGGACCGCCGCGATCTGCCCGTCACCACCGACTTCCGCGCGGTCTTCTCCGATGTGGCGGGAGCGCACCTCGGCATCGCGAAGGATGCGGCGCTGTTCCCCGGCTGGACGGGCGCGCGGCTGCCAGTGATCCGCGCGTAACGCGGTGAGTTCCTTTGGCATTGGGAAGGCGATCCCGCCCTCTCCGGCGAAAGAGAGGCCGTTGCGCGATTTCGCTGACGCGCGCCTCCTGCACCGGAAAGGAATCGCCCCATGCCCGCCGCTCACCCCACCGGCTTCCTCTTCGAGTCGCTCGAAGTCGCCGGCCGCGAGTATCGCTACTCGATCTATGTCCCCCGCGACTACACGCCGGATCGCGCGTGGCCGCTCGTCACCTTCCTCAATGGCTACGGCGAATGTGGGACCGACGGCTCCCGGCAATTGTCCGTGGGTCTCGCTCCGGCCATCATGGCGAACCCATCGGACTGGCCGATGCTCGCCCTCTTCCCGCAGAAGCCCCATCACAACGATCTATGGGAAGACCACGACGACGCCGTGATGGCCATGGTCCATAAGACCCAAACTGAGTACAACCTGGACGGCTCACGGCTTACCCTCACCGGCCTGTCGCAGGGCGGGCGCGGGACATGGGCCATCGGCGCCCTGCACCCCGATGTCTGGGCCGCCCTTGCGCCCATCTGCGGCTATGGCGACCCCGACGCCTTCGCGCCGCCGCTCGCTCACACGCCGATCTGGTGCTTCCACGGCGACGCCGACACCACCGTGAAGTTGGAGCAGTCGCAGCGCCTGACGCAGGCCGTGAACGACGCGGGCGGCGACCCGAAACTCACGATTTACCCCGGCGTGGGACACAACTCATGGGACAAAGCGTACCGGGACGAGAACCTGGCGGCCTGGCTTCTCTCCCACTCCCGCAGCGCCTCCTGACCCGTGGCGCGACTTCAACGCGCAACCCCTGAGCGCGGGAAGGGTTCCCGCCGCCGACGATGAATCTGTTCCATGCCCGCGACCGGCGGCGCCGTTCTCCCCCTGGAGGGCGGAAAGGCGCGAACCTCGCGGAAGGAGTGACAACGTGGGAGAGAAACAATTTCGCGTGCTGTCGGCGCTGGGGCCGGATCGCACCGGCCTCGTCTCGGAAGTGACGCATTATCTCACCGAGCGCGGCGCGAATGTGGAGGACAGCCGCATGGCCCTCCTCGGCGGCGAGTTCGGCCTCATGGCGCTGGTGTCCGGTTCGGCCTCCGCTCTCTCCGCCGTGGAGTCGGACCTGCGCCGCCTGGAGGAGCAAACCGGCCTGAGCGCCCTCATGCGCGCCACCGACGGCCCCCGCGCCGAGCGGTTCGCGCCCAGTGTCGCTTACTCGCTCTCCGCCTCGGCGATGGACCACGAAGGCATCGTCCGCTCCGTTTCCGGCGCCTTGTCTCGCCTGGGCATCAACATCGTGTCGCTCAACACCACCGCCTACAGCGCCCCGGAAACCGGCCTCGCACTGTTCCGGCTGGACGCCATGTTACAGGCGCCGGAAACCCTCTCCTCCAGCGAGATTCGCAACACCCTGGACGATGTGGCCCACATCGAAAACCTCGACTTCGATCTCCGGCGCGTGGATTAGCGCGCTCCTCACGGGGCGGGCCAGGCGGACGGATACAGGCTGCGGATGTTCATCTCCGCGCGGGCGGCGAGCGGCCCCGCCGGGTCGGCGTCTATCGCCTTTTGCCAGTAATCCCGCGCCAGACTCCGGTTGCCGACATTGAACTCGGATGCGGCCCGGTTGTAGTACGTCAGGGACTGCTGTCGCCTCGCTTCGGTCGCCAGATCGCCAAACCCATCAAGGTCAATCACCTTCTGCCAGGCGCCAATCGCCTCATCGAGGTGGCCCAGGCGCTCCAGCGCGTCCCCCAGCCGCAGGTACGTCTCCGGGTTGTTCGGCTCCACGGCGGTGGCGGCGCGGTAGTATGCGGTCGCCTTCACGAGGTCCGCGCCCATCTGGGCGTCTCCCAGTTGCAGATAACTCTGCACGATGGCGTGGCGCGCTTTGGTCGCCAGGTCCGTCCCGCTCGCCCGTTTGGCCGCCACGCTGAAGTCCCGGATCGCATCGCCGAAGCGGCCCGCGTTGTACGCCTTCACCGCCTGCGTGTAGACATCCAGAGCGGCCTTCTCTCGCAGGGACCGCACATACTGCCCATACGCGTTTCGCACCCCCAGCCCGACCCCCACGATCACGGCGCCGAGGAGGATTCCCGCCGTCAGCGCGAGGAGGAACTGCCGCATCCCGTCGCTGAGGCGGAAGCGGCGGCGCGCGGGCCACGGAGAGCCGTAGCCATATCCTCCCGCAGGGTACGCGCCCGGCGGAACCGTGGGCGCCAGACCGCCCGCCCCGCCCCCCGCTGCGCCTGAAGCCGCCGGGAAGCCGCTCGTCGAAGGCGCTCCACCCCGTGAGGCTCCGAACCCGGCGGCGGAGGGCGCGTTGGCGGCCAGGAGCGCGTCCGACATCTGTTTCGCCGTCTGATACCGCGCGGCGGGGTCCTTCGCCATGCCGATGCGGAGGACTTCGGCCAGGCCGGGAGGGATGCCCGACGGCGAGGTCGGATCCACGTTCAAAATCTGGTAGGTGAGGGCGACGACGTTCTCCCCCACAAACGGCTTGCGCCCGGCCAGCATCTCGTACGCCATCACGCCGACGGAGTACAGGTCGGTGCGCTCGTCCATCGGCTTACCGGCGATCTGTTCGGGCGACATGTAGCTCGGCGTACCGAAAACCTGCCCGGCGCTCGTGAGCGACGGCTCCTCCATGATGCGGGCGATGCCGAAGTCGGTCAGTTTCACGGCGCCGTCGGGCAGAAGGTAAATGTTATCGGGCTTCACGTCCCGGTGGACGACGCCGTGCGCGTGGGAGTAGCCGAGCGCGTCGAGGGTCTGCCGCAGGATGTCCACGACGCGAGAGACGGGCATGGCGCCGCCGGTGTCCAGCGCCTGCCGGAGAGTCTCGCCCTCCAGATACTCCATTGCGATGAAGTGACGCCCGTCGTCCTCTCCCACCTCGAAGATTGTCACGATGTTCGGATGCGTGAGGGACCCGGCGGCGCGGGCCTCCCGGTAGAACCGCTCGACGCGCTCCCGCTTGGCCTGACCGACGAGGTTGGGCGGCAGGACGAGTTCCTTCAGGGCGACGCGCCGCCCCAGCGTCGGGTCCACCGCTTCATACACGATGTCGTTGCTGCGGGCGATTTCGCGTCGAATCTCGTACCGGCCCAGCCGGGAGGTGTCAGCCATGAGTGGGGTCGGCACGGGTGAGGAGGGGCGGGAGGGGAGCGGGGCTACATGGCGGAGGCCACTTCATCGAGGATGCGCTGGAGTGACCCCACCGGGTCCTGCGACCGGGTGACGGGGCGTCCCACGCCGATGAAGGTGGAGCCGCGATGCACGGCCTCCCCAGGAGTTAGAACCCGAACCTGGTCCCGAAGTTCCGAACCGGCGGGCCGGATGCCAGGGGTCATGATGATGAAGTCGGGGCCGCACGCCTCGCGGATGGCGGAGACCTCCTCGCCCCCGGCCACCACGCCGTCCAGCCCGGCATCCTGCGCGAGCCGGGCCAGCCGCAGCGCCTGGTCCTCGGCGGTGACGCTCATGCCAAGCTCCTCATGGAGGGCGCGGGTGTTGAGGCTGCTCAGCACCGTCACGCCGAGGAGGTACGGCTCGACGCTCTCCTCCACCCGCGCGATGTCCTCGGCGGCCTGGCGCGCGGCTTCCATCATGGCGGAGCCGCCGGAGACGTGCATGTTCACCATCCAAACGCCCGCCCGCGTCGCGCCGCGCACCGCGCCCGCCACCGTGTTGGGGATGTCGTGGAACTTGGCGTCGTAGAAGAGGCGCCAGCCGCGCAGGTCGTCGAAGATGTCAAAGCCGACGTTGTTCACCAGTTCCAGCCCGATTTTGAACTGGCTGACGTGCGGGCCAAGCAGGTCCACCCAGCGAAGAGCAAGGTCGCGGCTGTCGGTGTCGAGGGCGAGGATGATATGGTCTTTCGGACTCACGCTGGGGGTCTCCAATCGTGACAGAGGCGCCGGGATCGGCGACGGAGGGGGGCGGGTTGTGAACGCCAGGCTACGGGGCGGGCGACGGCGCGGCGCCAGGGACACTGGAACGATACGCGGCCTGAAGGCTTTGGTGCAAGTCGAGGCGGGAGGTGCGCGTCTGTTCCGCTTTGCGGAGGAGATCGGCTTCGGTGTCGGTGAAGGGGTTGAGTGGCTCCACAGGCCGGGTGTTGCGGTACAGGCCCCACATGGACGAGTCGCCGCGCTCCATCACCACTTTGTACGTCCATACCGCCCATGACCAGTCATTTTGCGCGAGGAAGCGAAGGGCGTTCGTCATCGTCTCCGGCGTCCCGTACGGTTCAAAGTTGAACTCGCCGAGGTAAAACGGAGTCTGACGCGCCGCTAACCCCTCGTCAATCCCCTTTTCATACGAGCGATACCGCGCCATGTGGTCGCTTTCCGCCTTGGCGTCGAACTGGTAGGCGTGCATGCTCAGGACCCC
>JBBRGS010000097.1:0-13263 GCA_038240635.1 Armatimonadota bacterium
ACTCAGGGGACTGAAGGGACTCAGGGGACTGAAGGGACTCAGGGGACTGAAGGGACTCAGGGGACTGAAGGGACTCAGGGGACTGAAGGGACTCAGGGGACTGAAGGGACTCAGGCGGCGCTTATCTGTTCCAGCAGCGACAGTTCGGTGAGGGCCTCGAAGTGGGCGATCTCCTTGAACTCCCGGTAGCGCCCGGCGATCTCCTGCGGCGTGAGCGTCTTCATCCGGTTCTGGCTGAAGTCTTCCACGTCGAAGGAGGCCATCACGCTCCCGTAAATCACCGCGCGGCGGAGGTTGGTGGGGCTGGCATCATCGGTGCGCGCCACATACCCCATGAAGCCGCCCGCAAAGCTGTCGCCGGCGCCCGTGGGGTCCGTCACCGTCTCCAGCGGATAGGACGGCGCGGAGAAATGGGTCCCCGGCCCGAACATCACGGCGCCGTGCTCGCCTTTCTTGATGATAACGATCTCCGGCCCCATCGCCTGAATGGCGCGGGCGGCCTGCACCAGGCTGAATGTGCCGCACAATTGCCGCGCTTCCCCGTCGTTGAGGACGGCGACGTTGACGCGGGAGAGGACCTTCACGAGCTCGTCGCGCTTCCCCTCAATCCAGAAGTTCATCGTGTCGCACATCACCAGTTCAGGGTTGCGAATCTGGTCCAGCGTCTCCAGCTGAAGCGTCGGGTCAATGTTCGCCAGGAGGACATACTTCGCATCGCGGTACGAGTCGGGAAGGGTGGGGCGGAAGTCCTGGAAGACCCCGAGTTGCGTGTCGAGCGAATGCGCCTGATTCACGTCAAAGTCGTAGAAGCCGGACCAGTGGAAGGTCTTCCCTGTTGCGCGTTGCAGGCCGGTCAGGTCCACATGGCGGGAGGCGAGGAACTCCACGTGCTCCTGGGGGAAGTCGTCGCCGACGACGCCGACGAGTTGGACGGGGCTGAAGAAGCTGGCGGCGGTGGAGGCGTAGCTCGCCGCGCCGCCGAGGACATTTTTGACTTCTCCCAGCGGAGTTTTCACGTCGTCAATGCCGACGGAGCCGACGATGAGCAGCGAGGGATCGGATTGCGCCAAGGAGACACCTCCAACACAATAATAGTCAAAAGAGAGCGGCGATGAGGATGAACAGGGCTGAATGGAGTTCAGGGCCGCGAGCCTTTTCGCAGGACGAGGGCCACGAACCGAGGCAGCATCGCCACCTTCTTCGCCTTGGACGGGTTCGTGATCAGCCGGTAGAGCCATTCGATGTTGAGGCGCTGATAGACGCGAGGCGCCCGCTGCACGCGCCCGCTGTGACAGTCGAGGCTGCCGCCCACTCCCATGGCGAGGGGGACGCCCAGCCGGGCCTGCCGCGCCACGATCCACTTCTCCTGTCGCGGGATACCCATCGCCACGAAGAGCATGTCGGGGCGCAGGCGTAGTATCTCCTCTTCGATGGCGGCCTCGTCGCCCGGCTGAAGGAAGCCGTGATGCGTTCCCGCCACCTTGAAGCCGGGATAGCGGGCTTCCAGCGCGTGAGCCGCTTCCTCCGCGACCCCCGGCGCCGCGCCAAGGAAGTAGGCCGTGCGCCCCTCCTCCGCCGCCAGCGCGCAGAGCCGCTCCATCAGGTCCACCCCCGTCACGCGCTCCGGCGCGGGGCTTCCCACATGTTTGGCGGCCCAGACGACGCCCGCGCTGTCAGGGACCACGAGGTCGGCGGCGTTGATGAGCGACCGCAGTTCGGGGTCTTCGGTCGCCATGACGAGCATGGAGGAGTCCGCCGTGACGATGAGGTGGGTCCCGCCGTCGTGGAGGAAGCGTCGGGCGCAGGCGATAGCGCCGTCCATGGTGACGCGATGGACCCGGCAGCCGAGGAGGGTCGCCGAGTCCAGCGCGGGCGGAGTGGAGAGGGAAGTCGGGGCGGGGTTGCGGGAGGTCGTCACGGGGCGGCCCATCGGGCGCGGGAGCGCCGTCTTTCCGTCTTTCCAGCCCGGCGGTCCAAACGGGTCGGATCGCCGGGCCGGAGCGGGGTTTCGGCGGAGGTTAGGTGCCTTCTTCCCAGGACGCGAGGTAATGCTCCTGTTCCGGGGTGAGGACATCAACGTTAACGCCCATGGAGTGGAGTTTGAGCCGCGAGATTTCGGTGTCGATGTTGCGCGGCACGGAGTAGACTCGGCGCTCCAGGTCCTTCGCGTTCTTGTACATGAACTCAGCGCAGAGGGCCTGATTGGCGAACGACATATCCATGACGGCGGCGGGATGGCCTTCCGCCGAGGCGAGGTTGATGAGTCGCCCGTCGCCAAGGATGTAGACGCAGCGGCCATCGGCGAAGCGGAACTCCTCCACGAAGTCGCGGATGGTGCGGCGTTCCGGCGCGATTTTGGCGAGCGCGGGGATGTCAATCTCGACGTTGAAGTGGCCGGAGTTGGCGACGATGGCGCCGTTCTTCATCGCCTGGAAGTGCTCGGCCCGAATGACGCTGGTGTTGCCGGTGACGGTGCAGAAGAAGTCGCCCAGCGGCGCGGCCTGCTCCATCGGCATGACCTGGTAGCCGTCCATCACGGCTTCGAGGGCGCGGAGGGGATCAATCTCGGTGACGATGACGTGACCGCCCATGCCGCGCGCCCGCATGGCGAGACCCTTGCCGCACCAGCCGTATCCCGCCACCACGAAGACGCTGCCTGCGATGAGGCGGTTGGTCGCCCGAAGGATGCCGTCGAGGGTGGACTGGCCGGTGCCGTATCGGTTATCGAAGAAGTGCTTGGTGTCGGCGTCGTTCACGGCAACGATGGGGTACTTCAGCACGCCGTCCTTCTCCATGGCGCGAAGGCGGATGACGCCGGTAGTGGTCTCCTCGGTACCGCCGATGATGTCGGCGAGAAGGTCGGTGCGGCTCTTGTGGATGATGCCGACGGTGTCCGCGCCGTCGTCCATGGTCATGGTGGGCTTGATGTCGAGGGCCTGATTGATGTGACGATAGTAGGTGTCGTTGTCTTCAAATTTTATGGCGAAGCAGGAGATATTGTAATCCTTAACGAGGGATGCGGCCACATCGTCCTGCGTGGAGAGGGGATTTGAGGCGCACAGGACGACTTCGGCGCCGCCGTCCCGCAGAGCGATGGCGAGGTTGGCCGTTTCGCTGGTGACATGGAGGCAGGCGACGAGGCGCACGCCTTTCAACGGCTTTTCTCGCTCAAACCGCTCGCGGATGAGGTTGACGACGGGCATCTCGGCCCCCGCCCATTCAATGCGAAGCTTGCCTTTTTCGGCCAGCCCCAGGTCTTTCACATCGTAATCCAAAGGATCTCCTTAACTGAAGTCCGCTGTACAGGGAAAGGTCTTAATGGCGCTCAGGGAGAACGTGACGACGGCGGAGCGGCGAACAGGCGACCGGCGCGCCAACGGGAGCCGGAGGACGAAGGGCGCATAGGAGGCTGCAGAGTACACATCGAGCGTCCCACGCCGAATCCGTTCAGAGCCGGTTCCGCCACATTATAGACAAGGCGTTTTCACGTCGGCAACCGGAACCGTTCCCGTGATCGGCGGCGGGGAGGGCCTCGCGTTGCCGCCCCCCGCCGTGTCGCCCCATAATCCTCCGGCGCCGAGGACCGCTTTCCTCTCATGGAGGAGACGGCCTCTGGCGATTTCACCTCCCCTTACTACGATTTCATGTATTCCTCGCCTCCTCATAGGAGTTACTTATGGCTACCCTTACTGATCGCGCGGCCTGGTTCATCGGCGCGTCGGCGCAATGCGACACCACCCCGGAAAATACGGGTCACGTTTGGCATCTCGTCCTGCTTGGCCCTCCTGGCGTGGGCAAGGGCACCCAGGCTGAAGGGCTGACGCAGGCCCTCGGCGCCTGCCACCTCTCCACCGGCGACGTGTTTCGCGCCTCCAAATCCACCCCCGTAGAACTCCGCAGCCCCGCGCTGAAGACCGCCCTCGGCGCCATGGGGCGCGGCGAACTCGTCTCTGACGACCTCGTGGTGGAGATGGTCCGCGAGCGCTCCGGCTGTTTCCGCTGCCAGGGCGGCTTCCTGATGGACGGCTTCCCCCGCACCGTCGCACAGGCCCAGGCGTTTGACGCGATGCTGGAGGAGAAAGGGATCGCCCTGGACGCCGTGGTGAGCTACGACCTGCCGCTCGATGAGATCGTGGCGCGCCTTAGCGGACGCCGCACCTGCGGAACCTGCAAGGCGGTCTATCACGTCACCGCGCGGCCCCCGAAAGTGGCCGACGTGTGCGATGCGTGCGGCGGCGCCCTCCTCCAGCGCGAGGACGATCAGCCCGAATCGATCCGCGTCCGCCTCAAAGCGTATGAAGAGAGCACCCGGCCCCTCGAAGAGTACTATCGCGGGACCGGGCGGCTCGTCCCCGTCAGCGCCGACGGCTCCCCCGACGCCATCCTGCAGCGCACTCTCGAAGCGTTGAGCCAGATCGCCCCTACCGGCGGGGCCTGATCGCATTCCCCGACGCCGTCTCTCGGAAGTCACGGGCAGGAGGCGCCCCGCCTTGGCGAGTTTATCCCGTTCGCGCCTATGAAAGGCCATGCCATGCCTCTGCGCTGTCGCGCCGGTCGCTTCTCAACGCGTATTCTCGCCCTGGTGGCGTTCAGCCTGCCGTTCGCCCTGGGAAATCCCCTTCCCCTTCAGGCCGCGCCCGGCCTCGGAGGCCAACCCTTGAAGTACACCGTCAGCTGGGTCGGTAACTCCTTCCCCGGCGCCCATGACCAGTGGGTGCAAAACTTCTTCATCCACATGAACACTCTCCCCGACGGGACCTGCGTGACGTGGAGCCATTGGGACGAAGGCGGCAAGAAGTTTGGCCAGTACAAAGACGGCAAAGTGGTGGGCAACAAGGATGTCGGGGCCAACAGCCTGGAGGCGACCGATAAGCAGGGCCGCAAATGGAAGCTGAACGTCCGGTACAACGACCCGGAGTTCAACGAGTACGAGTTCACCCCTGAAGGCATCGAGTGCGACGGCAAAGCGGTCACGTTCCCCGGCCTGTACCAGCCGACCGCCCTCGCCGTGGCGAACAATGGCGACCTCATGATCGCCGATTCCCTCACCGGACCGCGCCAGCAGGTCCTCTTCTACGACGTGACCGACCTCGCTCATCCGAAGCGGACTCGCGCCTTCGGGGAGTATGGGGGCATCGGGGCCGGAACGCCCGGCAAGGTCACTCCCACGAAGTTCTGGGGCATCCGAGGCATTGGAATGGACGCTGAGGGCGCCATCTACGTCGCCATGAGCGAGATGGGAAGCGTCCTGCGGAAATTCACGTCGAAGGGCCAGCTGGCGTGGGAGGTGTATGGTCACTTCTTCGTGGATGTGGCCGCCCCGGACCCCTCCACCGACGCGAAAGACGTGTGGGCCGCTCAGGAACATTACGTCATGGATTACACCCGCCCTCCTGGACAGGAGGCGAAATGGGTCGGCTACTCGCTCAATCGCCACAAGTATCCGAACGACCCGCGCGGCCTGATGTTCGTGAAGCAGCAGGGCGAGCACGGCATCACCTCGCCGCAGATCGTTTATCTCAAAGGGAAGCGGTTCATGTTCACTGGAGGGATGTTCGCCAGCAACTTTATCAATATTTTCCGGTACGACGGGGAGATCGCCATTCCCTCCGGCCTCATCATGCAGTGGGGCAATCCGATCTATCGCACGAACGAGAAATGGCCGCCGCAACGCCCCGAAGGGTCCTTCATCTGGCGGGACCGAAACGGCGACGGTGATTACCAGGCCGCCGAATACACGCCCAATACCCCGAAGGTGCGCCCCGGCCCGTTCTGGGTGGATAAGAAGGGGAATATCTGGATGGCGTACGGCTTCTTCCGCTACGACTTCCAGGGCCTCGACGCCCAGGGCAACCCGATCTACCAGGCCGACAAAGTGACGGTGATGGACCCGCCCAAAGGCATGAAGACCGTGGCCCGCGTCTGGTACGATACGGAGACCGACACCCTCGTCGCGGCGGAAGAGGGCAGCGACATGCGCCACATCGGCAAGGTGTTCATCTGCAAGGGGTACCTGGCGGGCAATCGAGACGCCGTGACGTTCGAGTCCGGCGCGGGTGAGGAAGCGGAGTGTGTCGCGGTGGCCGGGGAGTACGTCTTCACCGGCGGCTGGAAGAAGCGCGCTCAGGTCTGGGTCAATCGGCTGTCGGATGGCGCGGCGGTCGGCATGTTCGATCCCGGCCCGACGGTGGGCGGCGTGGAGGCGACCGGCTGGATTGACATCTTCACGGGCATCACCGCGCACCGCCGCAACGACGGCGAATACCTCGTCTTCGTGGAGGAGGATTACCGGGCCAAGGCGCTGCTGTATCGGTGGAAACCGGATCAAAAGTAGCGCGAAACGGCGAGAGTCCTGCGGAGCGTTGCGGGAAGCGCCAATAATGGAGAAAGGCGACGTTGCGATGGGATCGGCGCGCCGCCTGTTGTAGCGATCCGACTCCCGTGGAAGAGGACCGCCCTGATGCGGCAAAGAGAGACGAAGGACCCGCGACCGGCTTCCCCCGCGCCTCCCCCGCGCGCGCCGGAGTCCGCCCAGGAGTCTGCTTCGGGGCATGGGCCAGGCTTTGTGACGGTGGAACGCATGAGCGCCGGGGAGACGCTGGTCTTTCTCGCCCGGACGCGCAACGCCGCCGAAGTCGCCGAGCTGGACGAATTTTTCAACGATTTGCGGGCGGGTTGCCACGTTCGGCTGCTGGCGCGGGGGCCACTGGTCGCCGCCGCGGTGCGCCTCTTTGAGGACCCGACAGGCGAAGCGGCCCCGGAGTTGATGCGGCTGCTGGAAAGCGTGGGCGAGCGGTACCGTTTCTCGCGGGCGCATCTGGGCCTGCACCCCACGGTCAACCGTCTCATTGAGGATATGGCGCTGGACACCGGCGCGGAGGTCTTTCCGGCGCCGGTGTGTTCGCTGTGTCATCGCCCGGAGCCGTTTCCCACGCGCGTCACGCTGGAAATGCCCCGGCGTTCCCCGATGACAGGCGCCTATTGTCACTCGTGCGTGACACGCTATGAGACCTCGGGCCAGCAGGACTGGATTTTGGCGCTGATGCATGAGGATCAGCGCACGTTCGCCGAAGGAGTGGAGCTGGAACTGAAGTCGGCGGAGTCGCGGCGCGGCAACCGGGTCAGTTACGCGGCGCGGGCGCTGAGAAAGGCGCCTTCGCGGATCGTGGGCGGCGGGTAGACGAAAGCGGCGGCCTGAAGCGGAATGGCCTCAGAGGCGCGCCGTGTGACGGCTTCCTTCAGTTCGTGGCAAGGGTGTTCATGCGGTCGCGCCGCCCCGGAGACCCACAACCTGATGGTTCTCCGGGGCTACTCTGCGACCTCTGCGCTCTCTGTGTCCTCTGCGATTGAAGTTGAAACTGGCGGTTGTACCTTGGGTAAGGTCCGTGGCGGACCCTGGGAGTGGCCCGCTTCCAAGGCCCCCGCTCTACGGGGAAGTTCGACTGCCGCCGCGCCATGACGGCTTCCCTCGCGGTCGCGCCACTTCCTCGGCGAAGGGTTTTCCGGTTCCCGCGCGACCAGGCCATACTAACAGCGTGTGACGCTCACTTTTATCACTCTCGCCCCCGACCTGGCGTGTTGGCGTGCCCCTGCCCTGCCCTGCCCTGGAGACTTTTATGCCTGAACCGCACGCGCTGCTGGACACCTTGCAGGAGTTTTCCTGGGGCGACGGCAAAACCGGTCGCTTCTACTCTCGCCCTCACCTCGAAGCGACGGGCGCGGGAGCCGTCTCCACGCTGCCGGTCAGTATCCGCATCGTGCTGGAGTCGGTCCTCCGCAACTACGACGGCGCCAAAATCACCGAGGAGGACGTGCGCGCCCTCGCCAACTGGCGGCCCAACGAGGAGCGCATCGCCGAAATCCCCTTTGTCGTCGCCCGCATCCTTCTTCAGGACTTCACCGGCGTGCCGCTGCTGGTGGACCTCGCCGCCATGCGCAGCGCCGTCGCCCGCATGGGCAAGGACCCCGCCCTCATTGAGCCTCTGGTCCCCGTGGACCTCGTGATTGATCACTCGGTGCAGGTGGACTACTCCGAAGTGAAGGACGCCCTTCGGTTGAACATGGAGATAGAGTTCCGGCGGAATCGGGCGCGGTATCAGTTCCTCAAGTGGGGGAAGCAGGCGTTCAACGGCCTCAGCGTGGTGCCGCCGGGGATCGGCATCGTGCACCAGGTCAACCTGGAGTACCTGGCGAAGGGCGTGCTGGAGAAGGACGGTGTCTTCTACCCGGACACGCTCGTTGGCACCGATTCCCACACCACAATGGTGAACGGCCTCGGTGTAGTGGGATGGGGCGTCGGCGGCATCGAGGCCGAAGCCGGGATGCTCGGCCAGCCGGTCTACATCCTCACGCCGGATGTGGTGGGTGTCCACCTCTCCGGTCGCCTGCGGGAGGGCGTCACCGCCACCGATCTCGTCCTCACCATCACCGAGATGCTGCGGAAGAGCAAGGTCGTGGGCAAGTTCGTCGAGTTCCACGGCGAAGGGGCGTCGTCCCTCTCCGTCACCGACCGCGCGACCCTCGCCAACATGGCCCCGGAGTACGGCGCGACCATCGGTTTCTTCCCGATAGATGACAAGACCTGCGACTACCTCCTCGCCACCGGGCGCCCGGAGGAGCACGTGGACGCTTTCCGCCAGTACTACCGCGCGCAGGGCCTCTTCGGGATGCCCGCCGCCGGAGACCTCCAGTACAGCCAGCTCCTCGAACTGGACCTGGGCGCCGTCACGCCGAGCATCGCGGGGCCGCGCCGCCCGCAGGACCGCATCGAGCTCGACCATGTGAAGGAGACGTTCCTCGACCTGCTCCACAAGCCGCTCTCTGAAGGCGGATACGGCAAGGAGGAAACCGCCCGCGCCTCCCGCAAGGTGGTCACGGGCAGGGTCCGCGAGGTGAACCTGCCGCTTCAGGGCGGCGGCGATCAGAATGAGGCGATCGTGCCGACCGCCGTCGCGCCGGAGACGAGCGTGGAGAACACCAATCCGCACACCGAGACCGAGATGGTGGAGAACCGACCCACCCCCGACCGCGTGGAAGAAGTGCCCGAAGGCGAGTTCCCCCGCGCCCTGGTGGAACTGACCCACGGCGACGTGGTGATCGCCGCCATCACGTCATGCACCAACACTTCCAACCCCGCCGTGATGCTCGCCGCCGGTCTCGTGGCGAAGAAGGCGGTGGAGCGCGGCCTCAGCGTCCCTCCGGCCGTGAAAACGTCGCTCGCGCCCGGCTCGCGGGTCGTGACGCAGTATCTGGCGGACACGGGGCTTCAGCCGTACCTCGATCAGCTCGGCTTCCAGGTCGTCGGCTACGGCTGCACGACCTGCATCGGCAACTCCGGCCCGCTGGAGCCGCACATCGAAAAGGCGATCACCGACCACGACCTCGTGACGGCGAGCGTCCTCTCCGGCAACCGCAACTTCGAGGCCCGCGTGCATCAGAGCGTCAAGGCCAACTTCCTCATGAGTCCGCCGCTTGTCGTGGCGTTCGCGCTGGCGGGCCGGGTGGACGTGGACTTCGCGCACGAGCCGCTCGGCGTGAACGACGCGGGCGAGGAGACGTACCTGAAAGACCTGTGGCCGACGCTGGAGGAGGTCAGCGCCCTGCTCGGCTCGGCGTTCGACCCGGAGACGTATCGGCGGCTGTACCGCGACTTCACCGAGGACAACCCGCTCTGGAGCGAAATTCCGACCTCCACCGGCAAGGTGTACGAATGGGAGCCGGAGTCGACCTACATCCAGGAGCCGCCGTTCTTTGATCGGTTCAGCATGACGACGGAGACGGTTCACGACGTGAAGGGCGCGCGGGCGCTCGCGCTGTTTGGCGACTCCGTGACGACCGACCATATCAGCCCGGCGGGGTCCATCAAGCCGTCCAGCCCGGCGGGGGAGTACCTCCAGCAGCACGGCGTGGAGGTGAAGGACTTCAACAGCTACGGCTCGCGGCGGGGCAACGACCGCGTGATGGTGCGCGGGACGTTCGCCAACGTGCGGATTAAGAACCTGATGGTCCCCGGCGTCGAGGGCGGCGTGACGGCGTATCAGCCGGGCGGCGAGCGGATGAGCATCTTCGACGCCTCTATCCGGTATCAGGCCGGCTCCACGCCGCTACTCATCTTCGCGGGAACGGAGTACGGCACCGGCAGCTCACGGGACTGGGCGGCCAAGGGGACGCTGCTGCTCGGCGTGCGCGCGGTCATCGCGCAGAGCTTTGAGCGCATCCACCGGAGCAATCTCGTGGGGATGGGCGTCCTGCCGTGCCAGTTCAAGCCGGAGGATTCGGTGGCGTCGTTGCAGCTGGACGGCACGGAGACGTTTGACCTCGTGGGCGTGGAGGGAGGCGTCCGGCCCCGGCAGGACCTGACGCTCGTCATCCGCCGCGCGTCAGGGGAGACGCAGGTCGTCTCGGTCACGCTGCGGATTGACACGCCGATTGAGGTGGAGTACTTCCTGCACGGCGGCATCCTGCCCTATGTGCTGCGCCAGCTGGCCGCCTGACCCGTTGACGAAACCGCTGACCGACCCCGGCCGGAGCCTGCCGCGTAAGCTGCGCCATTTGCAGCGCCGCCTACGGTTTCGCCTGTCGCACCCCGATCACGCAACCGCCGAGTCGTTCATCATCCAACGCTATGGCGTGAAGATGGAACTGCCGCGCCGCTTCCTCAACCATTACGTCTACGAGGATTATGAACCGGCCACGCGCCGCGCGTTCCTCGAAGCCCTCCGGCCCGGCATGACGGTGGTGGACGTGGGGGCGCACATCGGCTTTTACAGCCTGCTGGCGGCGCGGCGCGTGGGGCCGACGGGGGCGGTTCACGCCGTGGAGCCGGGGCCGGACAACCTGGAGGTCCTGCGGCGCAACGTGGCCCTGAACGGACTGTCGCAGGTGGTGGTTCACCCGGTGGCGGCGGCGGGGCGGCGGGAGATGCGGGAGTTTCATCTCACCGGCTCCAGCGATTCGCACGGCTTCCACGCGCATCCGCTCACGGAGACAGTGCGGACGCTCATGGTGGAGGCCGCGCCGGTGGATGAGCTGATTCCGGGCGAGGGGGACGTGATGAAGGTGGATGTGGAGGGCGCCGAACTGGAGGCGCTGGCCGGCATGACGCGACTCCTCTCCGGCGAGCGGCCGCTCACGCTCTTCATCGAGTGGAATCCAGCCTGTATGCGAAACGCCGACACCGATCCGCTCGATCTCCCGTTAGCGCTGCGAGACCTCGGCTTCACGGAACTCCGGGCGCTGGATGATGTGCGGGATCGCGTCATGCCGCTGGAGGATGCGGAGGCGGAGGTCCGCTCCGGCGTCCCGCCGCACTGGTATGTGAACCTGTGGGGACGGCGGGGCGCGGCCCGGTGAGCGGCCTGAAGATCGCGTGGGTATCGCACACGGCGGCCCTGGGCGGGGCGGAGCGGTGCCTCGTGGAGGCGGTTCGCGGCCTGTCGCAGGCGGGGCACGTCGTTCATGTGGCCATTCCCCACGCGGGCGAGCTGGAATCGGCGCTGCGGGCGGCGGGCGCCGAGGTGACGACGCTGCCGTTTGCGTGGTGGGTTCACCCCGGCGAATCGTGGAAGCCCGCCGCGTACTATCGCATCAAGCGAGCGATTCCGCACCGGCGGGATGCCCGGCGCATGGCGGAGTGGCTGCGGGGTCTGGCGCCCGACCTCGTGGTGACGAACACGCTAACGGTTGCGACGGGCGCGCGGGCGTCGCGTCTCGCGGGGCTGCCGCACGTCTGGTATCTCCATGAATTCGGGCGGGAGGACCATAATCTCCGCTTCGACGGGGGAGAAGCGCGCGCCCTGCGCGAGATGGACCGCCTCTCCACAAGCGTCGTCGCCAACTCGGAGGCGGTGGCGCGGCGTTTTAAGCCTCACTTCGCGCCGGGGAAGGTGTCGGTGGTGGAATACGCGGTGGAGATTCCGCGGGATGCGCTCGCTCATCCCGCGACCCCTTCCCCCGACGATTCCGCGCCGCTGCGGCTGCTGCTGATGGGTCAGATGACGCCGGGCAAGGGCCAGGAGGACGCCGTTCGCGCGGTCGCCTTGCTGCGAGACCGAGGGGTTCTGGTGGCGCTGTCGCTGGTGGGGTCGCAGCATCACGCGGCGTATGTGGGTCAGTTGCACGCGCTCGTGGAGGCGCTGGGGGTGGCGGATCGCGTGACGCTTCGCGGCCCGACGGAGGACCCGTTCGCGGAGTATCGGCGGGCGGATGGGGCGCTGGTCTGCTCGCGGAGCGAGGCGTTTGGGCGCGTGACGGTGGAGGCGATGAAGATGGGGCTGCCGGTGATCGGCGCGGACGCCGGGGGCACGTCGGAGCTGATCGCGGAAGGCGTGAGCGGTCTGCACTATCCCCCTGGCGATGCGGAAGCCCTCGCCGACCTCGTGGAGCGCCTCCACCGGGATCGTATCAGTCTCCGCGCGATGGGAAAAGCCGCCCGCGCGGGGGCGCTGGAGCGCTTCATTCCGGCGCGTTACGCCGAGGGACTGGCCGCCGTGTTTCAGGCCGCCGTGAGGGAGGGGCGCGCGGCGCGTTAACACGCCCAGCCAAAGACGATTAACCCGGTGTCGGTGTAGTACCCCCACTGGCCCCGTACCCATACGGGTTAATCGCCCCATGACGCACGACGTCGTACGCGTCCGTGTCCATGACATTGTCCCCGCCCGGCGTGATCCGATCCGTCACGTTCCCACTCGGATCGAACGAGTAGTATGTCGTCGCGCTCCCCACCCGCCGGCTAGCCAGCCCGTTCGCCCCCACCGTGTCCGTCGCCGTCACGCTCCCGCTCGCGTTCATCTCGCTCAGCAGCGTTCCGCCGTCATACAGGAAATACGTCTTCGACCCCGTTCCCACCTGCTTCCACGCCCGCAGGCCGTCCGCCCGATACCCCATCTGCAGGGTCGCCGTCGTAGGCGTCCCCCACCACGTCAGCCGCTCCTCCACGTCGTACTTCAGCGTCTTCGTGCCGTAGAGCGTCGGCGCCCCGTCTCCGTTGTAGCCGTTCCCGATCTGCTGGTTGGCCGCGTTGTAACTCTTACTCACCCCCCGCACGAGGTCCGGGTTCCCCGCGTCGTCGGAGTGGTAGGTGTGGCTGCGGCCATACAGGAAGTTCGAGGTGTCCGACAGCAACCGGTCCTGCGTATCCCAGGTGTGGGTGATCACCCCGCCGGTGTAGCCGGAGTAGTTCGTGTCGTAGCGGCCCATCCGGGTCCGGTTCCCCGCCCCGTCGTACTGGATCGAGCCGTTGCCATTAGCGTCCCCCGCGAACAC
>JBBRGS010000098.1:0-13255 GCA_038240635.1 Armatimonadota bacterium
CTCGCCTACTGCATGAGCGCGGTCCTGGCGGCGCTGGCGGGCATCCTGTACACCGCCTATCTCGGCCAGGGCAGTTCGGAGTCCGGCATAGGCTACGAGCTGAACGCAGTGGCAGCGGCGGTCGTGGGCGGGTGCAGCCTCCAGGGCGGCCTGGGCACGGCGTTTGGCGCCGGGCTGGGCGTGGCGCTGCTCGTCATCGTCATCAACGGGACCGCTCTCCTCATTAAGCGCGACGCCACCCTGTGGGAAGGCATCATTGTCGGCGCGGTCGTCATCCTCGCCGTCGCTGTGAACCGCTTCCGCATCGGCTCAGCCAAAGGGGGCTGAGGGGGAAATTCGCCCAGGGTCAACTACCAGGGTCAGTGTCAACCAGTAACGTAGAGAGCGCTGAGGGCCGCAGAGAAACCCCGGAGAAGCGCGTGAGAAGTCCTGAGAAGGAACTACGCCGCACTCCATCTGATCGGCGGAACGGGTTTTGGGAGAGCGAGGCTTTGGGTTTCCGGAGAGCGACAACATAGGTCGCCCTAAAACCCTTTCGCGCCTCTCAATCCATCACCGGGCTTCCCGTGGGTTTCTCTGCGGCCCTCTGGGTTACTGATTGATTCTGACCCTGGCCATAAATAACGGAACCCGATTGAGCGCATGACACTCATAGCTGCTGACAGGAAGCGCTTCAACTAGTCGGGTACACTCTCTATGCCCCACTTGCGAAAGGAGACTCCTCCATGAGGATGGATAAACTCACCGTTAAATCCCAGGAGGCGCTCAAAGACGCCCAGGACCTCGCCGAAACCCACGGCCAGGCGCAGGTCGAACCCGCGCACCTCATGCTCGCCCTGCTGGCCCAATCGGATGGCGTCGTCCTCCCCCTGCTCCATAAACTCGGCGTCACGCCGCAGGTTCTCGGCGGGGAACTGGCCCAGGACGTGGCGCGTATGCCTAAAGTCTCCGGCGGGACCTCCACCGGCCAGCTCTACGTCTCGCCTGCGCTCAACACTCTGCTCCAGCAGGCGTGGACAGAAGCCCAAAACCTCAAGGACGAGTACCTCAGCACCGAACACCTGCTGCTCGCCGCCACCTATGGCGCGATCACGCTCGTCGGCAAGCTCCTCCAGCGACACGGCGTGACTCACGATGCAGTGTTGTCGGCCCTCACCGACGTGCGCGGCGCTCATCGCGTCACCGACGCCAACCCGGAAGAGAAGTATCAGGCCCTCGAAAAGTATGGCCGGGACTTCACCGACCTCGCGCGCAAAGGCAAACTAGACCCGGTGATCGGCCGCGACGAGGAGATTCGCCGCGTCATTCAGGTCCTCTCCCGCCGCACCAAGAACAACCCGGTCCTCATCGGGGAGCCGGGCGTCGGCAAGACCGCCATCGTGGAAGGGCTGGCGCAGCGCATCGTCGCCGGGGACGTGCCGGAAGGTCTAAAGAACAAGCGGCTGATCGGCCTCGACATCGGCGCGCTCATCGCGGGCGCGAAGTATCGCGGCGAGTTTGAAGACCGCCTGAAGGCCGTCCTCCGCGAAGTGACCGAGAGCGCCGGGGAGATCATCCTCTTCGTTGACGAGATGCACACCCTCGTGGGAGCGGGCGCGGCGGAAGGCGCGGTGGACGCCGCCAACCTTCTCAAGCCGATGCTCGCGCGGGGCGAACTCCGCTGTGTCGGGGCCACCACGCTCGATGAGTATCGCAAGCATGTGGAAAAGGACGCCGCCCTCGAACGCCGCTTCCAGCCCATCGTCGTCGGTCAGCCCAACGTGGACGACACCATCGCCATCCTGCGCGGCCTCAAGGAAAAGTACGAGGTCCACCACGGCGTCAAGATCACCGACAGCGCCCTCGTCGCCGCGTCGGTCCTCTCCGATCGGTACATCGCCGACCGGTTCCTGCCGGACAAGGCGATTGACCTGATGGATGAGGCGGCCAGTCGCCTGCGGATGGAGATCGACTCCATGCCAACGGAGATTGACGAGATTGAGCGGCGACGGCGGCAGCTGGAGATCGAGCGCGAAGCCCTCAGGCGCGAGACCGACCCCGCCAGCGCCGAACGCCTCGCCCGCCTCGAAGCCGACCTCGCCAACCTGGAGGAGAAACTCAACGGCATGACCGCGCATTGGCAGCGGGAGAAGGAGGCGATCCAGACCATTCAGGCGACCAAGGACCAGATGGATCAGGCGCGCATGGAGGAGCAGAAGGCCGAGCGCGAGGGAAACCTGGGTGAAGCGGCGCGGCTCCGGTACGGCGTGATGCTCGAACTGGAGAAGCGGCTCGCGGACGAGAACGCCGCCCTGGAGGAGTTGCAGCGCGACCAGAAATTCCTCAAAGACGAGGTGGACGAGGAGGACATCGCCGAGGTCGTCAGCAAGTGGACCGGCGTCCCCGTCACCCGTATGCTGGAAGGCGAGATTCAGAAGCTCGTGCGGATGGAGTCGAACCTGCACCAGCGCGTGGTGGGGCAGGACGAGGCGATTGTCGCGGTGTCCAATGCGGTGCGGCGGGCGCGAGCGGGCCTCGGCGACCCGAACCGTCCCATCGGCAGCTTCATCTTTCTGGGGCCGACCGGAGTGGGGAAGACGGAGCTCGCGCGGGCGTTGGCCGAGTTCCTCTTCGACGATGAGCGGGCGATGATCCGCCTCGACATGAGCGAATACATGGAGAAGCACACCGTGTCGCGGCTGGTGGGCGCGCCTCCGGGCTACGTCGGCTTTGAGGAGGGTGGCCAACTCACCGAAGCGGTACGGCGGCGGCCCTACTCGGTCATCCTCCTCGATGAGGTGGAGAAGGCGCACCCCGACGTGTTCAACGTCCTGCTGCAAATCCTCGACGACGGGCGCCTCACCGACGGCCAGGGCCGCACGGTGGACTTCAAGAATACCGTCATCATCATGACCAGCAACATCGGCAGCCAGTATCTTCAGGAGTTCGGTGGCGACGCGGAGGCGGCGAGAAGCCGGGTGATGGAGGCGCTGCGGGCGCACTTCCGACCGGAGTTCCTCAACCGGGTGGACGACATCATCCTGTTTGGCAGCCTGTCGGCGGAGCAGATTCAGGAGATCGTCGGCATCCAACTGGAGCGGCTGGTGAAGCGGCTGTCGGATCGTCGGCTGACGCTTAAGGTGAGCGACGCGGCGCAGCGCCGGATCGCGCTGGAAGGGTTCGATCCGGTGTATGGGGCGCGTCCGTTGAAGCGGGCGATTCAGCGGGAGATCGAGAACCCGCTGGCGATGCGGCTGATCGAGGGCGACTTCCGCGAAGGCGACACGATCCAGGTGGACGTGGATGAGAATGAGCGTTTCACCTTCGCGGCGGAGGCGGCGCGGGAACCCGCGATGAGCTGAAGCAAGACTGAAGTCCCTGCCGTTCCACAATGCATCATCGAAGCGCCGGACCCTCCTCTCCGGCGCTTCGGTATTTCGGTTCGAGGGGAGTAGAATAGGCGTAACGGCTAACGGGTTGGAATCATGAGATGTGAGTCAGCGATGGGGAAGAGTCGAGGTTAAGGAATGAGCGCCTCTGATAACGGCTGGAGGACGGTGGTCCACGAGGAATCTCAGGGAGGGTACTGGGCGGAAGTACGCGACTTACCGGGCTGTTTCTCACAGGGCGACACTCTGGATGAAATCTATAGGAATGTGCGGGAAGCCATCGCCTGCCACCTCAACCTGGAGACGACGGAAATACGGCGCTGAACAGGAGGAGTGGTCTAATTCAGCGGAGGTGTAGGATGATGGAGACCGATACACTGGAGTTGGAGGGGACATGGGAGGAAATCCTCGCCTGGTCCAGCAAGTTGTCAGGGCGGAGGATTCAACAGAAAGCGTTCCCGGCAGCCTCGTCCCCTTCAGCCCGGACGAGCATCCGACCCGAAAACAGGGCGACGCTGGAAGTCCTGAAGGAATGGAGAGAAGACCCGCTTTCAGAGGAAGACAGGAAGATTCTGGAGGAGTTTGAGCAATTCAGAAAGGATCACCCGATTCGTTTCCGGGTTCTGGAGGACGAATCCTGATCCACAGGCGCCTTTTCCGCCTGTACGACCGCCTGACTTCTCCCTGACGCAGGATCGGTCTGGATGAGGCGGATGGAGAGAGCGCCGCCGAGGCGTCCGCGCTGTCACTGCGATCCATCCATGTTCGTGGAGGCCGAAATGTCCAACCCTGTGCTCACGGAACAGATTGTGCGGACCCCTGGCGTGGTGGGGGGGAAACCCCGCATTGCGGGACGCCGCATTGCGGTGCAGCATGTGGCGATCTGGAGCGAGCGGCTGGGGATGACGCCGGATGAGATCGCCTCGGAATATGATCTGACCCTGGCGGAGATTGACGCCGCGCTGACCTACTACTTCGATCACCGCAGTGAGATTGATCAGACCATTGCGGAGGATGAAGCGTTCATCGCTGACATGCGTCTACGTAATCCTTCATTGCTGCCGCCTTTCCCGCCGAAACCCTGATCGCATGAGGACCTCACTTCGATTTTATGCGGATGAACATATCCCCACATCCGTCATTCAGGGGGTGCGGCGGCGGGGAATGGACGTTATTTCCGTCACGGATGCGGGCACGAGAGGGGCTTCAGATGAAACCCACCTGAGCCGCGCGGCGGAAGGGCGGGTTCTGATCACCCGGGACGCGGACTTTTTGCGGCTGCATGATCAGGGATGGGAGCATGCGGACATTGGTTTTATTCCTTATCCGTTGAGCGTGGGGGAGATGATACGGCGCATTGAACGGATAAATCTTCTGCTGACCTCTGAGCAAATGCGTGGTCGAGTGGAATTTCTATAGGTCCCCCGGATAACGCATCCACGCCTCTACACGAAGTGGAATTATTGATGCGCCAGCAGCCAACTTAATCCGCTGGCGGCGCTTCGGATCGAAGGCGACTTCCAGGAAGGCAATACAATCCTGGGGAGGTGAAGACCTTTAAGGCAGTGGGCGCTAGAGTAGAATAAGAGAGAAGTGAACGTCGCCATATGAATCTCACGCGCCGCCGGGGCGCCCACGCGGTCGCCCTGATCTCTGCGTGTTGGTGGAGGCCGGAATGTCCAATCCTGTGCTTACTGAACACCTAGTGCGGACCCCTGGTCTGGCAGGGGGGAAGCCCCGCATCGCGGGACACCGCATCACCGTGCAGAATGTGGCGATCTGGCACGAGCGGCTGGGGATGACGCCGGATGAGATCGCCTCGGAATACGATCTGACCCTGGCGGAGATTGACGCCGCGCTGACCTACTACTTCGATCACCGCAGTGAGATTGATCAGACCATTGCGGAGGATGAAGCGTTCATCGCTGATATGCGCCTCCGTACTCCTTCCTTGCTGCCGCCCTTCCCGACGGAACAATGATCGCTTGATTACCTCCCTACATTTTTATGCGGATGAACATATCCCCACATCCGTCATTCAGGGGCTGCGGCGGCGGGGGATGGACGTTATTTCCGTAATGGATGCGGGCACACGAGGGGCTTCAGACGAGACTCACCTGAGCCGGGCGGCGGAAGGGCGGGTTCTGATCACCCGGGACGCGGACTTTTTGCGGCTGCATGATCAGGGATGGGAGCATGCAGGGATCGTGTTTATTCCCTCTCCGATGAGTGTGGGAGAGGTGATACGGCGCATCGAACGGATGAATCTACTGCTGACCCCTGAGCAAATGCGCGGTCGAGTGGAATTCCTGTAGGTCCCCAGGCCAACGCCTCCACGCCTCTACAGTAAATGACTCCATATGAGTGTAGGCAACCCCTTAATGAACCCGTTTGCGGCGCGATGGTTAGAAGGCGACTTCCAGGACTCCGCTACGATACCGGGGTGACCGGACAGATGGCGGCGTCTTCACCAAAGGAGGCGCGGGAACAGCGGCGAAACCTCAGGCGAAGGGAGGTTTCTGTCACAGTAGCCTTCCCGCCACTCTGATCGGGACGATGATTCCAACGGAGTGCCCGCCCAAAGGGCCGGACTTCGATGGCGCGGTCTGGATGAAGGACATGGGGAGTTACTGACGCGATCCCGCCTGCTACACTCCTCCCGGAGGTGAACCCATATGGCGCGGACGGAAACGAAACTGGAACTGGAAGGGACGTGGGAGGAGGTCCTGTCCCACTCCCGCGAACTGGCTGGTCGGCGGGTTCGAGTGGTGGCCCTCCCCCCGGAGAACGAGAAGCCTGAGGGAGATGACGGCCTTTCGCCGGACCAGCGAGCGATGCTCGACGTGCTGGAGGAGTGGAAACAGGACCCTCTGACCCCGGACGAGATAGAGGCGCTGGAGGAGTTTGAGGCGTTCCGGGAACGCCATCCGATCCCGTTTCGCGCGTGGGATCCGGAACTGTGAGGTACGTGCTCGATTCCGACATCCTGAGTTACCTGCTGCGCGAACGGGAGGAGGTGGAACGCGCGTATCGTGAAGCCATTCGGCAGGGCGCGCAGTTCATCCTGGCGCCCGGGGTTCGGTTTGAAGTGACCCGCTACCTCCGGCTAAAGGACTCGACACGGCTCCTCAGGCGGTACGCCGAGCTCACTCAACAGTGGGGCGCTTCGGAGTTATTGGGAACGGATTGGGACGACGCGGCGGAACTCTGGAAAGGAATACACCAGGCCGGAAAGTCCATCCAGCCGATGGACCTGTTGATCGCCGTCACCACACTCAAGGAGAACGCCGTGCTGGTCTCCAATAACCTCGGTCACTTTGCCCCGATTAATCTTGCTGTGGTGAACTGGGCGAACTGAAGAAAAACAAACAATCTCCCAGGGTTAATTCCAATAGTGGGATAATCATCAGAGACATATGGAAACGGAGTGGAAAGATGTCCGGACTGAACAGGTTTGCCTCACAAAACCCTTCGCAGCGCCTGCCCTTCCCATGCGCTTTCCTATCGCTCCTGGTGGCCGGCCTGCTCACCCTGGTCTCCCTCCCGGCGCACGCCGCCCACTCCGCCACACCGGAAGCGGCGCCCACCCCCGCTCCAGCCGCCCCGGCCCCGTCTTCCCGTCCGCAGCAACTCCCGCCGCCCGCGCCCCTCCCCCCGACCGCCGGAGCCGCTCCCATCACCCTCACCGCCAACTCGCTCGATCTCGACGAGTTGTGTGCCGAACTCAGTAAGCAGGCCGGGATTACCCTCGCAGCCGACCGGGACACGCAGGACCACAAAGTCACCGGGCGGTTCGTGAAGCGGCCCCTGAAGGAGGTCATCCAGGCGGTGGAGGACCTGTTCGGCTTCCGGCTGCGCTACTACGAGAAGACGAAACGATACGTCCTGTATCGCGGAGCGTATGACCAGCGGAAATTAGCGATCCAAAACAGCGGCAGGGAAGACCTCCGCAAACGGTTTGAGGCGCTGGATAAGGTATACGCCAAAGACCCGCGGATCAATGAAGCTTACAACGTATTCCCCCGGCTGATGACCCAGCTCTCCCCGGAGGCGGTTGATCACATCTTCAAGGGCGAGACGTTTCAAATCCCGTTTAAGCAACTGAGCCAGGAAGACCAGAAGGCCATTTATGAAAAGTTCTCCTGGAGGATCACCTATGTCAATCCTGATAAAACCAAGCAGACTCCTCCACTGGAAGAATTTACTGCCTCACAACTACGCTTTTTGATCCTGGGAGAGCCTCCCAATATCAGCCTGGTGACTGGAGTGCCGATAAAAAAGCCGTTATTTACGAAAACTTACTTAATTCGCAGAGTGATATAGACTATGTTTTAAATAATGGCAATCAATTTAGCATGGATTATATTAAGGTCAACGATAAATATATCCCCAAAATGAGTACTCAGGACGGGGACCCCGCGATGAAGGAGCCGGTGAAGCGGCCCTCCCGCACGCCGGGGGATGATCCCGACCTCCAGCGCAAGGTTCGGGTGATGTTCCCCGACCTCCGCAAGCCCGAAGCCTGCTCCGGCGCTTACAACACTCCCCTCACCGCCACCGACGACCTGTTCCAGGCCTTCTCCAAAGACGCCGACATCGAGTTCCTCGCCGACAGCTTCTACGACGCTCAGCCCGCCCTCCCCAAAGACATCCGCGACCAGCCGCTCGGCGCCGCCCTCGACGAGTTCGCCCGCCGCCTCAACTCCACATGGGAACGCCCCCACGCCCTCTTCCTCTTCCGCAACGCTCACTGGTATGTCCTGGACGATCAGGACGCCTCCGCCAAATCCACCCGCCGCTGGGTCCGCTACTGGAGCGAGCGGTATCACCTGAAGCAGGCGCTCCAGCGGAAGGAGTTCACCGCCCTCGCCTTCACGCTCACCGGCGCGCAGATCCGCGCGTTCGGGCAGATGAACCCGCTGGCGGACGCGATCACCGGCGTGGCGGGGCCGTTCGCGGTGTATGAGGCGCTGGACGCCCCCCAACGCCTCCGGATGAGTTCAACCGAAGGGATGGTGTGGAAGAAGTTGACGGCGACTCAACAACGGCTGCTGCTGGACCGGGTTCCGGTGAAGGCGCGACCGACGGTGATCGAGCGGCTCAACGGCGATCCCGACAGCCGATTGCGACTGAGGGAAGTGGAGGGGAAGCTGGTGTCGGAGTTCACCGTGAAGGGCGAGTGGCAGCGGGATGTGGCGGTTCCGACGGAGTGCCCGCCTAAAGGGCCGGACTTCGATGGCGCGGTCTGGCTCAAGGACATGGGGAGTTATTGACGCGACGGACACGGATGGCGCGCCGCCTCACGGGGTGAAGCGCTCGCAGGAGGCTGCCGCCCACGCTGCCAGCGTCCGCAGGTCGGGGACCTCCATGTCCGGCGCGGCGGAAGCGGGCAGCGTCGCGCCGGACCCCGGCTGCCCCATGCGCCGGTTCACCCACACGGTCGCCAGCCCCAGGGCGCGGGCCGGGGCGATGTCGTGATGGAGGCTTTGCGCCACGTGAAGGATTCGGTCTCGCCGAACGCCTGAACGCTCCAGGCGGTTCAGCGCCGCGAGGAAGTGCGCGGGAGCTGGCTTGTAACTTTTCACTTGCGACGCCGTCACCACGAAGTCGAACGGGACGCCGAGCCGCCGCGCCGTCCCCGCAAACAGGTCGTCGTCCACATTGGAGATGATCCCCAGCCGGTACCGCCGGGCCAGCGTAGTGAGCGCGTCCACGGTGTCGGCGAAGGGCGGCCAGTGCGGCAGCGACTCCGCGAGGGCGTCGGCCTCCTCGTCGTCGGGCGCGAAGCCGCATTCGCCCGCCCAGCGGCGCGTCACCTCGCGCAGAACCTCGCGGTAGGGGAGATACGGCTCGCTCTCCACCTCGGCTTCCCAGGCGGCGAACCGCTCCAGGATCGCGTCATCGGTGGGCGTCAGGCCACGCCGGTCCAGCAGCGGGCGCAGAGCCGCCAGCATCCCGGTTTCCCAGTCAATCAGCGTGCCGTAGCAATCAAACGTGAGCGCGTCGAAGTCGTCCGGGGTCATAGCGAGCCTCTTTCGGGGCGCATGGCGGGAGGGCGCCGCGTGCAGGAGGGGCGCGGCGAAGGACGGAACAGGGAAGGGGAGACGCCGACGCCTCTCCGCCCTCATCCCGTGACTCAACACTCATAGTGTAATCAGGAGGTGTATGGTGATCGAAGCGTCCAGCCCCGGCCGCGCCGGAATTGTGGGCAATCCTTCTGATATGTATGGCGGCAGCGTGGTCTCCACCTCCCTCGCCGAGCGCGCCACCGCCACCCTCCGCCCCGCCGACGGCCTCCGCGTGAACAGCAGCGGCGTGCAGGCCGATATCCATTCCCGCGACGACCTGAAGCCGTCCGGCGACTACCTCGACATCGTGAAGGCGGTCCTCAACTATTTCTGGGACGACCTGCCGCACCGCAACTTCGAGTTCGCCTGCCGCACCGACGTGCCCGCCAGCTCCGGCCTCGCGGGGTCCACGGCGTTATGCGCGGCGCTCACGGGGGCTATGCTCCGCTTCATCGGGCGCGAGCTGCCGCCGCACTGGATCGCCGAGGAGTGCCGCATCATTGAATGGAACGTCATGGGGGTGCAGTGCGGCTTTCAGGACCAGTATATGACGGTGTTCGGCGGCCGCAATTACATTGATACGCGCGGCAAGGAGGGGCTGCTCGGCGCGGCGTCCGGCGAACCCCTCGCCACCGTGGAGCCGCTGGTCGCCGTCTCCCCCACGCCGCCGCTGTTGCTCGCGTCCACGGGGATTGAGCGCAACTCCGGCTCAGTGCACCGGCCCCTGCGGGTGCGCTGGGAGGAGGGCGACGTGGAGGTCATCGCCGCCTACGAGCGCGTGGCGACTCTGGGCCGCGACGGGAAGAAGGCGCTACTGGCGGGCGACTGGCGCAGCCTTGGCGCGGCGATGAACGAGAATCACGAGATTCAAAAGGGCCTCGGTGGCTCCCATCCCGCCTGCGATCACCTGATTGAAGCCGCGCGACAGTCCGGAGCGTTCGGCGCCAAGCTCGCCGGGGCCGGGGCGGGCGGCACCATCATCGCCCTGTGCGCAAACCCTGCCACCACCGAGGCCGCCCTCCGCGCCGCCGGGGCGTTCCGCATCATGGTCCCCCAACCGGGCGCGGGCCTCACCATCACCGGGGAAGCGTTTTCCTGATCCAGTCCCTTGATCCGTCACATCCGCTAAGGGAAACCACCTGGTGACAGGCGTGGCGACGAGGGAACTTCCGGCGACGCAGGCCGTCAAAAGGAGGGTGACGCCGCAGACTCAAATTCTTAAATTCCTGGGCAGGCCGATGGGGCGCCCCCCTGCCGCTTACTTCTGAAGAAGGACCTCTTCGCCGCCATGACGTTGACGACCCGTCGCAGAGACCCCTCCGCTTCCTCCGATCTGATCACCGCCGCTTCCGCACTCACCTCCGCCCAACGCCTCCGCGAAGCCGCTCCGCGAGTGGCGGAACACTGGACGCAGGCGCTTCACGCCCTTTCCGGCTCCAGCTACTCCGTCTGCCCGACCGAAGAACTACGGGCGACACGGCTTCAATTCATCGCCGCCTGCGTCCAATTGCTGGAGGCCGACGACACCGAACTCCTGTGGCAGTATGTCGAGCGGCTCTGCCAGCAACGCGCCGCGATGAACTTTCCCCCCAGCGAGATCACCGAAGCGATCATGCTCTTCCTCGAATCCGCCGAAGCGGTCATGGGGCCGGAGATCAGCGACCGCTGGGAATGGTCCCACCTGATGCGCGATTACCGCTACTGCACCCGCGTCGCCATGAAGGTGTTCGCCGATATGTACCTGCTGCATCTGGAGATGGCGGGGAACTTCATCTAAAGTCGCAAAGGAAGCCTTTGCGCCTTACCATTCTGACTGGAGATCAGATATGCCCAAACCGTACTTTGTGTTAACCCCATGCGGGACCAGCATCCTGACCAATGTGGCCGGCGGCAACAGGGGCCTGGTGATGAAACACGCCAACGCCAAACAATGGGACGCGATCCCTGATGAACCTCGCGCTGCGCTTCAGGAAGTGGTCGCTCTCGCCAAAAGGAAACTGTCCACCGCCTCCCTGGAGGAGGCGAAAAAAGCGTCCGCTGAACTCAATACTCTCATCCACCTGTATGATCATCAACTCGAAAACCATCCATCGGACCTGCATTTCCTGCTCAGCACCGATACATGCATGGGCCGGGCGACGGCGGAAATCATCCAGGAGTGGCTAAAGACCAGGGGCCTCAACGCCCAGGCGTATGCGCCCTCAGACCTCCAGACAGCGGATTTGCAGGCGTTTCGACTCGCCCTGTCGGACATCGTACGCTGGTGCGACGAAACCATCACTCCGGTGCGACAGAATTACCGCGTGATCTTCAATCTCACCGGAGGTTTCAAAAGCATTCAGGGGTTTCTTCAGACTCTCGCGCAATTTTACGCGGATGAAACCGTCTACATCTTTGAGTCGGCAGAAGGGTTACTGCGAATTCCTCGCCTGCCCGGCCTGCCCAACAGCCTGGAACCCGAAGCGAACCTGCGGGAGTATCTGCAACCCATGCGACGACTCGCCCTTGGCCTGACGGTGGTGGACTCTTCCGCCCTTCCCGACATGTTCATCCTGGAATTGGAGGGAGAGTCGGGTCTGACGGTTTGGGGCGATGTCGTCTGGAAGAAAGCCAGGCCGGCAATTTACAAAGAGACGTTTTGGCCTCCGCCCAGCGCCCAAATCCGGTACTCTGACGCCTTCGAGAAAGAAGCCAGGCATCTCGATGGAAACTGCTGGCTTGACCTCAACACGCGGATGGACCAGTTGGCGGCGTACCTGGAAATGGAGAGTCACCCCAATCCTAACTCCCTTGACTTCAAGCCGCTGAAAGGGAAATCGAAGTTCCCCTCGACGCACGAGATGGACGCATGGGCGGATAAGGGCGGGTGGCGCATCTTCGCGCACTATGACGGCGACATCCTGGTTCTGGACAACCTGGGACCGGGACTGCATTAACGCCGGGCGCCTCTTCATTCCGGTCGAAAATCGCTTGACAGCGCTTGCATTCGGCGCCATAATACGAACAAGCGTTCCTTGACATTCACCTCCACGTGTCTATAATGGTTGAGGTCGCGGAACGACCCTCGCAGATGCAGCCCGCCTCACACAGGTGCCCGCCGCTCGGCGACGGTTGTCCTTTCCACCATTCCGCGATAACGGTGTGACTTTTTTTAGCCGGAGCGACACGCCCCTCTCCCAAACGAAAAGACACGCCTTCCTGCTCCGGTTCCCGCCGGAGCCTTCCGTCCGAAGGGAGGTGAAACCCTCATGCAAGACTATGAGCTCGTTTACATCCTCAATCCCGACCTGACCGATGACGCCGTCAACGCCATGATGGATCGGTTCCGCACGCTGGCCGAAAGCCAAAGTGCGGAAGTGAAAACTCAGGAACGGTGGGAAAAGCGCCGCCTGGCGTATGAGATCAAGGACAAGCGCGAAGGCACCTACATTGTGATGGAGTTCAACGCTCCGTCCGCCGCCGTCCAGGAACTCGACCGCATCCTGAAGATCACCGATGGCGTCCTCCGCCACCTGATCACCGTGTCTGCAGGCGTTCCGTTCACCCTGCCGCGCTCCGCTCCGCCGCCTCAGCCCGCCCCGGCCCCGGCCCCGGCCCCCGCGCCGGAAGCGCCGAAGGAGGCCCCCGCCGAAGCGACCCCTGAAGTCCCTGAAAGCGCCCCGGCGGTGACCGCTCCGGAGGAGACCGCGTCAGAGACTCCTGAAGCCGCTCCGGCGACTCCTGAAGCCGCTCCGGCGACTCCTGAAGCCGCTCCGGCGACTCCTGAAGCCGCTCCGGCGACTCCTGAAGCCGCTCCGGCGACTCCTGAAGCCGCTCCGG